>CAJXDE010000066.1 GCA_913052635.1 uncultured Halieaceae bacterium
CAGCGACACGTGCTACGACCTCTTCCATCGCGGCCCGATAGTCAGTGTCTTCGATAGACAGAAGTACATCATCAGGGGTGAAATTACCGCCTTCAATGAAGGCGGGGGAGGTTGCCACAACTTTACCGCCCACCTGCGCGACCAACTCAGTGCGGACCGCAGGACGCACCTCACCGAAGGCCACTATGGTGGGTCGCGTGAGAGTCCTGATTGCTGGCTCGACCTTTACGCTGATAGGTCGCGGGGCCTCTAGCCTCGGGGCAGGCTGCGGCGCTGTGATCTGCAACAGTGTGTAGGCAGCCAATCCAACCAGCCCAATCACTACTGGTAACGCGGCTCGCTTCAATTCACTGACCATGTGTACCTCCTCGAGGACGGAGAAGTCGGAAAGATCAAACTACCACTGCGTGAACAGCTGTAGATTGCTGGCCAACGCCCTAGCCTCGCCCATTTTAACGCGCAAGGGTTCGACTCTCCACGGGGATTAAGTCGCATCCAGCTCAATGATCCCCCATTTATATGAGAGGTATGCAGCGCAACTAGAGCACTTTCCTGCGAAGAAGTACCACGCTATTGACCCGGTCATATGTAATAGGCTTGCTACTGTAGATGACTGAACACAAAAGGGTGGTTAGTGATGTCAGAGCGGCAATTTGAGATCGTGCTTTACGGCGCATCGGGCTTCACAGGCAAGCTAGTCGCGGAATACCTCGCCGAGAAGCACACTCAACTGAATTGGGCGATTGCCGGTCGTGATGAGCGAAAATTGGATGGGGTGCGACGGGAGCTCGGCGTGCCTGACTTACCTATTGTCATTGCCGACAGTGGCGATGCTGATCAACTCAGCGCCATGGCCAGACAAACCCGAACACTGATCAGCACCGTGGGGCCCTACGCCCAATTCGGCACACCGGTAATCGAAGCCTGTGCGACGGAGGGCACCCACTACTGCGACCTCACCGGTGAGGCCCAATGGATGGCGCAGGTTTACGAACGCATCAATCCTATTGCCCAAGCCAGCGGCGCACGACTCATCCATAGCTGCGGGTTTGACTCCGTACCCTCTGATTTATCGGTTTGTTTCCTTCAACAGCGCTTCAAAGAACGATTCGGTCACTACGCAACGCACGTAGCGGGCCGAATGGGCGAAGCCGCAGGCGGGGTAAGTGGCGGCACGGTAGCCAGCTTGATGTATGTGGCTGAGCAAGCATCGAAGGACCCCGCGATTCGCGAACTCGTGATGGACCCTTATGCACTTTACCCGGCGAGCATTCAGAGAGGGCTTGACGTACCGGATCAAAGCGGCATTTCCTGGGACGACCACTTTGAGTCATGGACCGGTCCCTTCGTCATGGCAGCGATCAACACCAAGGTCGTTAGGCGATCCCACGCGCTTGCCGGACTGCCCTACGGGTCCGACTTCCGATACGACGAGTCACAGCTTTGCTCAAGCCGAGCCAAGGCTATCCTGAGTGCTGCGGGATTGGGCACCGTAATGGCCGGAACATTCTTTTCACCTACGCGGGCTTTGCTCAAGACATTGCTCCCCAACCCCGGTGAAGGTCCTACTCAGACAACCCGCGACAATGGTTTTTTTGAATTCTGGGCACACGGTACCGACGGCACCCACTCGCTTCGTGTGAAAGTTGTCGGGCAACGCGACCCAGGTTACGGGGCGACGTCGCGGATGCTGGCGCAGGCCGGGCTCTGTCTTACTCAGGACGACCTGAGGGTCGGCGGCGGCATCTGGACTCCGGCCAGCGCGTTGGGCGATGCGTTACTCGCTAGACTACCCAGCGTCGATATTCACTTCTCGGTTGTGGAGACAGCCTGACCAAACAGGTTGGTGTGACTGCTTAGGCACAAAAGTCTCACATTCAAAATCAGCCTTACCGAGGTATTTGTTGGGAGACATAACGAGTCGTTAGGAGAGGGAAACCGTTTCTAGTAGCCAGCCTAACGCCTACCAGGGTATCGGCTGGCCCTGCCAGTCGAGGTAGGCCAGATCGCCCTCCACCTCAAAACCGTTGAGCACTTTATCTAGCGCTGCGGCCGCGCGCGCCGGGCTGAACAGCTTTGCAGCCGAGACGCTTGCCTGAAAAGGCTGAGACAAGGGGGTATCCACCGTGCCGGGGTGGTAGGCCATGATCTTGGCGGCGGGGTTGACTCGCCGCATCTCCAGTGCCGCGCAGCGCAACATCATATTCAGCGCCGCCTTGCTGCCGCGGTAGCTGTACCAACCACCGAGACCGTTATCGCCGATGCTACCCACTCGCGCCGACAACACCGCAATCCGCGGCGCCGCGCTTCGCTTGAGCACGGGTGACAGCGAGGCTAGCATCCGCATCGGCAAAAAAGTATTGATCTCGAACACCCGCTCCATCGCACTCGTTTTCACCTGATTGAGTGCCCGCTCCGGCCGATAGCCCTCTCCCTGCAGAACGCCATTGCAGATCACCAGTCGCCTGATATCTGCCGATTGTTCCTGCAACTGAGTAGCAAGCGCTGCCAGCGCGGCTTCACTGTAGTCGCACTGGAGGGTTTGCACGCGGAGCGGCTCAACCGCCGCGAGTGAGTCCACTGATCGCGCGACTGCAAGAATCGGCTGCGCGCCCTTGCGCGACCAATTCTCGATCAGTGCGCGTCCGATCGCACTCCCCGCACCGATTACTATGTCCAGACTGTTATCGCTCATTGCCCTTACCTCATCCGACGCCCAACCTGATTGGGTTAGGCTGTACCACTCTTCTTACGACAGGACGCGCCGACAGATGACTTCTCCACACCGCATCGCTTTTATCGGATTGGGTGCCATGGGCTACCCCATGGCCGGTCACCTGGCGCGCGCAGGACATGAGGTAACCGTGTTTAACCGCACCGGCGCCCGCGCTGAGGCCTGGCAAAGTGAATACGGCGGTTACATTGCGCCGACGCCGGCAGCCGCGGCAAAAGCCCAAGACGCCGTGATGCTTTGCGTGGGCAACGACGATGATGTGCGCGAAGTCACCACCGGTCAGCACGGCGCGCTCCCAGCAATGCGTGACGGCGCGCTCCTAGTTGACCACACCACGACCTCAGAGGCCCTGGCCACGTCGCTGGCCGCCCTGGCCGATCAGTCAGGTGTGGCATTTCTCGACGCACCCGTCTCAGGAGGGCAAATCGGCGCGGAAAATGGCGTGCTGACGGTCATGGTCGGGACTGATGAGCAGACCTTCACTGAGGCACTACCACTGCTTGCGTGTTACGCCAAGAGCGTTCGGCGAATGGGGCCGGTCGGCGCGGGACAGCTCACCAAAATGGTCAACCAGATCTGCATCGCGGGGCTCCTGCAAGGATTATCAGAGGGTATTCACTTTGCCGAGCGCGCGGGGCTTGATGTCCCGGCCGCCATGGAGGTCATTGCGCAAGGGGCGGCACAGTCATGGCAGATGAATAACCGCGCCGAGACCATGATCAGGGGTGAGTTCGACTTTGGCTTTGCGGTTGACTGGATGCGCAAGGACTTGGGTATCGCAATTGAAGCCGCTCGGTCAGTAGGCGCCGAGGTGCCGGTCACCCAATTAGTCGATACCTTTTATGCGGACGTACAGGGGCTCGGAGGACATCGCTGGGACACCTCGAGCCTGATTCAGCGGCTGCGCGCAGGTGAGGCCAATCGCTAAGACTCCGCGACGTCTTTTTGTATAATGGGATTAACGGCAGCCGACACCACCCCGTCGGCTAAAACCCCCAGCGTAAACCTACATCGCGCCAGGAAACGCGCCGCCGTCGAGCAGGATGTTCTGGCCAATCACAAAGCCTGCTTTGTCCGAGCACAGCCAGGCGCAGGCTGCGCCAAATTCGTCAGCGGTGCCAAAACGGCCGGCGGGTACGGTGGCGGTACGCGCCTCGCGTGCCTCAGCCTCGGAAATGCCGCGTGCCGACGCGTCGACCTGGTCAAGCATCGCCAGCCGGTCAGTGTCATGTAACCCGGGTAAGAGGTTGTTGATAGTGACACCACTGCCCGCAACCTGCCGTGCCACTCCCGCCACGTAGCCCGTCAGACCGGAACGTGCGGTATTGGAGAGTCCAAGCACGGGTATCGGCGCCTTCACGGCTACACTGGTGATGTTAACGATCCGGCCCCAGCCGCGTGCCATCATGCTAGGCAGCAGCGCCTTGATCATTGCAATAGGCGTCAACAGATTCGCGTCAAAGGCAGCAATAAAATCATCGCGATCCCAATCGGTCCACGTGCCAGGCGGCGGGCCGCCCGCATTGGTTACCAAAATATCGACATCCCCCGCCGCTGCAAGCACCGCCGCCTGACCGGCCTCACTCGTGATATCTGCGGCGATCGTCGTCACCGCAACGTCGGAGACGTCCCGTATTGAGGCTGCGGTCGCCTCCAGTGCCTCATTGCCCCGCGCATTTAAAACAAGATCGACGCCCTCCGCGGCAAGCGCTTCTGCGCACCCTCTTCCCAAACCCTTTGAGGAAGCGCATACCAGCGCAGTGCGTCCTTTAATACCGAGATCCATAACCGGCGACTCCTGTAAACTCAGGTCGATTATCCGCTATCCGGCGGTCACTGTGCGAGTTTTAAAGCCAACCCACGTCATCCGAGCATCACCGGGAGACCAATATGTCCACCAAACCTTTTTGGGAAGCCAAGTCGCTCGACGCTATGACCGACGCCGAGTGGGAGTCACTTTGCGATGGCTGCGGGCAGTGCTGTCTCCACAAGCTGGTCAATGACGAGACCGCCGATTTGTTCTACACCCGGGTGGCCTGCCAACTGCTGGATGACGAGACGGGTCGATGCAAATGTTACGCGACGCGCCTTGAGGAAGTTGAGGACTGCCTCGACGTTCGTCGTATGAGTGCTGCTGAGCTGGCGTGGATGCCACGAAGCTGCGCCTACCGACGCCTTGCGGAGGGGAAGTCACTGCCATGGTGGCACCCTCTTATCACAGGGGACCCGCAGTCGACCGCCAATGCACGCATCGCTGTCGCGGGCAGAACGATCAGCGAGACCGTCGCCGATCTCGATCAGCTGGAGGCCGAGATCATCGAGTGGGTCGATATCTGAGAGCGAGAATTAGCCTGACTTGAGCGCCCGGCTCAACAATCGATCCAATTGATCAGCGAAGGCCTTGCGGTCGGTCTGATTGAGCGGCGGTGGGCCACCGGTATGCTCGCCAGAAGCGCGCATGGTCTCCATGAAGTCTCGCATTTGTAAGCGCTGGCGAATGTTGTTTTGCGTGTAGCGTTCACCCCGAGGCGTGATCACGAGGGCGCCCTTTTCGAGCACCTCGCTGGCGAGTGGGATATCGGCAGTGATCACCAGGTCATCCTCCTCTACTCGGGCGACAATTTCGTGATCCGCCATGTCAGGGCCCTTAGCGACCTGATATAGACTAACCAAGGGAGACGCCGGAATCTGGAATGACTGGTTAGCGAATAGCGTCAATTTGATGTTGCGCTTTTGTGCCGCGCGATACAAGATTTCGCGAATCACCACGGGGCACGCATCGGCATCGACCAGAATGTGCATCGTCCTAAATTGGCCTCGTCACCTGTGCAGCCTGCGGCCGCTGATTACGCGGCTTCACTGTCTGACCGGTGAGCCGCAATGGCCCCTCCAGCGCTGGCGAGGCCTTGCCAAGTGTGTATACTACGCGCCCCGGAGAGGCACTGCCTTGTTGGTTTTGCGCGGAATTAGCTCAGCTGGATAGAGCGTCGGTCTACGAAACCGAAGGTCGCAGGTTCGACTCCTGCATTCCGCGCCATCTCCGCTCCGACCTTCCCGCCCTTACCGTGTCACCGCTTCCAGAATTTCAATTTCCGGCGCACCGGCCACCAAACCAGCCAACTGCTTGTTGGCCTCCCGAAAGTAATCGCTCTTGCCATGGGCATCGAGGGCCTGTGGGCTGTCGTACTGCTCCATCACCTTGTACACCTGCGGTTCGCTGCCACTCTTATGGAGCGCATAAAACACGTTGCCGGGCTCGTTAGCCCTCACCTTTTCAGTGAGATCCAAAAAAGCTTGCTCGAACTCCTCGTTCTTGCCTTCCAAAACCGTAATCGTCGCCAACAAGCCAATAGCCATAACGTGCCTCTATGTTGAGTGTGAACGATGGATCAAGCAGGGCAGTGTATCCGAGGACAAGGCAGCTTACGGTGGGGTGGCACGAATAACCGCCATACACGCCATAACTCCCCCCCCCAACTGGCTGGATCCACTTAGGCTTTCGAAACACCCAACATGACACCGCCCTATGCTCTAGACAGGTCCCCGCGGTCTTGTCCGGATACACTCGCCAATCACTACACCAACCCGATCAAAGGAGTAACAAATGAGAGCGAACGCCGAACTGGTGCCAATGGGAACCATCACCGCACAGCTGGGGCAGCGTATTGAGGTAGGCGACGGGCCCAAGGGCACTCGGTTGCTGGTGGATGTCACCAGCGTTGAGGTGGAAAGCGATCGACTGCGCGCCAGTCTGGCAGCGACCGACGCAGCAGACTGGCTGACGATCGGCAGTGACAGCACCGTTGGCTGTGTCGACGTGCGATTAACCCTGAAAACCGATGACGGAGCCTACATCTACGTCGAGTACGGCGGGCGGGCCGATATGGCCAGCGGTCTGATCGTCACCGCGCCCACTTTTCAGACCGGCGATAAGCGTTATGCCTGGCTCAATCGGATTCAAGCGGTCGGCGCCGGATCCCTTGGTGAGGATGGTGTCCTGACCTACTCCCTATATGAGGTTGTCCTGAGTCGGAGCTGAGTTTTACTGCGCTGGTGTTTCGCTAAAGTGGCGCCATGCCGCGCAGAACGTATGAATCGGACGGACACCGCGTCGAGATCGTCGAGGATCTCGACGCTCTGGTGTCTGACAAGCGCGAGGGCTGGCGTGCGACACCAGCCAAAGCGCGGAGACGGCAGCGCCGGTATGGCAAACGGCTGACCAAAACTATTCTGCATGCAGATGTCGATCGTTACGATACATAGCAACGCCCGCCACCAAGCCCACCTCCACCAAATCCGCACAGGCGCGCGCATAAGGTCCAACGAGCCCGCTTAGAAGGAAAAGACAAAAAAAAGCCCCATCACAGCCACCGGTGACGCGCTTTTCAGGGTCCGCTGCAGACTTTTGGTCTGCCGAAATGCACGCCAATCAAGCGTCGCGGATCACCGCTAACCGCGCTCATCCCTTGCACAGCCATTTGAAAGCCTAGAACAGCCCGTCTATGGTGAAAGTAACCGCCGAGAGTTGGCGGCGATCAACGCAACAAAAACCAACGTTCCAACAAGGGGAAAATGCAATGAAATACTGGGGCAACAGTTTGCTAAGCCTGCTCATCGTGATGGCGATGAGCCCAGCTCATGCACAGCAAGATATGCCACAACTGGGTGCCATCGAGAGCTGGGGCTGCCAAATGAACGAAGGCAAATCCATGTCGGATCTGATGGAAGTCGTGGAGGACTGGAATGACTGGTCCGATGAAAACGGTCTCGACGCTTACACCGCATGGGTTCTGAACCCGATCTTCAAAGCCAACGCTGATTTTGCCCGTGAAGCAGGTTGGTTCGGTTATGCGCCTAACTTCACCGAGATGGGCAAGGGCATGCATACCTGGATGACCAAAGGCCAAAAAATGAATGAACGCTTCAACGAGGTCTGGACCTGCGGCTGGCACAGCGAAGCAGCGACCATGCTGGTGCGCCCACCGACTGAAGGTCCCTCTTCCGCTGTGGCCAGCTTCAGTGACTGCACGCTCAATGAGGGTGTTACACCAGCTGCCATGATGGCAGCCACTGCCAAATGGAACGCCTACCTCGACGAGCAGGAAGTCGTGGCGGCAATCGCCTATCACTTCCCCGGTCACGGTAACCCGACCGACATGACCGCAGACATGAAAATCTCTGTCTGGAGACCCAGTCTCGAGACCTATGGTCGTGACGCGGATCTCTATGTGAATGGCGGCGGCCGGCAGATGGACGATGCCATTTTTGGCGAGATCATGAGCTGTGACAGCCCACGAATGTATGCAGCGACCCTGGTTCGCGCAGGACAGGCTCAGTAACGCTCACTCCCTTTCTCGCCTTGACCACCGGTTGAGGCGAGACGCTCTCGAGGAGCTACGTCAGCGACGGACTCCCCCTGCTTTCCACTCTCGTTCCAGCGCCAGTCGACGGCCGCCGATACCGATTCATGTTTTGCTGTCGTCGGCGCAAATTCTGCTGGCGTGAGCAAGATTTTTGAGGTATCTCTATCCCTGTTTTTCGGCTCGGATATCAGTACCGGGCGAGCGCTGGCCGGCTTTAGGGGGGGACCTGACGATGGCGAGACGTGCGGGAGGCAGACAGGCGCGACATGCTCAACGTAGCGCGCCGCTCGAAGAAGCAATGAAACCTGTGCGGCCCGGTGAACGCGGCGGCCGCTACCATCCTTTTGCCGATCAGGATCTCGAAGCCATCGTCGAGAATATCTACCGTATTCTCGAAGAGGTTGGCTTCAAAGACGCCACACCACACTGCATTGAAACCTGTGAGGCCGTGGGCGCAGTCCTCGGGGACGACGGCCGCCTGCGCATGCCGCGTGCCGCAGTCGATACAGCTCTCGAGCACGCCAAACGCAATCTCACCCTTCATGCACAGGACCCTGAGTTCGATCTGGATCTGTCGGGTTCTCGTGTGCACTTTGCCACGGGGGGCGCCGCCGTGATGATCGCCGACTCGATCAAGAATGAGTACCGAGACTCCACTACCCGGGACCTCTACAATCTCGCACGCATTGCCGATAACTGCGAGCACATTCATATGTTTCAGCGCATGTGCGTATTGCGCGATCTGGAAAACACCTACGAGATGGATCTCAACACTACGTATTGCTGCGTGGCCGGTACGCGCAAGCACGTGGGTGCGAGCTGGAGCAACGGCGACCACCTAGGCAAAGCGCTGGAGATGCTGCACATCATCGCCGGTGGCGAGGCTGCCTGGCGTGCAAGGCCTTTTGTAAGCCAATCGAACTGTTTTGTCGTGCCGCCGATGAAGTTTGCGCAGGAAGCGCTGGAGTGCCTTCGCGTTGCGGTCGAGGGCGGCATGCCCGTACTGCTGTTATCCGCGGGACAAGCCGGTGCCACCACCCCAGCAACACTCGCGGGCACGGTAAGCCAGGCATGGGCCGAGTGCATTGGCGGGCTGGTGTATGTAAACGCCATCGAGCCCGGCGCGCCAGCCATCATCGGCGCCTGGCCCTTTGTTTCAGACCTCCGTACTGGCGCCATGAGCGGCGGTTCCCCTGAGCAAGGCTTGATATCAAGTGGCTGCGCTCAACTGGGGCTCTATTTTGACCTACCCTTCGGCACTGCCTGCGGCATGACAGATGCCAACATGCCTGATTTCCAAGCAGGCGCGGAGCGGGCTCATACACTGATGCCGCCGGCACTAGCCGGCTCCAACCTGATTTACGAGGCGGCAGGTATGTACTCGAGCCTGCTCGGCGTGTGCCCCGAGAGCCTGATCCTCGATAACGATGTATTGGGTGCCACGCTGCGCGCCGTGCGAGGCATCGAGGTCAACGAGAAAACGCTGGGCTTCGATGACCTCGCCCAGGTCTGCCTTGGCGACAAAGGACACTACCTAGGCTCGGACCATACGCTGGCGGTGATGCAGAGCGAGTACCTCTACCCTGAGGTGGGCAACCGGTTCAGCCCCACCGTGTGGGAGGCCTCAGACAAACCCCGGGCGATCGACAATGCCATTCGCACCCGCGACCACATACTGGCGACCTATGTGCCGACGCACATTCCGGCCGAGGTCGACGCCGAGATCCGCGCCAAGTTTCCGATTCGTTTGATGACGGAAGATCTGGTGGAGAGCGCCTGAGGCAGCCGATCCCTAGCAGCGAATCTTTGTGTTTTGGGGGTCGTATAGCGGCCGCAGCGAGACATCTGCCGCGAACCGCTCGCAGGCGACTTCCACTTCATACGTATCGCCAAGCACTGCGTCAGCCGGCGCGCCGGGTTCCGCACTGACGTAACCGAGTCCCACTGACCCCCCGAGTGTATGCCCATAGGCAGCGGATGTGATGTGACCCACGATCTCATCGCCCCGCCAGATCGGCTCATTGTGATAAATGAGCGGCTCGGGATCGTTGAGTTTGAGTTGCACCAGATGCCGCGTGACGCCCTGCTCCTGCTGGGCCAGCAATGCCTCGCGCCCAATAAAGCCACCAGGCTTGTCGAACTTAATCACAAAGCTCAGCCCCGCTTCCAATGGCGAGTCCTCATCGGTGATGTCGTGACTCCAGTGCCGGTAGGCCTTCTCCAACCGAAGTGAGTTGAGCGCGTGGTAGCCAGCATGCACCAATCCGACTGCCTCGCCCGCTTCAAGAAGGCGGTCATACACATGCTGCAAAAACTCGGTCGGCACATAGAGCTCCCAACCCAGCTCTCCCACGAAGGTAATGCGCGAGGCTCGCACAATGGCGTAACCGAGTTCGATCTCGCGACTGGTGGCGAACGGGAAGCTGGCATGGCTCATGTCAGGGGAACAGGGGGAAGGACCGTCGACGGCAGAAATCGGAACATCAAAATTGAGAATCACGACGGATTCTCAAATGTCTTAAAGATCTACAGAAAATCTCGCGACAAACATGCAGTGAAAGCTTCAATGCTTGTAATCAGTTGCCTCCCTGATACACCTCCAATGTGTATTGACCTGTGCGAGTAAAAATCAGCGGCCGAGAATTGATGCGGAGATATGAGACATTCTGTTCAGCAGCTGGAAATTCAAACGTCCAACGATCAGACCAAACCTGAACGTTGCCAGCCGATTGGCGAAAGTCGCACTTGAACGACTCAACATCAACAGCAGAACCGTCGTAACGCAGCAGACGACAGGTGGAGGCAACGATCTCAGCGTGAACAGGTGCCGCGATTGCAGAAATCACGATGACAGCAGCCGTGAGCGTAGGTCGAAGCATGCGACACTTGCTTAAGCCAGAATAAGATTCAATATTGTCGTTGTCTGTGCATTGATTGAACGTTAAACCAGTCGCCATAAAAAATTACTTTCATATCATTAACATAGCACTCAAATCTCGGGAAGATATTTCTTCATCACTGAGCGTGCTCCATAAGGATGGCCCAGGAGTGTGGGCTTAGCGATACTACCTACACGATTAATCTTCTGGACCGATTGATGCTTCAGACCTTACTGCTTGTCTTGGTTTTACCTGCCCTCGTACTCGTTGGACTGACCGTCCTGATCTCGTCGGGTCGGTTGCGTTTTTCCTCTCGAGCTATAACACTTCTGGCGCAACAACGGGAGATCTGGATGCTCGGAATTATTGCGATTGTCACAGCAGGTGCGATCAAGG
>CAJXDE010000067.1 GCA_913052635.1 uncultured Halieaceae bacterium
GGGACGAAACGGGACCGCGCGCGATCGCAGGCAGGCGCTGAAAGTGGAATGAAGATTTGGCGTGCCGAACAGGCGAAAAAGAAAAAGTTGCGAACGAAATTTAAGAAAGGCATTGACGCCGTCATGGCTGCACATAAGCTCGGCCTCAAAAGTGCAACACAAAGCCCAGTAGTTGACAGGTGGGACCTCCGAACTCTAAATCTTGATCGCTCAATTGGAGAATGAATGAAAGCTTATCTAACATTACCCATGGTTTTTGTTTCTTCGCCTTAAAGTATCCTTGACGTGCATGCTTACACCGACGATGACCTCGACGATGCACCAGAGAATGATGAAGACATTGCCAAAAAGCGGCACGCGGCCGCGGCTGTAGCAATGCGCCAGGAGCGTGTCTGGAATGAAATATTTCGAGTTTTTGATGCAGATGGCGGAGGATCAATAACTCGCGAGGAGCTGAAGGAGGAGATTGAAAAGATGGCCCCCAGTGGAGTAAGTTCCGTACTTGTAATGGAAGTGAGTTTTGTCGTTTTCCTTGAACTCTCACGAGTTTTTTTATTTATTCCGCAGAGCATAACTGAGGCCGACCTAGACTACATGGTCGGTGAACTCGATGAGAATCAAGACGATGATATCTCATTCGATGAGTTTTTCGCGTACTCGCAATACATTATGTCATCTGTCACGGCGGTATGTTAAGCGCCATGCAAACGGCACTTTGTAGTCGTTAAACATCGTGACCAGATATTTTGCGTTGGTGCTGTCTCTCTTGAATTATTAAGGAGCAAACGGAAGAGCAGATTTCACGTGGCATGTTTGACCTCGTCGATCGTGACACGCCAACTCTATCCGAGGGTCCTGATAACGACACAGATGACGAAGGCCAGCATTCCACACTCCGGTCTGCCCTTCGAACAGAAACGCTCCCCACGGAAGAAGTAGAGCCGACGATTAGCATTCCAGAGTTGCAGGATGCCTTGAAGAGTTGCGGACAGGAACTTTCTGCGGATGACGTCTACAACGTGATCAAGGATATCGGGAAGCGGCTGATGAAAGCGGTGGCCAAGACTCTCCCGGCCGCTCTCAAGCCCGAATAACTGAAGTGGCAGGACGGCATCTCCAAGAAGCAACACCAGCCACTGCACTGGGCGTAAAAACTCGTCGCGCGACCGACCCCACCGCATTCGCTTTGAAACGGGTATGCCCGCAACCGCATTGGCGATGATGTCTGGAATCACCTCGGCAGCCTGTACGCCCTTTATTGATATGTGGGCGGCGACACGCTGCTCGCCCTGCTCCTCAACGACGATCAGGTCGTTTGCAGAAACGCCTTGCTTGCGCGCAAAACCTTCTGCGGCCTTGGTCCATGCACCGCTATCATCCTTTGCTGCAGAGACGGGCGGCCCTACCACCTTATGCTCACTATCGGGGCCTTTAATAGCGACGTTTTCCACCCATACTGTCAGGCGTCGCGGCGTTGAAAACGGGTGCACTCCAGTAAACGGCAGGCTAGCCTCCGTCAGGCCATCGGTCACGCCCTGACACAAGGCAGCGGCCATGGCCAAGATCTCGCCGGCCGGCAATTCCTCGGTACCCAGTTCAAACAACAGATCGGTGGCGCTCATGATTCGTCACCTGCAGCGGCTTCCAGCTGCGCGAGCGCGGCTGCCGCCAGGTCAGGATCAGCCTGTGGAAAGCCGAGTGTACCTCGCGCCGCCACATAAGCTTCAGCCGCCGCCCGCGCCAGCGCGCGGACGCGCAAGATGTAGCGTTGTCGCTCTGTCACACCAATGGCGTGACGGGCATCGAGCAGATTGAACGTGTGGGATGCCCTCATGACGTGCTCGTAGGCGGGCAGCGCCAGTTGTCTCTCTGCCAGCCGCATCGCTTCGCGCTCACAAAACTCGAATTGGGAGAACAGGTAGTCGACATCAGCTTCAACGAAGTTAAAGGTCGACATTTCTACTTCGTTCTGGTGGTACACATCGCCGTAGGTGACCGGCCCTGAAGGGGTGTTTGTCCAGACAAGGTCATAGACCGACTCGACACCCTGCAGGTACATCGCAATGCGTTCCAGACCATAGGTCAGCTCACCGGTAACGGGGTGGCACTCCAGCCCACCGGCCTGTTGAAAGTAGGTGAACTGACTCACCTCCATGCCGTTCAGCCACACCTCCCAACCCAGACCCCAGGCGCCCAGAGTGGGTGATTCCCAGTTGTCCTCGACAAAACGGATATCGTGAACCAGCGGGTCGATGCCAAGTGCGAAAAGACTGCCGAGATAAAGATCCTGAAAATCGGCCGGGGAAGGCTTCATGACGACTTGAAATTGGTAGTAGTGCTGCAGGCGATTGGGGTTTTCGCCATATCGACCGTCAGCGGGGCGACGGCTGGGCTGAACGTAGGCGGCATTCCAGTTTTCGGGGCCGAGCGCGCGCAAAAAGGTGGCGGGATGGAAAGTGCCGGCGCCCACTTCCATATCCAGAGGTTGTAACACCACGCAGCCGTGCTCAGCCCAGTAGTTCTGCAATTGCAGAATAACCTCTTGAAATGTTGCAGGCGCCACGAAGCACAACCTAAAGTCGTTGGGAGCGGTTAGTATAACTGCGTTGCCCGCGCCATAATCACTTTTCCAACACTGACCCCGTCAAATTCCCTAGAACGTATGCCTGCATCGCCCAAATCCCCCTGGTTGGAGTGGACTGTCATTTTGCTCATCAGATTGATGATCGTGTTGACGCGCCTCATGCCCCTTGTTTGGGCCCGCGCCCTGGGCAGAGCGGTCGGTGCGAGCCTTTATCATTTCAACGGCCGCATGCGAAGGGTGGCCATTCGCAATCTTGAGTTGGCGTACCCCGGATGGACACCCGACATGCGGCGAGTGGTGGCACGGCAGAGCGTGCAATCGACCGGGGAGCTGATGTCAGAGATGGGCCGGGTGTGGACGCAGCCTTGGACACAGACCGCCGCACTGCTCGAAGTCGATGGCTTGGGTTGTGTGAAGGAACCATTGGCGTCAGGACAGGGCGTGATTGTTTTGGGCCCGCATTTGGGCAATTGGGAACTGCTTGGCATGCACCTAGCGACCTTAGGTAAGCTGGTAGCGCTCTATGAACCGATATCCCTGAAAAAACTCGACCAGTTGGTGCATAGTGGCCGCCAGTGCACAGGCGGTAAACTGGTGCCCACCACGCCGCGCGGTATCGCCGAGCTGGTTCGCTCGGTGCGAGCCGGCGGTATTACCGGCATCCTGCCTGATCAGGTTCCTAATGATGAAAATGCAGGCATCAATGCGCCTTTTTTTGGTGTTGAGTGTTTCACCGCAGCGCTCGCGTCCAATCTCATCAAAAAGTCGGGCGCAGCGCCGGTAATGGGCGCCGTGCTGCGGACCGAAAAAGGGTTTCGCGCGGTGTATCGGCCTGCCGAACCGGGCGTGCAGAGTGACGACACGTTGGAGGCGCTGAGTGCAATCAATCTCGGAGTCGAAAAGCTGATCGCCGGGAATGAGCGCCAATACCAGTGGCAGTACAAGCGTTTCCGCTGCCGGCCCAAAGGGTTGGTGGATCATTATGACTGGTCGGCCATGCCCTTGCTTGATGAAGAAGCGAGTCTTAAGAGATGAGGCAGGTCACGGGGAAAGTCATCGCCGGTCTTATCGGGTTTATGGCGTTTGGGCCGGCAGGGCTATTGTTTGGTTTGGTGTTGGGCCACGCTTTTGACAGGGGCTTATGGCGGGCTCTGCAGCTTTCCGGCCCAGAAGCCGTGCACATTATGCGCGCACAGTTTTTTGAAACCACGTTCACCTTGCTGGGGTTTGTCGCCAAAGCGGATGGCCGCGTGTCGGAGGCAGAGGTAGTCCAAGCCGAGGCGCTCTTTGTCCAGTTGCGATTGAATACCGCACAGCGCGATAGCGCGATTAAGCACTTTAAAGCAGGGTCGGCGCCCGGCTTTGATCCCGGTCCCACGGTCGCCAAGTTCAATGACTGTCTGGGTCCCCGGCGTCAGGCACAGCACACGCTCATGGTTTTACTGATGGGCATTGCGTTAGCCGATGGCACCTTCTCGGAGGCCGAACGAGGCGCGTTATATCGATTGGCGCAGTTACTGGGTTTGCCGCGGCGTGAGGTGGACCAGCTGATTTCCATGGTCAATGCGCAGGCTCAATTTCAGCAGTCGAGTGCGGGAGAGGGCCATCGCTCCCGCAATGCCGAGAGTGAGCTGAACACCGCCTATGACGCATTGGGTCTGACGTCTGACGCCTCGGATGCCGAGGTTAAGAGGCGTTATCGCAAGCTGATGAGTGAGAACCACCCGGACAAGCTCATCGCCGAAGGCGTCCCTGATGAATTACTCCGAGTTGCGACGGAACGGGCCCAGGAAATTACGGCAGCCTATGAGGTCATTCAACAGGCGCGCGGGTCCAAATAGCGATACGCAGACCCAAGCTCATGGCTTGCCGGACAGCAAAGTATTCGAGGTGTAAATAGCTGAGCGTTTGCAGTCGAGAGTCAATGTCTCCAGAAAGCTGGCGTCAGCAATACCAGCAAGGTAAATACCTCGAGGCGGCCTATGAGCATGGCGAGGCAGAGAATCAGTTTGCCTGGTTCGCTGACGGCACCATAGTGATAGGCTACTTCTCCGAGCCCTGGCCCGAGGTTGTTCATCGTAGCCACCACGGCAGAAAATGCGGAGATAAAGTCGAGGTTAGTTGCCAGTAGGGCCAGCCAGATCAGCACAAAGCAAAACATATACACCGCAAAGAAACTCCACACCGCACTAATCACTTCGGTTTGTACCCGCCGCGCATCCAGTTTCAGGGGGATCACTGCGTTGGGGTGGAGCAACTGGCGTAGCTCTCTTACACCCTGGCGGAAAATCAGCAGAATGCGCATGGCCTTCATGCCACCGCCGGTGGAGCCCACACAGCCACCCATGAAGCTCAGAATTAACAGCAGTATTGGCAAAAACAGTGGCCACATGGAAAAGTCCTGTGTGGTGAATCCCGTTGTGGTGGCGATAGAGATGGTTTGGAACAGCCCGTGAATCAAACTGTCCTCGAACCCGAGGGTTTCGGTAGTCAGCAACAGGCAACAGACCACGATTGTCGCAGAGGCTATCACGGTGATAAAAAATGCAGTCTCGGAATCCCGGGCATAGACGCGCACGTTGCGGCGCTGAAGTGCGATGAAATGCAGCCCGAAGTTAATGGCTGACAGTAACATGAATACCGAGCTCACTAGCAGGACACGGTTCTGCTCATAGTGCCCGAGACTGGCGTCGTGGGTGGAGAAGCCGCCAATCGCCACAGTGGAAAAAGCGTGGCAGATCGCGTCGAACATCGACATGCCCACGGCAAAATAGCTGGCTGCACAGGCGACGGTTAACAGCAAGTAGATACCGAATAAGGCCTTGGCGGTGCTGGTGATCCGCGGCGTCAGTTTGCGGTCCTTGGAGGGGCCCGCGCTCTCCGCCCGGTAAAGCTGCATGCCGCCGATGCCGAGCATGGGTAGGATCGCCACCGCCAGCACAATAATACCGATGCCGCCAAGCCACTGCAGTAGCTGCCGGTAGAAGAGTAATGACTGCGGCAAGCTATCGAGTCCGGTAATCACCGTTGCGCCGGTGGTGGTGAGGCCCGAGATCGATTCAAAAATAGCGTCGGCGGGGGTCAGTGGGAGATCGGGGGTGAGCCACAGAGGTATGGCGCCGAATAAACCCAGCACCACCCAAAATAAGGCTGTGACCATAAACCCGTCCCGAATATTGAGATCGCGGCTTAGGTGCCGTGTCGGGAGCCACAGCAAAATCCCAGCAAGCAGCGTTGCGGCCAGCCCTGTGGCAAATGCGGACTCGATACCATCATTGGCGAGCAGTGATATGAATAAAGAAGGCAACATCGCCGTGCTGAAAAGGATCAGCAATACGCCGATAATCTTGAACGCCATGGCGAATTGCATCAGATGAAGCCGAATCCCACCGCAAACAATTTTTCTACGGCGGAAATCTGCGTACGGTCGGTCAAGAAGAGAATGACGTGGTCGTTGGCTTCAATCACCACATGATCGTGTGCAATCAGCACAGCGTCTCCGCGCAGGATAGCCCCGACGGTCACACTGGAGGGGAGATTCAACTCATCCAGCCGACGTCCCACGACCTTGGATGATCGCGTGTCTCCATGCGCCGTCACTTCAATGGCTTCAGCGGCGCCGCGCCGCAGCGAGTGCACGGCGCTGATATCGCCGCGCCGAACATGCATGAGCAGGCTGCTAATGGTGATTTGCTGAGGTGAGATGGCGATGTCGATTTCCTCGCCTATCAAGTCCGCATAAGCTGAGTTTGTGATCAGTGTGATTGCTTTTTTAGCGCCAAGCCGTTTAGCCAGCATGGACATCATGATGTTGGATTCGTCGTTGTCCGTCAGGGCACAAAAGACGTCGGTATTTTCGATATTTTCCTGTTGAAGCAGCAGCGGCTCATTGCCACTGCCATGCAACACGATGCTGTTTTCCAGCATGTCTGACAGTCCCCGACACCGGTCATAGGAACGCTCGATGACCTTGACCTGATAGCCCCTCTCAAGACGCTTTGCGAGGGTGGCGCCAATATTGCCGCCCCCTGCAATCATGATCCGGTTGTAGGGCTTATCGACTTCGCGAAGCTCGGAAGTCACATCGCGGATATGTTCTCTGGCGGCAATAAAAAACACTTCGTCGTCGGGCTCGACCACCGTCGCACCCTCGGGAATAATGGGGTCTCCGCCGCGTCTGAAAATCGCTGCGACCCGGGTGTCTACCCGGGGCATGTGCTCGCGAATCTCTTGCAGTTCCCGCCCGACAATGGGCCCGCCAGCGATCGCCTTCACGGCGACCAGGCGGATCCGGCCATCAGCAAAATCGAGCACCTGCAGTGAGCCGGGGTTGGCAATCAACTGCTCGATATTTTTTGTCACGAGCTGCTCCGGGCCGATGATAACGTCGACCGGAATCGCGCCCGATTCAAACAGCGCCTTATGTTTGGCGAGATAGTCGGCGGAGCGCACGCGACTGATCTTGGTGGGCGTTCTGTAAAGCGTAAAGGCGACCGAGCAGGACAGCATGTTGATTTCGTCACTATCGGTGACGGCGATCAGCATGTCGGCGTCTTCTGCGCCCGCGTTCATCAATGTGGAGGGGTGAGCCCCGTTGCCTAGCACCGTCCGGATATCCAGACGCTCCTGAAGTCGCTTCAGGGTGGCGGCGTGCTCGTCGACGACCGTAATGTCGTTTTGCTCATCGGCGAGGTGTTCAGCCAGCGTGCCGCCGACTTGCCCCGCTCCGAGGATAATGATCTTCACCGGCCTCTGGACCCTCCCAACGACCCGAGCACACCTTAAACCAAGTGAAACCCGCCACGCCATGTGGATTACTTACGTTGGTAGAGGGGTTCGAGTGTTACTCAGTGGGCTTGCGCAACAGCGCAAAATACAGCCCATCGCCACCGCGCCGGTCCGGCAGAGTCTGCCACCCATGTTGGCGCGGCATGCCGGTGCCCAGTTTTACCGCGTCAATATGCGCACCGTGCCGGGCGGCGAACCGGCTGACGACTTCATCGTTTTCCACTGCCAACAAGGAGCAGGTGACATACAGCAGTCGACCCCCAGGCTTCAGTGCCGGCCAGAGCCCTGTCAATATTGCCAGCTGTTGATTGGCAAAACCGGCGATGTCGTCGAATTCTCTGAGGATTTTGATGTCCGGATTGCGTCTCATGACGCCGGTCGCCGAGCAGGGCACGTCGGCCAGAATGGCGTCGAAGGGTCTGGCCAGTAGCGTGTCTGGTAGCGCGCTGGCGTCGGCTACGAGCGGGGTCAGCCGGAGGTCCAGCCGCGTGGTGTTCTCAATAACGCGCTGCAATCGGGACTCGCTGATATCCAGTGCGACCAGTTCCTCAATGCTGGGTTGGAGCTCGAGCAGATGACAGGCCTTGCCCCCTGGTGCTGCGCACGCGTCGAGAATCCGCTCGCCGGCTTGAGGTGCCAACAGACGAGCGACCAGTTGGGCCGAGCTGTCCTGAACACTGGCGACACCCTCAGAAAACCCGGGTAACGACCCTACATCTAACGGGCGACGGAGCACGACACCATCTGCTGATACGGCACAGGGTGTTGCCTCTATCTCCGCTTCTGATAGCGACCGCAGATAATCATCCCGGGTGCTTTTGAGTTGGTTGACTCTCAGTGTCATGGGCGGTCGATGGCGGGCGGCCAGGGAGATCTGCTCTGCTGTGCCGTCATACTGAGTACACAGCTCGGTGTGCAGCCAGACAGGCAGTGCCCGCTGTGCCGCTGGCGACAAAGCTCCCCGGGCGGCACCCTCCTGACGTTGGTAATTGCGCAGCACGCCATTCACAACCCCTTTGGCCCAGGGCTTCTTCAGTGCGCGGGTGGCGTTAACGGTCTCTGAAACGACCGCGTGGGCGGGGGTGCTCAGGTGCTCAAGCTCATAAAGCCCAATACATAGGAGGGCCATGATGTCCTGGTCTTTCCGTCGCATCGGCTTTGCGAGAAAGCTGAGACAGGTTTCTTCAAGGCAGGGCCATTCCCGCAGTGTGCCGTACACCAACTCTTGACACAGTGGCCGCTGCGAGGTCGTTGCTGCATCGAGGGCATCTGGCAGGAGTCGGCTTAGTGACTGTCCGGTCAGTACCCGACCAATGATGTCTGCCGCAATGGCCCTGGGCGAGTACACAATCAGGTGAGGTTAGCGTCGCCGAGGCGCTGCCCGGGTTGAAATCGCGACTGATGACCGTGCAGGAGGGTGGCCACAGACTGTGCCTTCGCACCGGGGAGTTGCGCCTCCGTAATGACAAGTTGCCCCTCACCGCAGCTGACTCGGATACCAAGCTCATCCGCCGTGACGATCTCGCCTGCGCTGCCGTGGTGAGCCTCATCGATGGCGTGAGCGGTTACCACTTTGAGCCTGTCGCCTCCAAGGAGCGTGTAACAACCGGGCGCTGGATGAAACGCTCGCACTCGCCGCGCCAGCAGGGCGGCGGCGGCTGACCAGTCGAGCGCACCCTCCTGCTTTTCGATCTTGTGGGCGTAGGTGGCCTCACTGTCATCCTGTGGTGCTGCCTTGGCCAATAGGGTGTCGATGTTCTCAAGACTGTCGATCAGTGCGGTGACGCCGAGTTGAGCGAGATCATCAAGCAGCGTGCCGCCAGTGTGACCGCTGTCGATGGGAAACGTTCGGGTGAGGAGCACGGGCCCGGTATCCAGACCGGGCTCCATCGCCATAATGCTGACTCCTGTATCGGTATCTCCCGACTCGATGGCGCGTTGAACGGGTGCGGCACCGCGCCACCGTGGCAATAGGGAGGCGTGAACATTAAGGCAGCCCAGTTTCGGGATACCCAATATGGCAGCAGGCAAAATCAACCCATATGCCACGACCACCAGAATGTCGGCCTCGTATTGCGACAAGATGGCCTCGCTGTCTGCGCTTTTCAGCGACGCTGGTTGCCAGATAGGCAGCTCTGCGTCTAGCGCCACCGCCTTGACCGGGGAGGGCTGGAGACGTTTGCCGCGGCCCGCAGGCCGATCGGGCTGGCTCATCACCGCAACTATCTGGTGGGGGGAATCGATCAGACCCTGAAGGTGTTGGGCGGCGAAGTCCGGGGTGCCCGCGAATACCACTTTAAGCGGTGTCGACATGGGTTAGGTGCGGCGCTTCTGCTCTTTGACGAGCTTGCTACGAATGCGCTGTCGCTTCAGCGGTGACAGGTAGTCGACAAACAGTTTGCCTTCAAGATGGTCTATCTCATGCTGCAAACAAATACCCATGAGGCCATCGAGTCGCTCCGTGAATGCGGTGCCTTCCCGGTCGAGCGCTGTGACCTCAACGATCTGGGGCCGTTCAACGGTCTCGTAGAATCCAGGTACCGACAAACACCCCTCGTCGTAAGTGCCCAGCGTGTCATCGATGACGGTGATCTCGGGATTAATAAAGACTCTGGGATCTGAATGGCCCTCACTAAGATCTATGACAATCACGCGCTCATGGACATCGACTTGACTGGCCGCCAAGCCAATGCCAGGCGCTGCATACATGGTCTCGAACATGTCATCCACGAGCTGCTGGATCCTTGCATCTACCGCGGCCACTGGCGCTGCGCGGGTGCGCAGTCGTGGGTCGGGAAACTCAAGAATGGGGAGTAGGGCCATGTGCCGTGCTTCCAATGCCAATGCGGATTTGTAGCGAAGAAAAGTGTTCGGATTTGGTACTGCTTTGCCCGAATCACCGCCCCAAATTCAGATTATACCGCGATGCCATGGATCTTTTGGCGAATCGAGCGGGCAGCAAAACACAGTGGCGGGCCATCGCCAGCCACTTAGTAGTAGATGAGCACGTCAGACGCGGATCAACAGGCGATGCTCGCCCTGCCGGGTAGCGGTACCCATGGCGCAGTCATGCTCTCTGCCCATCTCTACTGGGATATCAATCGGTGTTTGGATTGCCTGACTGCGCTGGAAGTCTCTGGCCGCGTTTTGCGGGTATCTGGCGGGTATAAAGCGGTGACCTAGTCGTTGCTATCCACGGCGGTCCCGTCTGGTGCCGCCCGGGTATTGGCGGTGGGCCAGGCGTCTGGGGTAAGGTGCGGGCCTATCTCTTGCGCGGCACAGGCATGGCATTGAACTCTGGACATGAACTGCACTCTCGCTGGCGAGCGTCGCAGTTAGCGACGACGCTCTGGGCGGGTGGTGTCGTGGCGTGTCCTGCAGAGGGCGTGTGGGGGCTGAGCTGTGATCCTTTTGATGAAGGCGCGGTTTTGGATCTGTTGGCAATGAAGCAACGCAAGGTGAGCAAAGGCCTAATTGTTGTCGGTGCGAGTAGTGACGTGTTTGCCGATGTGCTCAGCGACCTGTCATCCGAGCAACGTGAGACCATGCTGGCGTCTTGGCCGGGCCCCAACACCTGGCTGCTGCCTCACAGAGGATGTTTTCCATCTTGGGTAACAGGAGATAGCGACGAGGTGGCGATTCGTGTGACGTCATCACCTGCTTTGGCTGCGTTATGTTCCGCATTTGGTGGACCGCTGGTATCGACCAGCGCGAACCCCGCGGGGCTGCCGCCACCGCACAGCATCTGGGAACTGCGGCGTTACTTCGGCAAGGCTTTGCCCGCATTTCCGGGCGTTATTGACCCGACCGGCAAACCATCAACAATACGTCGTGTAGAAGATGGATCGGTCATCCGCGGGTAAACAGAGAATAAGGAGTAGTCCATGGATGCGGAGGCAGTAGAGGCCTACCTGACATCACTTCAGGATCAGAT
>CAJXDE010000068.1 GCA_913052635.1 uncultured Halieaceae bacterium
CCACCGGCAGAGAGATCGCCGAGTACTCACTCTCCCATCTTCAGGAGCAGATCGGTGGCGGCGCGGAGTCGGCGCCATGAGCGACGAGCTGCTCAATTACTCGCAACGCCATTACGGCATGGACCACGAACGCTATGATTGGTCGATGCTACAGGACCGCAAGCCGGTCATCTGGCCGGACGGCAAACCGCTGGCACTGTGGATCAATATCTCGGTGCAACACTTTCCGCTCTCGGGCGATAAGCCCACAGTCGCGCCGCCCGGTGCGCTGACTATGCCCTACCCTGACCTTCGCCACTACACCTTGAGGGATTACGGTAATCGGGTGGGCATTTATCGCCTGCTCAAGCTGATGGCCGGGTACGGGGCGAGTCCGTCCTTGGCCATCTCGGGGGCCTTGGCAGAGCGGTACCCCCAGCTATTGAAACGCCTGGGCCAAACGCCTTATGAATGGCTGGGCCACGGGTGGAACATGCTCTGCACGCACGCCGGTGAGGTGGACGCGGATACCGAGGCCGGTTGGGTTGCTGACTCGCGCCAGGCGCTTGAGCAATTTACCGACCGGCCCATTAAAGGCTGGCTGAGCCCTGGCCGCCTCCAGACAGCCAACACGCCCGAGCTATTGGTAAAAAACGGCTTCACCTATCAGTGCGACTGGGTGAACGATGAACTGCCCTATACCTTTAAAACCACCGAGGGTGACATGACTTGCCTGCCTTCGTGCCTGGAGCTCGACGATGTGTTTGTGCTGACACAAAATCTGCACAGCGAGGACAGCTTTGCCCAGCAGGTGATTGACGCCGCCGATCTGCTGATCACGGAAGGCCGCGAGCAGGGGGGGCGCCTACTGGCCCTGAATCTTCATCCATGGTTGGTGGGTCAGCCGCACCGAATTCGCACGGTGCGGGAGATACTTGAGGCGCTGTTGTTAGAGCGAGGCGAGGCGATATGGCATGCCTCGCCCCATTCGATCATTGAGGCAGCGTCAGTCTGATCAGGATCAAACGGCCTTAGTCGCGCCGAAGAACGCCACAGACGCGATCGTGATCCAGTAGAAATAGGCCAGACGTTTGCCCAGTGCGAGACTTTTCTCTAACTGGTTCTCGGCTTCCTGATTCGGACCCTCCGCCAGCACGCGGAACAGCGTTGTCCACTCCCTCATGATGAAGCGCAGTTTCAAACCAATCATAAGCGTCACGCTGTAGAGCAAAATCTTGATCGAGAACCAGTACTGCATGGGTCCGACATTAAACGGGCCATAACCCAGCAGCGAGCTGACCGACGAAATTACCATGACTGGGATCAACACAAAGCGCACTCGCTCATCCCAGAGAGTGAGTTGAATGCCTCGGTCGGTTTCACGGTAGAAGTAAGCGGAAATGCACAGTGCCAACCAGCCAATCGCGAGCATCCATACCGCCACGAGGAAATTGCCGCCATAGGGTTGCACACCCCAGAGGTAACCCATGTGCAGTCCGAGCGGCAGCAAGCTGATAATGCCGATGCGCGCAAGGATGTCGATGTGGTACGCCGTCTGCATATGCCGGCGCCGTTCTTCCATCGACAGATCGCGATTGATGACATGGGTTGAAGTGTTGAAAACGCCCCACTCGCCGCCTAACCAATACACCATGGCAATGATGTGTAGCCAGCGCAGCACGGCTAGTTCGGTAATGCCCATTAGTTCCGCCCCCACAGACTAAAGATATAACATTATATCAAAATGATCGGCGGTGCATGTGCCTCGCCAGCGCTTGAAAACGCTACAAAAGCTGAACACATAAGCGCGTTCAGTATGTAAAACACCTATTTTGATATATCATTAGGTCTTATTGGCTGTTGCACCGCTTAGGTAGGGGGACATGGACGACATTTTTAGTTCACATTTGATTGGCCAGGTATCCAAGTCCTCGCCGACGCCGCTTTATCACCAACTCTATTCTCTGCTCAAAGCAAGAATTCTCGATGGCACACTGGCGCTGGGGCTTCGATTGCCTCCTGAGGAGCAGCTGGCCGACCTGTTCAAGGTGTCGCGCATCACGGCTAAGCGCGCGATGGATGATTTAGCCACCGAGGAGTTGGTCGAGCGACGGCGTGGTCGCGGCACCCACGTGATTTACCAGTACTCGCCGAAGCCCGTACAAGCACCGCTGACAGGTATGCTGCAGGAGATCGAAAGTATGGCGCGTAACTCCTCGGCGCATATTCTCGATTACGGTATGCGCGTGCCGCCCTGGGCGATCCGTGAGGACCTGCGACTCGCCGACGGCGAGACGGCGTTGCATCTGTTGCGGGTGCGCGAGCGCGATGGCATGAAGTTTGGGCACTACAACAGCTGGACGGCCGGAGTGGACATGCCAGCAGATCCGGCGATTTTCAAAAATACCCCGCGACTGAGTTATTTCCGGCAACAGGGTCTTGAAGTCAGCCATGTGACCCAAACCCTGTCGGCGGTCTCTGCCGATGCGTCGGTGGCGGATGCCTTGGATGTGGCTGAGGGAAGTCCGCTACTGAGTCTGACCAGACGCTCGTATCAAAAGACGGGCGCGGGTGACGAACAAATTCTGGATTTTCTAGAAGTGCTGTATAACCCGGCCCATTTCCAGTACTCCATGGACCTCACACTGGACTGAGCGCTCAGATCAGGCCGGCCTTTTTAAGGCCTTCGATCACCGCTGATTGCTGCCCCATAAAGTGCGACCGGTCTGGCACCGTAATAGCGCCATCTTCGTTGACCAAGTTATCTTCGGGATAAAAATGCTGCTGTTCGTACGTTGAGCAGAACAGCGACAGGCGCTGTCGGGCCAGCAGGTTGGTCATAGCGGGTTTACTGCGGGCTTCACGTAGTCGTTCGATATCGATGAGCGCATGGCCTACCATCGACTCGCCGGTATACGCCTCGGTTATCACCTGGCCTTTAAAATCGACGATCTGCGAGTGACCCTGAGTCGAGTTTTGCGGCACGGGTGATTTGTGGATCGCCGAGGTATTGCTGGAGACCACGTAACACATGTTCTCGTAGGCCCGCGCGCATTTGGCGATGTTCTTTGGTGTAGGGCGGGGGCTACCGACTTCACTCGAGGAGTGCAGGATCACCTCTGCACCACGCGTTGCCAATGCGCGCGCCACTTCCGGGTACAGGATCTCCTCTGAGGCGACGCAGGCCAGTCTGCCGAGCGGCGTATCGGCGACGGGGAAGAGACCCTCATCTCCATACACGTCGCGATATTGCGACAGCACGTCGTGGGGCGTGGGGGCAAACATCGAGATCAAGCGGCGATAGCGCAGAATGACCTCACCTTCATCACTGATGATAAAGCTGGTCTGGAAGTAGAGATCGGGAAAATGCGGATCGAGCTCGTAAGCGTTGCCTGACAGATACACGTCACGGTTACGTGCGATCTCACCCATGCGCGCATACTCGGGGCCATCCATCGCAATGCAGGCCTTGGTCCGCCACTCGGGGATCGATTCGCCCATGGGAAAGCTGGTCAGGAAATATTCCGGTAGTACCACCAGGCGCAGGGTGTCGCCACTGAATGTGCCGATGAAACCCTTACTTCCCGCAATCAATCGGTCGACACGATCCAGTGTGCTCGACATTGCCTGCTCGACCGCCGCCCGATCGACGAGGCCGTTCACAGCATGGCAGTCCATCTGTAGCGCTAGTGCGGAATAGGGTGTCATGATGGGTTACTCCAGCGGCGTCTGCTGCAGGCCGTCTACCAGCATGACGCGGAAATCGCCGGTGCCGGCTCGCAACGGCTTTGCCGCCTCATAGGCGTCGCTGTACCAAAACGCCTTCGCCTGCTCCGCCGAGGGCCAGCGGTGCATCACCAATCTTGTCGCACCCCACTCGCCCTCAAGCGGCGTCTGCTCGCCGCCCAGCACCAGGTACTCGCCGCCGAATTCCGCGACGATGTCGGGAACGACTTTGGCGTAGGCACCGAACTTTTCCGGGTCGTGGAGGACAGCTTCAACGATGATATAGGCGGTCATGGGCGCACCTTGCCTGCTTGGGCTCAGCCATTTTTGTTATGCGAAGCAATATAGCATGGGCAGGCAGGTCCCCGATGTTAAGCTCGGACGTCTGTTATCAGGACAGGCCGAGCGCCCCGGGATTCATGATGCCATCGGGGTCGAGAGCGGCCTTGATGCCGGTGACGAGGTCCAGTGCCGGCGCCTTCAGTGCGCTGTGGTAGTGGTAGGCCTTGCCCAATTGCATGTGGCTGGCGCCCTCGGCGGATAACACGTCAACGACCTCGCTCTTTACCTTAAAGACCGCATCCCAGGCGTCCGGGACTGCATCAAACTGATTGAGTCGGGCAAGGTGATCGGGCTCAACGCTGTGCTTGTGCAACGCATTCAGTTCGTCAGGCCAGAAGAACACTGGCTCGAGCACGGTGATCTGCCCACTGACCACGGCAATCAAATAGCCCGTCTTAATGCTGAACTGCTCGAGAGTGTCGCGGTTGCGCTCATACACCGCCTCTACTTGGGCCAGTACCGCCTCGCCGCGGGAGTGGGGTACCAGACCATGGACCGGTAGCCAGCGCTCACCCTCTGCGCCCACCATATTGTTGACCGGACCGAAGGGGTTGGCCGCGAGTATCCGTGGGATGCTGTCAGGTAGCTCTTTGCCACCTTCTGCTGAGCAAATCTCGCGTATCCGCTTGGCCTGATGGTCGGCTTCCGCTTCTGTTCGGCCTTCGCTGATCGTGAACATGGCCCACTCAACGTCGTCCATGAAGCGTCGGCCGGATAGCGCAATCTTGGTGCCCTGCTTGATCTTGTTCACGATGCCGGACTCGTTCTGCAGGACGCCTGTCAGTTGCTGGGCATCGGCCGCGAGGCTGGCGCGCTTCATGCGCTGATGCTGCAGGTAGGGGTCGAAGCCAAAGCACTCTGTGGTCAGGGACTCGCGAGAGATCTGGGCCATGGCACGAAGCATGGGGCCCGACTCCTGGAATGCAAAGCTGGTATAGCCTTTGGCCCCGGCGAGCGGGACCAGTGGCAGTGTGGCGCGCACCTTGATGCCAAGTGCACCGCAGTCTCCCAGGAACACGCCCGTCAGGTCAGGACCAAAGTGTCGCGTAAAGGGCGGTGCATGTTGTTGAGCTGCGGAGCCGGTCTCCAGCAGATCGCCTTTGCCCGTGACAACACTGACCGACAGGACATTGTCAGCGGCGGTGCCGCTCTGACCGCTGCCCCAAAAAATGCTGTTCTGGGAGAGGCCACCCCCAACCGTCGCGTAGCGTCCGGACAGCGTGCCCCAATAGGTTGTGCGCACACCGAGTGGCGCTAGGTGCTCATACAGCTTTTGCCAGCTGCACCCGGCCTCGACCGTCACATAACGATCTTCCAGATTGACCTCGACAATGGCATCCATGCTGGCCATATCGATCAACACGCTATCGGGCGCGCTGGCGATGTAACCGCTGGTGTAGCTCATACCGCCCCCGCGGGTGACGATCGGTGTGCCGCGCTCCAGGCAGGCCCGCACCAGCGCCTGCACTTCATCGATGTTGCGCGGCCGCACAACCGCACAGATAGGCTGTCCTACCGTGAAGACATCCTGAGAGTACAGCGTGATCTGCTCGGGATCCGTGGTGATGATCTCGGCAGGCAGTAATTGGGTGATGGTGGATACCACTGCGTTCATTCAGCGCCTCCTGCCCCATATCAGTAACACACTATGAACCGCAAAGGGTAACAGACGTTCGAGGATGTCGCCCGGCGCATTAGGCAGCAGTGACAGCGCCACCGTGAGACCAAAACCTATCCAGATACCCGTGACGCGAACGCCGTCCGGGATCTGCCAGCCCAGTAGACGAGCAAACAGCGTGGGCCCTAGCGCTGCCCCAAGCGCGCTCCACGCAAACAACACCCGGGAGAAGATCGGCGCTGGCAGAAATAGCGCTACCAACACGGCAAGTAGCACGACGATGAGCACCGCCCATCGTCCTCGACGTAAAACCTGCGGACTGCCTTTCAGTGTCTCATCGGTGAGGTCGTGGGACAGTGTGCTGGCACAGACCAGCAGCTGGCTGTCGGCGGTGGACATGATGGCTGAGAGTACTGCAGCGAGCAGCAGGCCCGCCAGCACCGGGGGAAGCACTTGTTCCGATAAGGCAAAAAAGACCTGTTCATTGTTGTTTAGTGAATCGAAGATGCCGCGCCCCACCAGTCCTGTCAGAACCATTCCCGAGAAGACAACGAGATACCAAATGAGGGTGATGCGTGCTGCGGTGCGCCGCGCAAGGTGATCCTTGAGCGCCATAAAGCGGACCATCAGATGCGGCTGCCCAAACGTACCGAGACTGATGGCCAAGGACCCTATGGCAAAGCCGATAGCCGACAGGGTCGCCGCATCGGTGCCGCCA
This sequence comes from uncultured Halieaceae bacterium, assembly GCA_913052635.1. GTDB lineage: Bacteria > Pseudomonadota > Gammaproteobacteria > Pseudomonadales > Halieaceae > Luminiphilus. The sequence goes on from CAJXDE010000068.1 coordinate 6,384, forward strand.
CCGTGCCAACTCCCGAGGTCGATGAGCTCAATAACGGCACCCAATCCTCCCATCGAGATCACGGTGCCCAGCGGTAGCGTGATGGCTGCCAGACACATGACGACACCCTGTAGCGTGTCGGTCAGACTGACCGCCCAATAGCCGCCCAGCCAGGTATAAATCAGAATGACCAGTGCGCCGCCTACAATGGCCAGCGTATCGCTGACGGCAAACACTTCGGTGACGGCGAGCCCGGCGCCCTGAAACTGCGCCGCGACGTAAAAAACGAAGGCGATCAGAATAATGACGGCCGCGGAGCGCACGAGGGCGTTGCTGCGGCGGTTTTCGTTCGGCGCGATGAGATAGTCGATGACAGTGGTCAGCTGTTGCTGATGACTAGCCTCCAGTAGCCTCGGTGCGATCCACCACCACGCCAAGACCATTCCCGACAGGCTTCCCAAAGCGACCCAAATAACGGATGGACCCATAGCGAAGGCAGCGCCGCTGACCCCCAATAAGGTCCACGCTGACGAGGCACTGGCGCTGTAGGAAATGCCGGTGACCCAGGGGCCCACTTTGCGGCCACCCAGAAAAAAATCGCTGCTGGAGCGAGTGCGCCGCGACGCCCAGAGACCTACTGCCAGTAGCATACATTGATAACCCACGACGGCAATCAATACGATGGTGCTGACGTCGGCGGTGGTATTCACGATAACGCGCCTCCCCTCCGGTTGGCGGTATGATGCCATTCGGTCAGAGATAAAGGGGACTCCGTTGAGAGAGACTGGCTTCTCACATGTGGTGATCACCACCTCAAATGCCCCACAGCTGGGCGGGTTTTTTGCTGCCCTGGGGTGGCAGTTGCACAGCACTGCGCTCTCCGCCGATGCGGCTGACTTTTGGGGCGTAGACATGACCCAAGTGGCCGAGCGCTGGGTCGCGCCTAGCGGGGCATGCGAGGTTGTATTGCTCCCCGTTACGAACACAACTGCTGTGCTTCGCCCTCTGGATTGCGCGGTGACCACTCCCGGTGGGCTGTTTGATATCAACATGCGCACTTGGGACAGCGACTGGGCGCGCGAGTTTTTGCACACCCATGGTTGGCGTGAGCTGGTACCGGCAGTGGCTTGGCAGTTCGGCGAGGTGCAGACGAGCGAGGGCCTTTACATTCAGGATGATGGCATCGTGATGGCCGTGATGCAGCGCCTGAGCCCGCCTCTCGAAGGCATCGAGTTTGACCGCATGAGCGATGTCTTCAACTCCACACAGATGGTGAGTAATGTCGAGACGACGCTCGCTTTTCTTAAAGTCTTGGGATTCGAGCGGTTCATCGATCATGCGGGCCCACTGCCCGGGGAGGGCCCCCGGGTATTGCAGCTTGAGCAGCACCCCGCTGACACCGCCGGCATCCACCTGAGCATCGCCCATCCGGAGGCAGCCATGTCGGGTTCGATCGAACTGATCGATGTGCCGGAACATCCTCTACCTTGCTTACCGATACCGAGCAAGGGCGGCCGCGGCCTGCGCGCACTCGCCATCCCCTGCCGCGATGTGGCGGAGACCTTTGCCGCTGTCAACGGCAGCGAGTGGTCGGCACAGGTGTGTCAGCCACTGGCAAACCGCAACCTGCCGGGACTGCTGAGCGGTGAGTGCTTCGCCGTGACCGGGCCCGATGGCGGGCGACTCGACCTTTATCAATTAACGCAATGAGCATGACCCTATGTTGAAGTCGATTTTGATGGTCTGGGTGTTGGCACAGAATCTGGCGCTGACTCAGGAAGCCTATGAGGACTATCTGGGTTATCGATCGGTCGATGAGGGTGCGATGCCTGCCGAACTGGCAGCGGCGATCGATCGACCTGAGCTCGCGGATAGACGCTTTGTAACCATGATGCCGCGCTCGGGCCCACAGGTGGGTTTGCGTCTCGTCGAGGGAGATGCCTCCGGGTATGTGCCCATGAAGCGAGTGGGATGGAGTGCGATTGAGCTGCTGGTGCAAGACCCCGAACAACTCGAGACCGAGCTAGCTGGTTCTGCGTTTGGACATTTGCAGGGCCCCGACTTTTTAACGGAGCAAAAAAACATTCTGGCGATGCAAGTGACCGGCCCCAATCGGGAGCTGTTTTATCTCACGCACATGATTGATCCCTCGAAGTCCTTTTTAAGGCCTCAGCCCAGCCCGGAACCAGTGGGCCAGACTTTCATCATGGTCATGGGGAGCTCGGATCTGGAGGCCAGTCTCAGCTTTTGGCGACGGCACTTTGATACCAGCGTTGTCGGTCCTATTCCTTACCGCATTGGCGTGCTATCTAATGCCTATGATTTGCCTCAAGACACGTTGCATCCGCTGGCGCTGGTGTCCATGTCCGACGGCTATGGCATTGAAATCGATCAATACCCCGAGCAGGCGACCGCCGTGCCTGCTCCCGAAGGTGAGCGAGGCGGTGTGGTATTGGTCAGCTTGAGTGTCGACCCCGAGGGTCTTAAGGCGCCTCTGCCGTGGCGGCTGCATTATACTGATAACGCCGGAGCGATCGAGGGCGGGGTAATCACCTTGCCATCTGGTGCGCCTATAGAGATCTGCCTGACTACCGCGCTGTTGCCAGCGCCCGCTCCTTAGGCTTATTGTTATATTGATATATCTTTTATAGGGTCTTGCCCCGATTTGGGCGCAGTGAGGCCCGCGGAGTTTAACGGGTTCGCTGTGGGCACCACGCTCTTTGACAAGCTGTGGCAAGAACATGAGGTGACGACGTTGTCAGGGCGTCAATCTCTGCTTTATATAGATCGTATTTTTCTGCATGAGCGAACCGGCAGCGTGGCCTTGAACGGCTTGCTTGAGAAACAGCGCTCGGTACGCAGACGCGAGCATGCGTTCTGCACGATGGACCACATTGTCGATACGTTACCGGGGCGTAGTGACGATACGCTGATGCCCAGTGGCCGGGATTTCATCGTCGCAACCCGACACGCGGCTCAGGAAACCGGTATTCAATTGTTTGACATTGCAGATGCTGATCAGGGCATCGTGCATGTGATCTCGCCCGAGCTCGGCATCGCATTGCCCGGGTTGTCACTCATCTGCCCGGACAGCCACACCTGTACTTTGGGAGGATTGGGTGCGCTCGCCTGGGGTGTGGGTTCAACCGAAGCCGAGCATGCGCTGGCGACCAGTACACTACGCGTCACTCGACCTCAAACCATGCGCGTCAGCTTCGCAGGCCTGCTCGGTGAAGGTGTGTCCGCAAAGGATCTGATTCTGTTCACCATCCGCGAGCTCTCTGCCTCTGGAGGCGCGGGCTATGCCATCGAGTTCGCGGGGCCCGCTATCGATGCGCTGCCGGTGGAAGCCCGGCTCACGCTTTGCAATATGGCCACCGAGCTCTCCGCCTTCACCGGGCTGATTGCTCCCGATCAAAAAGTGCTCGACTATTGTGCGGACCGCCGCTATGCGCCAGAAGGTGAGCTCTGGGATCAGGCCGCCCAACACTGGCAGTCGTTGCGCAGTGATGAGGGTGCCGCGTTTGATCACGAACACAGCTTCGACATTGGGTCGCTCAAACCCCAGCTCAGTTGGGGCACCAGTCCGCAACATTGTGTCGACTGGGATGACGTAATCCCCGATGCCAGTGATGCCCCCGATGCGTCGGCATCGGCGGCCTGGCAGCGGGCGCAAGACTACATGGGAGTGACGCCCGGCAGTCAGTTATCCGATTACGCCCTCGACGCGGCGTTTATTGGCTCGTGCACCAACAGTCGATTGTCCGACTTGCAGCTGGCGGCCGCCTATTTGGAGCGCACCGGCCACAAGGTTGCAAAGGGTGTCAAAGCGCTCTGCGTGCCCGGCAGTGGTCAGGTGAAGCGAGCTGCTGAGGCCGAAGGGCTAGACGACATTTTCTGCAGTGCCGGTTTCGAGTGGCGGGAACCGGGTTGTTCGATGTGCTTTTTCGCTGGCGGTGAGAGCTTCGGCAAAGGGGTGCGAGTGGCCTCGACCACCAACCGCAACTTTGAAGGTCGGCAGGGATTGGGAGTCAGGACACACATCGGCAGCCCGCTGACGGTGGTGGCCAGCGCCTGCGCCGGACATCTAGTGGCGGGCACGACCACATGACGCCCTTCACTAAGCACCGCGGGTTGGCGCTGCCCCTGCTACGCGACAATATCGATACTGATGCGATCATTCCCTCGCGGGAAATGCGCACCGTATCGCGCTCAGGTCTGGCAGTGGGGCTGTTCGCACCCTGGCGTTACCTTGACCCGGAAGCCCGCACCCCCAATCCCGAGTTCGCGCTGAACCAGTCCGAATACAGCGGTGCCACTATTCTTCTTGCTGGCGATAATTTTGGCTGTGGCTCCTCCCGGGAGCACGCCGTGTGGGCGCTCATGGAAAGTGGTTTTCGTGCGGTCATCGCACCGTCTTTTGCCACCATTTTTCGCAACAACGCCCTGCGCAATGGATTACTGACGGTAGCGTTGGCGCAGCATGACCTTGATGAGTTAGTGGCGTGGGTCAGCGTGGCTCCGGCTAGGCACACGATTCAGCTGGATCTCGAGGCCTGCACGATCGAGTCCGATCCTGAGCGAGAGAAGAAGGTGTTCTCGGTCGACCCTACTGCCCGGGATATGCTCTTAAAAGGCCTCGATGAAATCGGGCTGACCGAGCAGTTGTCAGATCTGGTGGCGTGTTTTGAGGACCAGGATCAGGCGCGAAGACCCTGGGTTTACCTCGAGAGCAATTAGCCGCCCAGTACGCCCTCGCTAGTAAGCGCCGCGATGTCCTCGTCGTCCAGCCCCAGTTCTTTTAATATTTCTGCATTGTTGGCACCGGGTTTCGGTAGGTCCCGATGCAGTGGCG
>CAJXDE010000069.1 GCA_913052635.1 uncultured Halieaceae bacterium
CACAGATCTGGTCGCCACTGCTTGCTGAGAATGAAATGGCGAACGAGTCTCGCGAAGCGGTGCTGGCAAAGCTGGCCTCAAACGATTTTTATAGAGAGCGGTTTGCGGAGATCTTCGAGGAGGGCCTCACCGAGAGCACCCTGGGGCGGGCCCTGGCCGCCTATCAGCGCGCGTTGCTGTCTGGCGACTCACCGTTTGATCGGTGGCACTTCGGGCGCGAGGAACTGCCCATTAAGAAAGGGTCGGGTGCTGAGGGTTATCCGGCGCTGGCGGCTCGGGGCTTCACCGTTTTTCAGGACAAAGGCTGTGCCGCGTGTCATCGCATCAACGATTCGTCGGCGCTCTTTACAGATGGTCAGTTTCACAACACGGGAACCGGATATCTTCGCGCGGGTCGGGCACTCCGGCCCCCCTCAGTTCAATTGGCTCCCGGGATTTTTGTGGTGCCGACTGTCGATGCAGAGACCGAGACGTTCACCGACGATGGCCGCTACGAAGTCACTGGTCGTGAAGCGGATAAATGGCGCTATCGCACGCCGAGCCTTCGCAATGTCGCGCTGACCGGCCCCTATATGCATGATGGCTCCATTGCCACACTTGAAGCGGTGGTCGCCTTTTACGCGGAGGGCGGCGGGGGAGATCCGGCTCAGGATCCGCGAACACGGTCCGTTCAGTTGACGCAGTCCGACCAAGAGGCGTTGGTGGCCTTTTTAATGACACTCACGTCGAGCCACGTTGATGTGCTGGTGTCAGATGCCCGAAGTGTGACGATCGGTGAGCGGACGGCGGGTGGTCAGTAACCACAGGCATGTGTAGGGTGAGTGTTTTCTTCGAGGGCTGGCTCATGTTTCAGGCGTGTAAGCGAATAGGGTTACTGGGTTTCTTGGGGTCCTTGGCCTTGGTGGGGTGCGGCGGCGCAGCCGATGTTCAGTCGGATGCAGACCCTGCGCAAAGCTTGGCGGAGCGCGCAGGAGCACCGCTGTTCGAGGGCATGGGTGACTACCACATGCCGATCACAACCGCTGATCCCGATGCGCAGCGCTACTTTGATCAGGGCATGGTGCTGGCGTTTGGCTTTAACCATGCGGAATCCATTCGCAGTTTTCGCGCCGCGCAAACGCTGGATCCCGGATGCGCCATGTGCTTCTGGGGTGAGGCGCTTGCAACAGGGCCGAATATCAATGTGACCAGCAACGGTAAAGCCATTATGACCCCCGCTGAGCGAGCCGACGCCCGCGCCGCAATAGATCAGGCTCTGGCGTTTACTGATGGTTTGACGCCCAAGGAGCGGGACTGGATTCGGGCGCTGGATCAGCGTTACGACGGTCAGGCCGACACCCCCCGCGACCCCCTCGATCGCGCATGGGCGGATGCGTTAGCTGAGATGGCAGCGCGTTACCCCGATGACACCACTGTGGCATCGGTGTACGCAGAAGCGCTGATGAATACCATGCCCTGGGATTATTGGGGTCCGAACGGGGAAGCCAAGCCTGACACGCAAGCGGTGATTGCGAGCCTTGAGGCCGTCATGGAGGCAGACCCCGATCATCCCCTCGCACTTCACCTGTACATCCATGCATTGGAGGCGTCGTCCAATGCGGCAAAGGCGGAGCTTGCTGCGGATCGTCTGGCTAATCTTGTTCCCGGGTCAGGCCATCTCGTGCACATGCCCAGCCACATTTACTTCAGGGTGGGCCGGTACCAAGATTCCGCGCTCGCTAATATCCGCGCCGCAGAAGTGGACGAAGCCTACATCGCCCAGTGCAACGCGCAGGGCTTCTATCCCGCGTTGTATTACCCGCACAACATTCACTTCCTGTGGGCCTCAGCGACAATGCAGGGCCAAAGCGCGCTGTCGCTGGACAGCGCACGGCGGGTGGTGGCTAACGTGCGGGTTGAACAGGTGGAGCAGTTCCCGACTATCCAGTTCTTCCGCACAGTGCCGATGCTCTCTCTGGTCCGGTTCGCGAAGTGGGAAGAGATTCTCGAAGAGCCCGAGCCCTATGAGCTCTTCGCGTTTGCTCGAGCGATATGGCATTACGGGCGCGGTGTCGCCCACGCAGCGTTGGGTGATAGAGAGGCCGCGCTGGTTGAATTGGCAGCGATAGAGGCACTTGAGCCCCAGGTCGACGAGATCTTCATGGGTAATGTCTACCCGGCTCGGGATCTGCTGGAGATTGCCAAGTCCTTACTGAGAGGGGAGATGGCCTACCGGGCCGGTGATGCAGCAAATGCAGTGTTCGCATTCGAAGCAGCGGTTGCGCTACAAGACGCGTTGCCCTACACCGAGCCGCCTTTTTGGTATTACCCGACGCGCCAGTCGTTAGGTGCAGCACTTTTGGCCATCGGTCACGTGGCCGAGGCACAAGCGGTGTTCGAGGAAGATCTTGAGCAGTACCCCATGAATGGTTGGTCGATGTTTGGGCTGGCTGAGGCGCTCCGGCTTCAGGGCGACGAGGCGGGAGCGGCACAAATGTCTGCTCGCTTTGAAACGGTGTGGCAGTTTGCGGACGTCTCCTTGGCGACCTCGATACTGTAGCCCGCGATCGCTGAGGGGGCCGAGTGACTGTCGGTGAGAATTAAGCGCAATTGAAGTCTGAGGTAAAAGTAAGGCGTGATTAAAGTCATAACGTTACTGACTAGAAAGCCCGGGATGTCTCGCGAGGCTTTCATCGAGCACTACGAGACCCATCATCGAAAAATCGGTGAAAAGTACCTCGCTGGTTTTGCCACTAAATATCAGCGCCGTTATCTTCAGTCGGCAGGATTAAGAGATCAGGAAGGCGATGACCCGCCGTTCGATGTGCTAATGGAGATCTGGTACCCGGATCAGGACGCGCTGAATGGGGCAATGGCGGTATTGTCCACCGACGAAGCGCAAGCCGAGATTGCAGCCGACGAGGAGCGCCTGTTTGATCGTGATCTGATTCGAAGCTACACGGTCGAAGAATATGAATCAGAGATGCTAGCCGCAGAGGTAGGCACCTGACGCGGGTCCAGCTTCGTTCCACGCCGGCTTCAAGCCCATTTAATCCGTCCAGTGCATCAGGATACTACCGACTTCTGCGCCTTCCCGAGCCAGTCGTTCGGCGTCCTCGCCAAACTGCTTCTCGATCTGCTCGCGCCGAATTTTCATCGTTGGCGTCAAGATCTCATTCTCGATCGTCCACGGCGTTTCACTGAAGATGACAGCACCGATGCGCGCGTGCTTCTCGATTTGGCCGTTGATGCTCTCCACCGTGGCCAGCGCCGCCGCTTCGACTTCTTCGCGGGGTAAGGCGCGGGCGGGTTCATTGACGACGGTCACCATCACGGTTTTGGAGTAACCGCGACCCAACAGGCACTGCTGTTCGGAGTGCGCGTTTTCGGCGAATAAGCCTTCGATGGGGGGCGGTGCGACAAACTTGCCCTGAATCGTTTTGAAATAGTCTTTGACGCGGCCAGTGATAAAAATAAAACCGTCCTCGTCAATTTCTATCTTATCTCCGGTGTGCAGCCAGCCGTCTTGCCACAACTCGGCGGTTTTCTCAGGGCGGTTGTAGTAGCCCGGCGTGCAGCCTTCGGCTTTGATAAGCAATTCGTCGTTGTCGCCGATTTTGACTTCGACCTCACCGACAGGGCGACCAATGGAACCCACTCGTCGGTCCGCTGGGTCAGTTGCGATGAGCCCCATAGCTTCGGTTTGTCCAAAGCCCTCACAGAGATTGACGCCCACAGATTCCCACCAGTGAATGAGTGCAGGTGGTGTGGGGGCTGCTGCCGTCAGGAAGTAGTCGACCTCATCAAAGCCCAGGGCCCCCGCAACTAATGCCTGCACACCGGCCTGATCGGCCTTTAGCGCGGCTTTCAGTGCATCCGCGCCACCAAATTTGGCGGTGATGGACTGTCGGAGTTGTTCCCATACCCGCGGCGGGCCAAAAAAGATGTGCGGTTTGCAATGGGGAAGGTCTCTGGCGAGCGTTTCAAGTGATTCATTAAAGAAGATCTCGCCGCCCGAATTAATAGAACTGAACTCGACGATCTGCCTTTCTGCAATATGAGAGAGCGGCAGGTAGCTAAAGAAGCGGGGCTGGTCCTGCTGCGTGAACAACTCCTGGCAGCGTCGCATAGGTACAAGGTTGGTCGCGTGGGTTTGGATCACGCCCTTCGGGAGGCCAGTAGTACCTGATGTGAAAACCAGCGACACAATATCGTCACCATCGGGTTGGTAGTTTGGGGTCTCAGCCGGACCAACTGAGACCAGCTCGCCCCAGGTTTTGTGAGGCAAGTCGCACTCCACTCCTGGCAGCGTTACGAGCAGGCACCCTGCGGGCAGCACCGACTTCACGCCCTCCCAGTTTTCTGTTTGGCCAAGGAACAGCACCTTCGTCTCGGTGAAGTCAAGGATGTACTTTGCTGTCGCGGTGGAGTGGGTGGTAAAGAGCGGTACCGTGACGTTGCCCGAGTGAATCACCGCCATGTCGGCCATGATCCAGTGGGCGCGGTTTCTAGAGAGTAGCGCCATCCGCTGCCCCTCGCCGAACTCCGCCTCGAGCCAAGAGGCTACGCGATCAATTTCTGCAACCGTCTCACCCCAGGCGTGCTCGTCCGCACCGGCTTCGTGGAGGTCTCGCATCCAGATTTTGTCGGGCTGTGTGCTCGCCCAATGGCGCGCCTGTTCAGTGAGTGTGGTGCATCTCATGGTGTGGTTACCTGTTAACGGTCCCGATGCCGCGACTGGTTGATGAAGGTTGCAAGGATTGCCTTAGCGATTCGGGCTTTAACCTAGGATAAAGGCAATAAAAAAGATAGTGCCGGGCGGGCAAATGACTTTTGCGAGGTCCGTGGATGACATCAGGCAACCGCGTGTATAGTCGTAATGGCAAGGTAGATGCATTCATAAACATAAAGAGAGAGCGGCATGACAGCACTTCTGGAACTCACGGTGTACTTCACGGTCTGGACGTTGATCACAGTTGTGGTTGGCGCGGCGATCCGTAATCAGGAATGGACCAGAGAGGGCCGCGATATCGGTCTCGGCAATCGCGATAACTTGAACGAGGCGACCCCGATGGGTGGGCGCGCAGAGAGAGCGGCAAAAAACTCCATCGAGGCGGCAGTTCTCTTTGTTCCGCTGGCGTTAATTGCTAATGGGGCAGGATTAGACGCTGAGGTGATGCTGGGTGCGCAAATCGCCTTTTGGGCACGGATTGCCTACGTACCGATCTATATCGCTGGTATTAAATATCTGCGAAGCCTCGTCTGGATTGTCGGCGTGGTGGGTTACGGGATGATGGTTGCAGCGATGCTTTAGGATATCTTCACCGACACAAAAAAGCCGCCCGATGGGGCGGCTTTTTCATTTATGGCGGTGGGCCAGGGATTCGAACCCCGGGAACCTCTCGGTTCAACGGTTTTCAAGACCGCCGCTTTCGACCACTCAGCCAGCCCACCTAAACTGTGCGCCGGGAAGGTTCCCAGCTAAGAGGGCGCATTATATCGCCGCGCTCTGTCTGATCAAGTTTCTCCGTTGCCGATCAGGCTGCGCGCGGCCCTCGCGGGTCATTGCTCGAACGCGGTACATCCTGTTCCACGACCGCCACTGGTGGTGCTTCCGGGGTAGCAAAGAGTTCACCCAGCTCGGTACTGACAGAAGTTTGCGTGACAGGCTTTGGCGCAACACGCGGATCGTTCACGGCACGGCCCGCTTCGGTCAGGCCAGCCGTTGATTGAATGTCCTGCCCGGGTGCTTCCTCGGCCAACGTATCTTCCGCCTCGACGACTGCCGGCGCCTCCTCTAAAACCGCAGGCTGTACAGGAGTCGTCTCGACTTGCTCTTGCACAGGCGTTTCGACCGCTTCTGCTAGAGGCGCTTCTTCATCGACCGTCTCACTCACGGCTTCGATTTCTACAGCTTCTGGAGTGTTGGACTCTGGCTCTGCAAAAGCCGCGCTGAGTGCCTCGGAAGAGGCGACTTCAACCGTAGGTTCGGCTAGTTGGACTGGCGCCGGAGTCGCTTCTGCGCCGGCGGTTTCAACCGCGCTTTCCGTTACTTCGGTTTTAGCGGTATCTGAGTCCTTAGTCTGACGCTGTCTTCGGCGTCGTCCCTCGTTGCGCTTGTCAGCGGGCCGCCGTCGATGCGACTCACCAGAGGGTTCTGCGACCTCTTCGGTTGTTTCGTTGTCTGTGATGCTCTCAGCCGTATTCTCCATTGCGTTATTGGCTGGTCGGTCGTTGTGACGCTGGCCACCGCGACGTCCGCGTCGACGCCGTGAACGCTTCGGCTGCTCACCGTTTTGATCACCACCAGTATTCTCTGCACCGGCACTGGCATCGGCAGTCTGCTGCTGCGGATCAGCCGCGTCTTCACCTTCGGGCCTGCGGTTTCTGTCGTTGCGGCGATTGTCACGGTCGCTTCTGCCGCCGCGGTTGCGCTGACGGTTGTTGTCGCCGTCCTTGCGATCTCTACGTTGCCGGTCACCGGATCGGTTACGGGATCGTCTACGGTTCTGCTCGCCATTGCCACCACGATTGCCCTGACGCTGCTTTGATTTGGGCTGTGGTTCAGCGCCAAAGAGCAGGGCCCAGAGCCGCGCGAGCAGTCCGGGTTGTGCCGGTTTCTTATTCTGGTGCTGCTGATCGCCGCGAGACTGGCGCTGGCGTTTCGGCGCTGGCTTTTCCTCGGGGTTGACCTCCGGCGCGGGCGCATCGGGGGTCACGCCACGGACCAACGCCTCGGGTGCCGACACCGCGGGTTCGTTGGCGGCATCAACAGCTGGCTCGGTGGCAGAGGGGAGCTCGATGTCGATGCTCAGTTTTTTTGACTCGTCTAATTCATCGTCTCGTAAGCGCCGCACTTCAAAGTGTGGGGTATCAAGATAGGGACTTGCTACAACGACAATGCGCACACCGCTGCGGGACTCAATGTCGTTAATTTCTCCACGCTTCTCATTCAGCAAAAACGCCGATACATCGACCGGCACTATCGCCTGCACCTCACCGGTGCGCTCCTTTACCGCCTCTTCCTGAATCAGGCGCAGGATCGCCAATGCCAGAGATTTCGTAGTGCGAATGGTGCCCTGGCCATTGCAACGCGGGCATACAATGCCACTGGTTTCCCCCAGTGAAGGGCGCAAACGCTGCCGGGACATCTCCAACAAGCCAAAGCGTGAAATACGGCCGACCTGAATACGGGCTCGATCCAGCTCAAGCGCCTCGCGAATGCGGTTCTCCACCGCGCGCTGGTTGCGGTTAGAGGACATGTCGATGAAATCAATTACAACCAGTCCACCCAGATCCCGGAGTCTCAACTGACGCGCGATTTCTTCTGCCGCCTCAAGGTTGGTCTGCAGTGCGGTCTGCTCAATGTCACCACCTTTGGTGGCGCGAGCGGAGTTGATGTCGATTGAGATCAGTGCCTCGGTGGGGTCCAGCACAATAGACCCGCCAGAGGAGAGTCTCACTTCGCGTTGGAAAGCGGTCTCGATCTGGCCCTCGATCTGAAAGCGGTTAAACAGTGCCAGGTCGTCTTCGTACTGCTTCAGTCGGTTCTTGTACTGCGGCATGACCATGCCAACAAACTCGGCCGCGCGCTGGTAAGCGGTGGGGTCATCGATCAGCACCTGATCAATATCGTCACGGAGGTAGTCGCGCACGGCGCGGATAATGACGTCGCTTTCCTGATAAATCAGGACGGGTGCTTTGCTTTCCTTGTTCGCTTCGGCAATGGATTCCCAGAGCTGCAGCAGGTAGTTCAGGTCCCACTGAAGCTCCTCGGTGCTGCGTCCCACGCCTGCGGTGCGGATGATCACACCCATGCCATCGGGCAGGTTGAGCTGCGAAAGGGAGTCCTTGAGATCGCTGCGGTCTTCCCCTTCGATACGGCGTGAGATACCGCCGGCCTTGGGGTTGTTGGGCATCAGGACCATGTAACGACCAGCAAGACTGATATAGGTGGTCAGGGCGGCGCCTTTGGTACCGCGCTCTTCCTTGTCCACCTGCACGATCACTTCCGTACCTTCTTTTAGCACGTCTTTGATGCGCACCTTGCCCTCATTTTCAGGGGCCCGGCTGCGGTAGTACTCGGGTGAGATCTCTTTGAGCGGCAGGAAGCCGTGGCGATCCGCTCCAAAATCAACAAACGCGGCCTCGAGGCTAGGCTCGACGCGGGTGACCTTCGCCTTGTAAACGTTGGCTTTAGTTTGAATGCGTTGGCGGTTCTCGATGTCCAGGTCGTAAAGCCGTTGGCCATCGACCATGGCAACCCGGACCTCTTCGGCCTGCGTCGCATTAATCAGCATCTTTTTCATGACAATATCCAGTTGGCGACGCAACTGGGCGGTGCGGAGGTGGATTCTGCCTCCTGTACTTGCGATCTCGCCCCTGCGGGAGAGATATCATTCCAGGCCGCCTCTAGGGCGTTCCGGAGTGCTGTTGACACTGCCTGCCACGTTTCTGTGGCGGCATGACTCGCAATCTGCACCGCGCCATCGTGTGTCGCGGGTTTCTCTTTGTCTGCCGCGGGGCGCTCGAACAGCCATTGGGGCTGGAGGGCTTTGCGCGGTAGACTCGCAATTCTCTTGTCGGCAGGGCCGCAGCGGGAAAGCCTGGGCTTGTCGCACTGTTACGCGTGCGGGAGGGGCCTAGCGGCTCTGCCCGCCGCTTTAGCGGTTTTTGCAGTGTCGCCGCCGGGGCAGGTCTCCTCCGACGCATGCACGGTAGCACCATGAGGGTACGGTTTCAATGAATAGATGATGTGCAGAAATCAGGTTTTTTATGAGTCCTGAAGCCAGCTCAAAGGTTCGATTACTCGACGTTGCCGTGGAAGAGGCGGGACAGCGGCTGGATAACTATTTATTGCGGCACGCATCGGGGGTGCCCAAAACTCGGGTCTACAGGGCCATTCGGAAAGGTGAGGTGAGAGTCAACAAAGGTCGCTCCAAACCGGAATATCGGGTGCAAGCGGGCGATACGGTGCGCATACCCCCACTGAAACTGGACGAAACCGCGCCCGCTGGCAGGCCCTCAGACGCCTGGGAGCGCCGAATACGGGCTGGTATTGTGCTCGATAATGCCGACCTGCTGGTGATCAACAAACCTACGGGGCTTGCGGTGCACGGGGGCAGCGGGGTGCGGCTGGGTCTTATCGAATCGCTGCGCAGCCTTTTTCCCGATGTCCGGTACCTGGAGTTAGTGCATCGGCTCGACAGGGACACTTCCGGGCTAGTGCTGGTTGCCAAAAATGCTCGCACTCTCAGATCGTTGCACGAACAATTTCGAAATGATGGTGTGGATAAACGCTACTTGGCCCTCGTGGCGGGCAAATGGCCTGCGTATCAGAAAAGCGTGTCAGCGCCGCTCGCCAAACGTCACACCCCCTCCGGCGAGCGCATCGTCAAGGTGGCCCTAGAAGGGAAGGCCGCCAAAACCGAAATGCAGGTCGTAGAAAGATTCCCTGGCGCCACCCTCATTGAGGCCACGCCCGTTTCAGGGCGTACCCATCAGATCCGGGTCCATACCCAGCACGTTGGCCATCCCATATTGGGCGACAGCAAGTACCAAAACGACCAATCACAGGCAGTCAGCGCGACGGCGGGCCTCAAGCGACTGTTTTTGCACGCCAGGGCCATCACATTTGAACTGGGCGTTGACCGCTTCGAACTTGATTGCCCTCTCGATGCGGAGCTTGAGTCAGTGTTGCGCCGATTGCGCGGCAAGCGGTAACGAGACACCTATACCCCTCAGGAGTTCGCTGAGAGCAATTAGGGGCAACCCCTCCAATGCCGTGGGATCATCGGTTCGCATGGCCTCAAATAGCGTGATACCAAGGGATTCCCACTTAAAACTCCCAGCGCAGTCCAATGGCTGGTCGAGGGCCACGTAGCGCGATATTTCATCGGTACTGAGTAGGCGTATTTTGACCTCACAGGGCACCACTCGCTGGGTGGCGGCCTCTTCAGGGTTCGTCCATACTGAAACGGCGGTCCAAAAATGCACGGTTTGGCCACTTGAGGCAGTGAGTTGCTTTACTGCCGCGTCGGGTGTGCCGGGCTTGTGCAATATCTGGTCGTCTAGACAGGCGACTTGGTCTGAGCCGATGACAATCGCCTCACCCTCCAATGTCTCTGCGACCGCGGATGCTTTCTCCATCGCTAGGCGACGGGCTCGCTTTTGTGGCGATTCTCCGTCTCGTACTGATTCCTCAACCGCCGGATCGATGCAAGTGAAAGGAAGTCTGAGCCTTTCCAGCAGTCGTCGACGATAGGGCGAGGTCGAGGCGAGGATCAGGTTCATGCGTGGGGCCCCTTAGTTGGTGGCAAAACCGGTGAAAAGTCACTCTTTGACGGGTGGCCAGACACCAGTCGCCATATCGCTTTGACAGCCTCTAGCGCCGTCCGTATGATCCGCGGCCATGAAAACCGGGGCATTGCCAAAACAGCTGGACCTGCGCGGCCTAGCGGCCCGCGGAGTCAATATTGAGGGCACTGTATCACCTGAGGATCTGCCGCGGCTGGCAGACTCAGGGATTGCTATCGCTGATTCGGGCTCGGCCGCCTTTGATTTTCGGCGAGACGAAGAAGCGCGGTATGTGGTGGCAGTGTGTGTAGAGGCCAAGGTGGTGATGCAGTGCCAGCGATGCCTGAGTGACATGGACGTGCTTGTTAAGAGTGCCTCGCTCATGGCTTGCGTCTGGACCGACGAAGAGGCCGCTGCGTTACCAGCGACTTATGAGCCATTACTCGTCGACGATACCGCCGATTTGAGCGACATCGTAGAAGAGGAAATACTGTTGGCCATTCCTGTCTCGCCTATCCATGAGAAGGAATGTAAGTCAGCGGAGCAGCGGGCAGCGCTCGAGACTGACACGGAGGAGCCGGCTGCGGTTGAGGAGACAGGTGAGCGGGACAGCCCATTTGCGGTGCTGGAGCGGCTTAAATCCTGATATCCCGGACGCGCGTATAGAGTATGTGCGCCAAAGACTAAGGTGGCGCGGATTGGAATCCGCGTCGAGTGGGTTTAACTAGGAGGCCAGTCAT
>CAJXDE010000070.1 GCA_913052635.1 uncultured Halieaceae bacterium
CGCTGACGCGATGGATACCTACTTCAGGCGCATCGGAGCAGATATGCGCCTAGACGATCTCGCAGCCCACGAGGGCGAATGGGTTAAACCGGGTCGCGTTCATTACCATGGTTACGATGTCTACGAATTGCCCCCCAACGGGCAGGGCTTCGCGGCGCTGCAGATGCTCAACATCCTGAAGCAGGTTGATCTGCGAGATTATCCCCGGGGTTCGGCAGAGGCTTTCCATTTCATGGTCGAGGCCAAGCGATTGGCCTTTGAGGACGTCGCGCGCTACTACGCGGACCCGGACTACGCGGACATCCCCTTTGAAGCACTGCTGTCAGAGGCTTATAGCAAGAAACGGTTTGCTCTCATCGACCCCGCGCGGGCGACCCCCGCATTTGGCCCCGGTGAACCCAAGTTGGAGGGGGAGGGCGACACTACGTATCTGACTGTCGCTGACGCCGAGGGCATGATGGTGTCACTCATCCAGTCCAACTACCGCGGCATGGGTACAGGGCTCGTGCCCGACGGCCTCGGATTTATGTTGCAGAACCGAGGCGAGCTGTTTTCACTGGATGAGGGTCATCCCAACGTGTATGCCCCGGGTAAACGGCCGTTTCACACCATCATTCCGGCGTTTGTCATGAAAGACGGCCAGCCATTCATGAGCTTCGGCCTGATGGGCGGCGCCATGCAGCCGCAGGGGCATGTGCAGGTGCTGGTGAATATCATCGATTTCGGGATGGATGTGCAGACCGCAGGCGACGCGGCGCGCTTTAACCATGACGGCGGGCGTCAGCCCACCGGAGTGCATGAAGATTTGTTAGGTACGCTGCTGATAGAGCCCGGCGTGCCGACCGAGACTGTGGAGCAGCTGAGGGCAATGGGGCACCGGGTTGAGGTAGATGGCACCGGCGCGCCCTTTGGCGGTTATCAGGCCATTATGCGGCTACCTGATGGCGTCTATGTAGGCGCCACGGAGATGCGTAAGGATGGCACGGTGGCGGCTTGGTAGCGCTAGCGCTGGGGCGTTGACTGCGACACCAATTGCTCCTCAGTCGGCAAGACATCGAAATCGCCACGGTGCTGGCTAAACAGATTCTCCGGGCTCACCGATTCATGCTGGGCGCTGTCGTCATCGGGGTCTGAGTAGAAGCCCAATACATAGCCGCCTTTGGCATAGCCGATGAGTGCGCGGAGTTCCTGAGAGAGATGCTCTGCATGCTCTGGCGGGCAAGACAGATACTGATTCTCTTCCTGACGCAGCCAGTTCAGCGTGTAGTGTAAGAAAACGCCAACCCGCGTCTCGTGCTCAGTGGTATTTGCGCCCCCGCCATGCAGTACTGTGCCGTTGTAGCAGAGCACCGAGCCCGGTGACATTTCGGCGTAGGCGATTTCATCGGGTTCCGGCTGACGCTTTTTTTCCCAACGATGGGAGCCGACCACCACCTGTGTGGCGCCGTTCTCTCGCGTAAAAGGCGTCAGCGCCCAGATGGTGCTGAACAGCGGTTCGATTTGCCGCGGCACATAACCACCCCATATACCGCGGTCCCGATGGAGTATCTGTGCTGATTCGCCCGGCGCAATCGCCACGGCAGAAGTGAAGTGCAGCTGCACGTCGTCGCAGTGCTCTGCCAGATAGGTTCTCGCGGCGTCCAGCATTCGTGGCTCCAGCGCCAGTTCGCCACAGGCTTTCGAGCGCGCAATCAGGGCGCCGATGCGTTGCGTGCGAAAACCGGTAAACGCGTCGCGGCCGTACACTTCCTTTTTTAGAAAGGGAGCCAAATCGTGCTCAAGCGCTTCCAGCTGTTCGCTACCCAGCACATCGTCAATGATGACGGCGCCGTCCTCTGCCATGCAGCGGAGTAGCTCTTCCTGCGAAGTGTTTGCGGGGAGGTGGGTAATCTGAGCAGTCATGATGCGTCTCGGCTCTGCGGATCACGTCTGATGATAGGTCAATACGTCACTGACGTCCCGCGACCAATCAAGGGGTTTCGTCCTCGCCATAAATCCCCACCACCTTGCGGCCGGTTGCATCGATCGATGCGCGGTACATGCCGGGCGTATTGAATACCAATGCGACCCTGCCCGCAGGATCCACCGCGACAATACCGCCTTCACCGTCGGCCTCTATCAGCTCTTCCATCACGACAGTGCTCGCCGCCTCATCGAGGGTTGCGCCGCCAAATTGCATCCGTGCACAGATGTCGCGGGCCACGGTGTGACGAATAAAGTACTCGCCGTGCCCGGTCGCCGACACCGCGCAGCTGCGGTTATCTGCATAGGTGCCCGCGCCGATCACGGGTGAGTCACCGATGCGCCCCCAGCGCTTACCCGTCATGCCCCCGGTTGAAGTGCCGGCAATCAGGTTGCCCGCCTGATCCAGAACCACCACGCCCACCGTGCCAAATTTATGGTCGGCCTCGGGCTTCAGCCCTGCCTGTTCATTGGCTTTGTAGGCCTCGAGTGCCTCGCGGCGGCGTTCGGTCGCAAAATATTCAGGAGATACCAGGTCAAATCCCCGCTCTAGAGCAAAGGCTTCAGCCCCTCGGCTTGCCAACATCACATGGGGTGAATCCTCCATGACGGCGCGGGCCAACGCTATAGGGGATTTAACAGTGCTCACCCCAGCGACTGCTCCCGCGTCGAGGTTCTCGCCATGCATGATCGAGGCATCGAGCTCGTGGGCGCCTTCCCAGGTATAGACGGCCCCGCGGCCGGCATTAAATAGAGGAGAGTCTTCCATTAGCTGAATGACGTTAACGACGACATCGAGACCTGCTCGACCTTCGCGCAACTGTTCGTAGCCACGGATAATCGCGTCATCGAGAAATGCGCGGTAGGTGGCCTCGAGCTCTTCGCTCATGGCGTTCCGCTCGATGGTGCCGGCGCCGCCGTGCAGGGCGATGGCAACGCGGGTTTCATCGGCGGCTGACATCATCGAGATCCCCAGCAGTATCCACAAGCAGTGTTTCACTAACGCACCCAGAAACAGCGAGAACCGGCACAGTGTGATTTGAACGGCCCTGGCGTGCAATCAGCGTGCGCTCAAAGCGCTACAACCTGCCTTTCGCGGGTGCTTCAGCAGCAAACGGATGGCCGCACCGATCTCAGCTCAGCCGATGAGTCCGGAGAGGGTGTTTGAGACCAGCTCGGGATGCGTCAGCATCCCGTCCCGTGGGACATCCAGCTCGATAAACGTCCAGTCAGGCCCTCGCGCCGGTCCCACCATCAGATCCGAGCTTTCACGGTAGGTTTGTCCCACACAGTGGATGTAGGTGGGCTTGAGGCCCTCCCAGCCGCCATGTTCCAGCACCAACTCGTCTGTCCACTGCTTTGCAGGATGCGGGGTGATCAACCGCCTCAACTTGGCGGCCACTTCAGGGTAGGTGTCGGGAACCAGCATCTCCATGGGGTAGTCCTGCCACAGATCCATCTGGTAGCCGTCAATAAAATGCTCTTTCCGCGCTTTCCACCAGTCGGGAAAGTCGTCAGTCTCGGACTCTCTGGGCACACCGCTCATTCTTCCCTCGCGGGGCACCAGCGCATCGAAGAACACGATTCTGTCGATGCGTTCACGACAGCGATCCGCCACGCCAGTAATGGTAATACCGGAGAAGGAGTGACCGACCAGAATAACTTCGTTGAGATCCTCAAACTCGAGGACCTGTGCGATGTCGGTAATGTGAGTCTTGAGCCCCACGTCAGGACCTGTGAGATGCAGGCGCTCACCACAGCCGGTGCAGGTAGGGGTATAGACGCGATGGCCCATCGCCCTCAGTCTGTTGGCGACGTCTTGCCACACCCAGCCACCGTGCCAGGTACCGTGCACCAATACGAAGGTGGTGGGTTTAGTAGCGGCCAACGCGCAGTCGTTCTGGGCTGTGGTGTTTTGCGCGAGGCCGAGTGCTGCCAGTCCGGCGCTGCTCCCACGTAGTATGTCTCGTCTTCGCATCGTCATAGCGCTCTCACATGGTCGGGGTATCGACCTTGCCGGAAATCATGAAGCAGCTGGCCAATAGCCATTTGAGGTTGATCCCGATGCGATTCGCCTCGGGTAGGGTAAACGCGTAGCCATGTTCCTTGGTTCTACCGTCATCGAGTTTCTCGATGACATAGATCACCAGTGAATCGCGGGTGAAATAGCCATCGTAGTTGTTGATGGGCCAGTCAACATTGAACAGCCGCAGCCCCAGATTCCTGCCATCTTTGTCAACGAACCAGGTTTCGGCACCTTGATCATGCAGGCTCAGGTTTTCGTAACGGGTGTAGGGGATGTTGCGGCCACCGCCGACTCCGGGGATGTCGGCATAACAGGTGAATTGCCGGGCTCTGTGAAGCTTCACGGCTGCCTCTGAGGCGCCGCGCGGGGTCCACCAGAACTGCTGCTCACCTAGGGCCAGCCCTGCAGGGCTGTCGATACCTTCAGTGCATTTTGTGTCGCCCTGAGCGCTAAATTGAGCGGCGTCCCGGGTCCACCAGACAGGGCAGAGCGGGGTGCCGCCGGCGTCGCTGATATCCATACGAACCGCCTCTCGCTGGTCATCTTCGGCAAGAGACCATCTCTGGTTCGATATCACGGTGCCATCCGGTGCGCTCAAGGTCACGTCAAAGCCATTGTCCGTGGTCTCGATCAGCAGGTTGTGGCGGGACTGGGGGTTGTGCACCTTGCGTCGGCCATCGAAATAGGCCTGATTGGCGTTGCTATAAAAGCCTGGAAGCATGACCTCGATGACCTGCAGATCGCGGCTCCAGGGCGTGGTGTCCTGCCCCTGAGCGACGCTTTGCCCCGCGTAAGTCAGCGAGAGGAGCCCAATGAGGAAAAGGAGGGCGCTATTGAGGGTGCTCAGGGGGTATTGGCCGGTCATGGTGCTTGCCTCCGCATCGGTCAGACCCGTAAAGTACTAATGTTATATCTATAAAACAAAGGGGGCGCTATGAGCGATGTACCTGTACTAATTCGTCGTACCACTATGCTGGTGAATGACATCGAGCCGTCACTGCAGATATACCGGGATATTCTGGGTATGTCGGTGCATTACGACGAGGAAATCTTAGTCTCAGGAGACGGTTTGCCTGCCGGTGAGCCCAATTCCCAGACCCGCCTGGTGATGCTGAAGTGCAAGGACGACTTCATCGGCATGCTGGGTATTCTCCAGTACATCGACCCGCCGCTGCCCGAGCCGCCACCGCGGTCGAACCCGAATCGGGTGCGTATCGGTGAATCCGTTTACGTGCTCCATCATGAGGATGTGAAGGGTGTTTACGAGAAGCTGCAGGCAGTACCTGGTATCGAGATGGTGTGTGAGCCGGTTGTCAGCGAGTACCCCAAGCCTGATGGCGGGGTCTTTCGCGTGTTGGGTATCAGCTTCTTTGATCCCAGTGGGTACTTTGTTGAAGTGAACCAGTTCGTATGAGCGACGCGGTAACCTGCGCGGAGCCTCAGCCGCAGAGCAGTCTGGCCTATGGCTGGCTGACGGTGGGCCTGCTCACCATCGCCTACATCTTCTCTTTCATCGATCGCTACGTGCTGGGGTTGTTAGTTGAGCCGATCAAAGCAGATCTCGGTCTGACCGATACCCAAATTGGCCTGCTCCTCGGGCCTGCTTTCGCGATCTTTTACGCCACGATGGGGCTGCCGCTGGGGTGGCTCGCTGATCGTAAGAACCGGGTAAAGATCGTTGCTGTCGGGATCGCGGTCTGGTCCATCGCGACCGCGGCCTCGGGACTGGCGCGTAACTTCACGCATCTCTTCATCGCACGGATGAGCATTGGTGTCGGCGAGGCCACGCTGAGCCCCTGCGCCATGTCGATCATCTCCGACAGCTTCCCGCCCGAGAAACGCTCCCGACCGATCGCGGTCTACACCATGGCCCTCTCGGTCGGGGCAGGCTTTGCCTCACTGCTGGGCGCAGGGGTGCTGACCTGGGCCAAATCGGGCGGCACCATTACGCTCCCGGGTATTGGTGAACTGGTGCCGTGGCAGGCCACTTTCTTCATTGTGGGGCTGCCGGGTCTCATCCTCTCAGTGCTGTTCTTTTTATTGCGCGAACCACCGCGCTCGGGCGGGCCCTCGGCGACGGGCGGTAGCCTGCCCGACATGCTCAAGCATGTGCTGGCGCGCTGGCGCATGTATGGCGGGTTTGTCAGTGTTTTCTGCTTCATGACCATCGTCGCCTACAGCCAGGGTTGGGGGGCGGCGCTATTTGAGCGGACCTGGGGATGGGAGACTAGCTACTACGCCTCCATCAACGGCTTGCTGCTGATCATCTGCGGCCCCGCGGCGGTCTTGTCTGCGGGGTGGTTGTGTGACCACTGGATCGCACAGGGTAAGCGCGACGCGGCAATGAAGATCGCGCTGTTTGGGGTGTTCGCCACGGTACTGACAGGCGCTCTGTTTCCCCTGATGCCCTCGGCTCCATTGGCCATGGGGGTCTTTGCGCTTAACAACATGGGTATTGGCATGACCTCGGCGATGGGCGTGACCGCGCTTCTCAGAATCGCGCCGGGCCCCATCAAGGCGCAGACCGTGGCGCTCTACTACATGAGTATCAGTATGGCCGGCCTTTTTCTTGGTCCAACTGCCGTGGCGCTCCTCAATGATTATGTCTTTGGTGTCGAAGGCATTCGCTACTCCATGGCGGTGATCCCCGTGATTTTTGGTGTGCCCGTGCTGCTTGGTCTGCGGGGTATTTTGGGTTCCTACGGCCACGGTATGACTGAACACGAGGGATTGACCTGAATGGCTGCGCCGCGACGACATTATCTGGATAACACGCCGGGACAACTGCATGTGTGGCAATGGCAGGGTGACCGGAGTGCTTTGCCGCCCATTGTGTGTTTGCCACCAGTGCCCTATGGCGGCCGCTTTTTCGATAGCTTTGCGCAAGCTTACGACGGTCCGGTGTGGAGCGCAGACCTGCCCGGTTACGGTTTCTCCGATGCGTTGGTGGACCCGCCCACCGTCGGTGGGTACACCGATGCCATGACGCCGCTCCTGAACGCGCCTGGCCAACCTGTTTGGCTGGCGGGATTTCACTCGGGTGCGCTGGTCGCGATGGAGATGGCTAATCACTACCCCGAACAGGTAAGCGGCCTGGTGCTGGTGGATGTGCCAGTGTTCTCGGGTCCCGATATGGCGGACCTCCGGGGCTCATTGACCAAGCCCCCTGCATATCTTGAGCAGGAGGACCCACTCAATGGTTTGTTCAGGGCGATGGTGACTGATCGCCTCGATAAGGTCGCTTACCCAAGGGCGCTCGATTTATTCTTTGATTTTGTGGGTGCGGGTGAGGCGAGAAACGCGGGCTATCACGCCGCAGCAAACTTCGAAGCTGAACCTGCAGCGACGCAGGTTGCGCAACCCGCGCTGGTGATTGCGACCCACTCCAGTTTGCGCGACGGCACGTTACGGGTGGCCGAGTGGTTACCTCAGGCGACACTGATTGAGCGCGATGACATCACCATGCCGGCGTTTGAACTGGGCGCCGAGAGCATCGCCTCGCTGGCGCGAGGTTTTGTGACATAAGCGGAGGCGTTGAAGGTCGCCGTAGTGCTAGCTATCCGCCATCAGTGCTTTGGCTGACTTATAGTCAGCCTTGCCATTGGGCGCTCTGGGAACGACCGGCACCACCAGTAGGTCCTTAGGCAACTTGTAGCTGGCCAGCAGTTTGCGGGTTGCCTCAAGGATATCTCCCGCCTCTGCAGTGCCCCCTTGCTCAAGCGAGACGACACCGGCAACCCGGTTACCAAAGCGCTCGTCCTCGAGCCCGAACACCAAAGCGTCGGCCACGTCGGGGTGCAGCTTCAGCGCCTCCTCGACTTCCTCTGGGAACACCTTCTCGCCACCCGTGTTGATACAGTTCGAGCCTCTACCCAATAGATTGATGGTGCCATCGGCGTCGATGGTGGCCATGTCGCCAATGAAGGCATAGCGAGTGCCATCGATTTCCTTGAACGTCTTGGCCGACTTTTCGGGATCTTTGTAGTAGCCCAGCGGCACCATGCCGCCCTGAGCCACCATGCCCACCTCACCCGAGCCGGGCACCACTTCCCGGCTGCCGTCAGGAAGCAGCACCTTCGCTACGGGTAGTAGCGTGAACTTGGCGGTTTCGCTGGGCGGGGTGTCCTTGGTCATGATGGACTGCCCCATGCCACCCTCGGTAGAGCCGAGCACGTCCGCGATCGCGAGCTCCGGCACATGATCGATCAGGCCGCGCTTCACTTCGGTCGTGAACATGGCGCCCGATGAGATCATCAGCTTCAAGCTAGATGTATCCCAGCGGTCCGGTTCGGTCTCCAGCGCGCGCAAAAGGGGTTTGGCAAAGGCATCACCCACAATGATTATTTGCGAGACGCGGTTGCGCTCTACCGTGCTCCATACCTCTTCTGGCTTGAAACCGCGGTTTTCCAGCAGCACCGATGTGCCGCCCAGCATGTGAGGGAACATGAGGCCCAACCAACAGCCGGTGCCGTGCATGAGCGGTGGTCCCGACATCGCTACCACGGTGGTATTGGCATCCACCATCTGTCTGGCGGCGGGGCCAAATTGGGCGGCGTCTTCGAATGGCGGCAGGCCAATCATGGACGGGAATCCGCGCATAAAGAATTCCGTAAAGGCGTCCAACGGGTACATCACGCCCTTGGGCATGCCCGTGGTGCCGCCGGTGTACAGCATGTAAATTTCATCGCCCTGGGGCTGGGTCTTTGCAATACCAGAGGCTTGGGCAAGAAAGGTGTCATAGGGGATGCCAGTGATTGGCCCCATCGAGCCATCTTCGGCGGGACCGTCGTCCACGCAGATCATGGCCTTCAGCATCGGCAGTCGATCGCAGACACGCGCTACGCGGTCGCCCAGCGAGCTGTGAAAGACCAGCGCTTCGATATCGGCGTTTTCCAGAAGGTAGTGGAGCTCGTCGTCGAGGTATCGATAATTAACGTTAATCGGCACGCCACCGATCTTCATTGCCGCGAAATTGGTCTCGGCGTACTCCGGCGAGTTGTATAGGTACATGCCGACCTTTGAGTTATGGCCCAGACCTGCATCAATCAGCCCCTGCGCGAGGCGGGCGGCGCGGTTCTCGTAGTCGCGCCAGGATATCCGGCGTTCCCCCTGAATCAGTGCGACGTGCTCGGGTACCGCGTCTGCAACGGATTCCCAGATCAGCGAAAAGTGTGACTGCATCGGATGTTCTCTTTCTTATGCTTCATAAAAGGGTGTGCTAGCGATAGCGCTGCCTTGCAACCCCAAGTATTTCGGAGAGTGCCACAATCTGTTGGTCGAGTGGGAGTAGCGGTGAGGTCTGGAATGCTTTAGTTTTTGCACAGTCTCACGGCCAAAAGCGTTTGCGGTGAGACGGGAGAATTTGCCATGAGCGGTGACCGAAAAACTGAAATCTTGCGTGCGGCTATTGAGCTCATCGCTGATGAGGGTTATGGCAGTCTGAGCATGCGAGCTCTGGCGCGCGCAAGCGGTATGAAGCTTGGCGCGCTCCAATACCACTTCCGAACCTGGGATGCCTTGCTGGTCGCGTTGGTTGCCTACATCGAATCGGAAATTGTCTCGGCTTTTGAGTCTGGAGTGGGCGAACTGGATCAAGTCAGCGTCAGGGATATGATCGCATTTATGCTCGATGAGCACGTCGGCACCGCGGATGGCTTGTTCAACGATCGCTTGTGGGCTCAGCTGTGGGCGATGGAACAAGTCGAGCCGTTGATTTCGGATCTCTTGGAAGAGGTCTACGCGAAGTTTCTCGCTCACCTGGAGACAAAGCTTGTCAGGGCAGGTGTAGCTCAACCCAGAGCGGAGGCGTTGGCATTGATTAGTATGGTTGAGGGCGAGTCGCTTTTTACGGGAAGCGGTCGACGCTGGGAAAAGGACAGGCCCGCTGTGCGTCAGAGTATTCTTCACTTGGTCGATGAGCGCTACGGGGCAGTGTAGACCGCATATTTCTGCGGCTAGGCAGTTTGCTCTTCTACTGCGCGATAGGCTGCATCAAATGCGGCGTTCATCAGCGCTACCGCCTCTGAATCAGAATTAGCGATAGAAATACGTCCGAACTGTGCTCGGCCTTTCTCGTGAGGCGCTTGGCCTGTCTCCCATTCAGGATCATCTAGTTTGACGTAGGGATAGGCGTACCCGTGAGGGATACGATTTACGGTAATAGCCTCAATGTCTGAGTGGTGGTGAAACCCGAACTGTCCGATCATTGACTGCAGCTGCTCGCGAATCTTTTGCTCGTAATCGCTGAATTGAGCCTGATAAATCTGGGTGCGCGCGAGGCGGAGCTGGTCACGCGTGGAGAGTTGGGGATCTGGTTTCGCCATAGGCATCGGTGAATGCATCATGAAGATCACCATCGGATCCTCGGGCCCCCGCGGAGGCTCAAATCCGCCGACAGCGACTGTTGGTGCGCAGCTGACCCACTGAAACGGATCGTAAGGACACTGAAAGAGCGTGGCGCCAGCCTTGGAAAAGGCTTTTCCGTCGCGCACCTGCACATTGGCGTACACAAACGGCGTTTTCACCCCATAGGCCAACCCGGCTTTTTGTGACTCTGGCATTTCGGGGCAAAGATGTGGGATCAGGCTGTTGTAGCAAGCCAGAATGCAGTGGTCGGCCATTACGCGCCTCGGGGAGCCTTGCTCGACGTAGTCGACTTCCACTCCGCCAATGTCATTCTCTCTGACGCCTACCGCAGTACTGTTCAACCGAAGTCTTATGTTGTTGCTCGCTTGATCTAGTGCGTCGTAACTGAACCGAGCTGCCACTATGTTGGCGGGGCCTGTGACCTCGGGTGCGACTTTTGGGATGAGTTTCTGAACCAGCAGACGAGCGACCGAGGCATTGCCGTCAGGGAACATGCGGATTTTCAATAACCGGTCGAGAAAAGCACCGCCAGCAGCGGCCGTGGCTCTTCCCAGCCACCCGAGGGATTTGATCCCGCTGGCGCCGCCCATGAGCGCCTCGCCCACTGTCAGGTTCCAGCCTGTCATCCCGCTCAGGTGCAGAAT
>CAJXDE010000071.1 GCA_913052635.1 uncultured Halieaceae bacterium
GCGAGGAACGTGACCAGTGCGCGGAGGGCGCGGGAGTTGCGGCGTGAGATGTCTGATGCTGTGACCGCGGGTGCAAAGGTAGAGGAGCTGAACCTTGAGAACGCACCGCGGGGCGCGGAAGGGCCAGTACTACGGAAGTCGCGTTTGTTAAATGCTACGGCTACCGACGGACGACCTACGGGCACGTCGGGCGCGACGGACGGGGAAAGCCTGGATGCCAAGTCGACTGCGAAGGTACTACGGAAGTCCCGGCAGTTAAATGCTACGGCGATCGATGGACGACCTACGGGCACATCGGCCGGGACGGACGGGGAGAAACCAGTCGACGGCTGCTGGTGGACGCAGCGCACTGTGGAGGCCTTTGATCGAGAATATCTCGATGCCTACCGCAGTTTGGAGCCAGTGGACGAGGAGGAATGCTGGCACACGGCGCGCCAGTACACGCTTGACCGCTCTCAATTTGGTGTGCCTTTAGCCTCTAAGCAGTTGATTCAGCTGAAATTAGCTGACATACAAACCGAGATCGGTCTGGCCCTGCAAGGCTGCCTTCAAGCGGGCAAAATGTTGTCGGCAGGCGAGATCTCACCTGATCTCATTAGCCTCATCAAGCGCAATTCCTGCGGCAAGGCGCTGGATATCGCCCGCAGCGCGCGCGACATGCTCGGTGGCAACGGCATCTCGGATGACTACCCGATCATGCGCCACATGGTGAACCTGGAAGTGGTCAATACCTATGAGGGCACGCACGATGTGCACGCACTCATTTTGGGGCGCAGTCAAACGGGCCTCTCTGCGTTTTAAAGATTCAGCTTCAAGTGAATGTGCTGTTTGAATAGCGGCAGAAATTCATCCTCGCGGTGGCTCACAAATAAAAGCGTGCTGTGCCGACGTGCCTCAATCGCAGACATGAAGCCTAAAATCCGCGCTCTATTTAGTTCATCGAGCCCCTGGGTCGGCTCATCAAGCACCAACAAGAGCGGCGACTTCACCATGGCCCTCGCGATGAGCACCAGACGTTGCTCGCCATAGCTCAGTGACTGGAACGGTGTCTCGGCGTGATCTGCCATATCCACCGCCTGAAGCCATTCCCGCCCCAAACGAATCTGCAGTTCCGTCGGGGGATCGTAGAGCCCGATCGAGTCAAAAAATCCGGAGCAGACAACCGACAGGGCATCGCAGCGTACCGTGTAGCGTCGGTGCAGATCGTTACTGACCAGTCCAAGTTGGCGCTTGATATCCCAGACCGACTCGCCACTACCCCGCCGATGACCGAACACGGTGACATCGTTACTGAAGCACTGCATACAGTCGCCCGTGATCAGCCCCAGTAAGGTCGATTTACCCGCTCCGTTTTCTCCGGTCACCAGAGTATGCTGCAGCGGCTCAACCTTGAACGTGAGCGCGTCTAGCACATTTCGGTCTCCGTAGCGGACCGTGCACTGGTTCAGTTCGGCAATGTAAGGCGCGGCATAAGCCTCTAGCCGAATGGCATCCCCAGGAATCCCCGGCTGGACGATGGCGCCCGTGCCGATGGCTGTCTCCAGTTGGGCCAATTGTGTCTGTCGTGAACCCTCAAATATCGTGAGCAGCCCGGCCTCTACATGTCCGAACTTCTCTACCCAGTCGGGAATATCGGAGCGATTGCTGAGCAGCAGCATCACGGCGACACCCGAGGCCACAGCCAACCGAAAGGTCTCGCTCAGCGCTTGCACAATGCCCTGGTCCAAGCTGTCAAAAGGGTTATCGCAAATGAGTAGCTCCGCCTCATCCAGTAGCGCTTTCAGCACCATAAGCTTGCGACTCTCACCGGTACTCAATTCTCTATAGAAGGCCTGCAGACGGTGACGCATGTTCAGCTGATCGATGAGGGAGTCACTCAGCCGATCGGAAGGCAAAAAGTCGGCGACACGAGTACCCCACTCGTCTTCCGGGATGATATCCGTCGCCGCAAGCCGCCACTCCTCCTCATAGGTGGCCTGCTGCCGCTCGAAGGAAATGAGCGCGATCTGGTCCGCGTCGAGGGTTCTTTCCACAACGCCGCGGGATGGTGTGACCTCGCCAACCAACAGCTGATCAATCAGTTGCTTGCCCGATCCATTACGCCCAAAAACGCACCAACTATCACCCGACTGAATGTACCAGTCTGGCACAGACAAACCATCGCAATGGCAGTCGGATAGGTGAATAAGGGTCAAGGGGTTAGCCATTCGTCCATCAGCCGACAGCCGGCAGCAATAGGCCGGCGTAACCGTACGACCATCGACCGGTGTCGCGTCTATCCCGCGACAGGCGCGCCGTATTTTTTGAGTCCTGCTGCTGATTTACCGCTACACTGCGCGCCTCAAACACCCTTGGATACCTCACCATGACTGACACCCAAGCGCGTATTGAGCAACTCAATGCGATGGCCCCCGACTTCATCAAATTGCTGGGCGGCAGCGTTATCGAACTGGAAATGGATTCACAACGCGCCATCTTTACCTTTAACGTTCCCTTGGACTACTGCCACTCGGGAGATATCGTACAGGGTGGGTTTGTGACGGCCATGCTCGATGCCGCCATGTCGCACGCCCTGTTTGGCACCGATGACACGATCTCCGGGGTCGCTTCTCTGGACATCGCAACGCAATTTATCGGGGTTTGCCGCGGACAGCAGCCGCTGCGGGTGACCGGCCGCGTTAAGAAAGCCACTTTTAGAACCGCATTTCTTGAAGCCGACATCGAGGATGAGGAAGGTGCAGTCGTCGCCACCGCTCAGTCTGTGGCCAAACTGAGCCGCCAGCCAGCCGACGCGTAAGGTTCAAAATCCTCTTTATCGTAGCCGGGGAAGCACCTTCTCCGCGATATAAGCCATCCGCCGATCACCGGACTCTACGCTTTCACCAGGGAACTGCGCCCAGAAGTGAATATCTGAAATCTGGGGGTACTGCTCCATCATGGCGCTCAGCTTTTCAACGGCCGTATCCGCGTCCCACAGCTCATAAAGCCCATTCTCTATGGCGGTTCGAGCATCGGGAAACAACGGGGTCTGGTCCGGGGGACCAAAGGCACCCCAGCGGATATATTCGTTGGACTGATACAACACGTAATCGCCGACGCGCTCTGCTTCCGCCTCGGGATCCTCCGCAATAATCGCCCAGCAACCGAGAATGATGTTCCCGTCCCCGGGCGCCTTACCATTAGCCGCGAGACACTCCACATAAGTATCCATACCGATACCGCCAGTGCACAAAAAGCCGTCAGCGATCCGCGCCGCGCGGTCAATTGCGGGGGGTGCCATACCGCCCAACAGCACCCTGGGCGCGCGGTTCGGTTTCGGCGTGATTTTGAGGTCGCCAACGGCGAAGCGCTTGCCCTCGAAGTTAACCGGCTCACCCGACCAAGCGCGCCGCAGAATTTCGATCCCCTCCTCGACGAGACTGGGACGATGGGAGATCTTGCGGCCAAACTGATCAAATTCCAGCTGCCGGTATCCAATACCAACACCCAAATCAAAACGTCCGCCCGAGATCAGCGACAGCGTTGCGGCGTCTTCAGCCATCCTCACGGGATCAGCCAGGGGCAGCAGCATCAGGTTGGTGCCCAAACGCATCCGTTCTGTCCGTGCTGCGATGGCCGCATGGATCACCAATGGTGACGGCGTGTAGCCGTCGTCACAAAAATGGTGCTCGGTTAACCAGACTGAGTCAAAACCCATCGTCTCGGCCTGCGCAATCTGATCCAGCCGCTCGGAATAAAACTGTTCAAAATCAATCTGCCAGGGCTCCGGGTTACGGAAGTCGTACCAGAGACCAAAATCCACGTTTGACGCCATCGCGCTTACCCTCTCAGAGACCGTTCACAAAATCGTTGAGTGCGGCGAGGTACCCCTCCCGCTCTTCCATAAAGGGAGCATGCCCGCTTTCGGGGAACTCTACGCCCGTCGCTCTCGGGTGGTTCTCCGCCACCCAGCGGGAAATATCTGGCGCGACAAAGCCATCCTGACCGCAGATGAATGACAGTAGCGGGATATCCAACGCCATCATCATCTCGCGCTGGTCCAGATGCGCGAGCTCTGCCAGCGTCGCTGACGCTCTGGCGCTGGAATTCAAAAAGGCACCGGCCATGGAGGCCAGCACAGCGTCCGTCGGTGGTTTGGCACAGATTGCCGTGGCCAACATGGTCAGAAAATTAACGCGGTCATCATTCATTGCTACAACATTGCCCTCCACATCCTCAGGCATGCCCCCAATTTGCAGATCCGGCTTCTGGGTATAAATCGGGCTTGCGCCGGCGGTCAGCACCAGCGCGGCGCACCGATCCCCCAACAGGCTGGCGGCATGGGTTGCCACGGCACCGCCCAGAGACCAACCATTGACCACGACGTCAGAGAGACCCAGGTGCGCGACCAGAGCCGCCGCGTCGCCGGCGATCGCCGCGATACTCAGGTCGGCAAAATCGTGATCTGATCGGCCACAGCCACGGTGATCCATGGTGATCACCCGGTGACCCTCTGCCTGCAACGGCAGAATGACGCCATCCCAGCAGCGATTGTCCATACCCCAGCCATGAATCAGCAGCATGGCGCGCCCATCGCCGCCCAAATCCTCGTAATAAATACTCTTGTTACCGTCTACTTCCAGCCTTGCCATCGTTAGTCTCCCCTCTGCTGGGTAATCGCCACTGTTACCGTTGCGGCGAAGTGTTCAAAAAATGCCTCCAGGTCAATTGCATCTGGGGCTACCACCCATTGATAGATTGTGCCGAACATGGTCGAACAATAGCCCGTGGCAAAGTGCGCCGGGTCAACGTCCGCTCTGATATCGCCAGCTGCCTGTCCCTGCTCGATCCACTGCTGGACGTCGCGACGATAAATCACATGATGGCTGGCCAGACTGGCCCGAATATCCGATTCCCGGCCCAATGATTCGTACCAGAGAATATACATAGCCCGGAGGTAGCCTGACTCCCGAGTGAAAATATCCCGCTGCGCCTGAATCGCCGCCTCGAGCGCCGCCAGTCCCTGCTTGCCTGTCAGATATTGCGAGAGGTGCGCCTTCCAGATATCGTCGAATCGAGCGAAAAGCTCCATCCACAAACCGTCTTTCGAGCCGAACCGGTAGCTCGCGAGACCCCGGCTGTAACCGGCGCCTTCTCCAATATCCTTGAGCGTCGTCTTGGCCGTACCGCGCTCATTCACCAACTCAATCGCCACCTCAAACATCCGCTGATCTGATAGCGCCGTTCGCTCGGCCTGAGTATTGCCCACCGACGACTCAGTGATTACGGCATCAGTCATTTACCTCTCCAAAGCCCAGGTGTTTTTGTATGACGAGCCGTCCCGCCGCTACTTCTTCCCGGAGCAACTTCTTGTCCATTTTCCCCACGCTGGTTTTGGGGATGTCGTCTACGACGGCCCAGTATTCAGGCACCCAAAACTTCGCCACTTTACCCACTAAAAATGAGCGTAACTGGTCAGGCGAGGCCTCATCCTCGCAATCCGACTTGCTCCGCACAATAGCAAGCGGACGCTCCTGCCAGCGCGTATCGTCAATCGCCACCACTGCGACCTCTGCGACACTCTCGTGCTTCAGCAGCACGTCCTCAAGGTCTACCGATGAAATCCACTCGCCGCCCGACTTGATCACATCCTTGGTGCGGTCCGTGAGCTGCACATAGCCCCGCGTATCTACCATGCCCACATCGCCGGTTCGCAACCAGCCGTCCTCAGTAAAGGCATCGGTCTCCTCGTTGATATAACTGCCGGTCACCCACGCGCCCTTCAGCTGCAGTTCACCTACTGTCGTGCCATCCTGCTCCACTAGATTGCCCTCATCATCCATAACCCGCACTTCGATGCCGGGAACAGGTCGGCCGCTTTTCAGTCGCCAGTACGTCTCTGTCTCTCCATTGAGGTCTTTGGGTGGATGCGATAGCACGCACATCGGGCTAGTCTCTGTCATGCCCCAACCTTGAATCACGGGCACATCCCACCGGTCTCTCACCGCTTCAATCATGGACGACGGCACGGCGGACCCCCCCGACACAATGGCCCGGAAACAGGACAAATCCAGCGGTGCTTTCTCGTCCGCCAGCAGCAGGTCGCTCAACAACGTCGGCACCATTGCCGTCAGCGTCGGCCGGGCTGACTCGATCATGGCGCGCAGATGAGGGCCCTGCAGGTGCGGGCCCGGCATCACCATGTCTGCGCCAGACATCCAGCCGCTGTAAGGGAACCCCCAGGCATTGGCGTGGAACATTGATGGCAGCATCAAAATTACGTCCCGCTCCTGGACCGCAAAGCTATCCACGGACCGCGAGGCCA
This sequence comes from uncultured Halieaceae bacterium, assembly GCA_913052635.1. GTDB lineage: Bacteria > Pseudomonadota > Gammaproteobacteria > Pseudomonadales > Halieaceae > Luminiphilus. The sequence continues at coordinate 6,305 of CAJXDE010000071.1, forward strand.
ACGCGTGCAGATAGGTGGTTTTCTGACTGTAGGCCACACCCTTTGGGTTGCCCGTGGTGCCACTCGTATAGCAAATACCCGCGGCCGCGTTTTCCTCTGGCTCAGGCCATGGGAAAGTCTCTTCCGCACCACCCAGCAACGACTCGTAGGACACCACGCGTGGATCATTCAGCGCGGCGGCCTCGTTACCTGTACCCGACACAATCACATGCTCCACATCGGGAATCAGTGGCAAGACCGGCAAAAAGCTGTCGATTAATCTCGCATCGAGTATCAAGAATCGGTCGGCAGCATGATTAATGATGTAAGCGATGTGCTCTGCAGAGAGCCGACAATTCAAAGTATGCAGCACTGCGCCCAGTGACGGTACCGCCAAATACGTTTCAAGGTGCTGCGTGCTGTTCCACATAAACGTGCCAACGCGGTCGCCGGGCACGATGCCCAGACGCGTCAACGCATTCGCAAGGCGTGCGCTGTTTGCGTCAATCTCCGCGTAACTGCGCCAGTGGATTTGCTGGCCATCATAATCACCGACGCGACTGGTACTGAAATGCCGCGCACCGAACCGGTGTAACGTCTTCACCCCCAGCGGGGTGTTCATCATGGTGCTCATCATGTTGATCGGCATGCCGACTACCAGTCCCCGGCCGCAGCGGCTTGTGCCTCGGCTAGAAGCGCCGGCACGTCGTACTCCAGGCCCCGCGCGTAGTCAGAATCGAGTTTGCCCGCGACGTGCAGACCGTATGCACCCTCAATGATGGCCGCCAACCGCCAGAAGGCCAGCGCCATGTAGAAGTTCATGTGATTGAGTGGCCGCCCCAGTGACTCTGCCCAGCGGCCGGCCAGCTCTCGTCGACTGACCACGCCAGTGCGTCGTGACACCGCCTGCAAAGCGCTAAAGGCGGGCGGCTCCTGGGTTCGATAATCGCCCCAAAACATCAGCATCAGCGCGGCGTCCATATAACAATCTCCCACCGTGGCGAGCTCCCAGTCAATAATCGCGAGGATCTTCGGCTGCTCCCTGGAAGCCAACGTGTTATCAAGGTGGAAGTCACCGTGAATCACGGCGGGCGGTGACGCTGTGGGCACATTGCGTTCCAACCATTCTCCGAGAGAGAACAGTTCGGGTAGATCCCTGACCGCGTGCTCCCTGCGGACGCTCAGCCAGCGCTCAATCTGTCGCTCAACAAAGCGCTCAGGACGCCCCAGCTTCTGCAGCGCTTCCAGATCCGTGGGCACGGCGTGGAGCGCAGCCAGCTGATCGATCAAGTCCTCACCGAGACGGTTCACACTGTCAGACGAGTCGGCATAGGCTGCCGGCAACGCATCGGTGAGCGCCACACCATCGACCCATTCCTGCACCAGAAACGGCCGGCCGATCACCATCTCATCATCGCACCAGGCCAGCACACGTGGCGCCTTGACCGGATAATCGGCTATCGCTTGTAGGATTTGTGCCTCCCGCTGGATGCCTCGCGCAGACGTTGGCGAGATATCATCAGCGGGGGGTGTTCGCACGACACAGGCTCTCTCGCCGTCGCGGAACTGCCATGTCAGATTGGAGTTCCCGCCGGCAAGGGCCGACACGAACTCAGCCTGTGCCCAGCCCAGAGAGCCGCGGAGCCAGTCAGCAACTTGCTCAGTAGCCTCCGACGTCATCACGTCACACCGAAGCTGGACAACAGACCGCCATCCACTGGCACGACCGCGCCTGTCATGTATCGACTCTGCGCCACCCAACACACCACCTCGGCGATTTCGCGATCTTCGGCAAATCGTCGCAACGGAATTTGCTGCGTCATTTTATCGAGTGCGGCCTCGCTCAGTTCGGATGTCATTTCGGTCAACACCAAACCGGGGATCACAAGATTGGCTGTGATCGCCTTGGGCGCCAGTTCAATCGCTAGCGCCTGAGTGAGCCCCGACAACCCGGCTTTGGAAGAGGCATAGGCTGAATCGCCAGGGAAGCCACGGAATCCGACTACCGCACCCACGTTGATCACCGAACAGCCTTCGCTCATGTGAGGCACTACGGCCCGGGTCATGTTCATGGCGCCTGTGAGGTTGACCTGCAGTACCTCTTGCCATGCGGCGTCGGTCAAGCGGTGTATCTTGCCGCCGCGGTGCACGCCCGCGTTGTTTACCAACACATTGACGCGGCCGAATCGTGCCACGATCGCGTCAACCGTCTCGCTAACTGAGGCTGAGTCAGCTACATCGCACTGGAACCCTGCCGCGGACTCCCCGAGCGACTGAGCAAGTTCCATCACGGATTCCCCCCGTGCGATCATTGCCACGCGTTGTCCCGCATCGACGGCCAATCGCGCGATCGCCGCACCAATTCCCCGCGAGGCACCGGTCACGACCCAGACTCCATCGCCCGCCATAGTGTTCACTCCTGAATTGCGCATCAACGCGCCGCAAACCCTTGGATTTCTTATCGGTCTCGTTGCTTGTTTGCGTCTAGCAAGTCTAAACTAGCGCCCTGATTTGGCAACCCTGACGGCTGCCCCACGGCACGAGAGCCGACGACAGATACCCCCAGGAGGAAACGGCGTGTGGTCATTTGAGACAGACCCGGAATTTCAGGCATCACTGGACTGGATTGACGAATTCACCCGTGAGGAAATTGAACCCCTAGATCTGGTTTTCCGTGAGCCGGGAGATCCATGGGACCCCAATTCCCCGGCCTTCGCCGCCATGGCGCCATTGAGAGAGATCGTCAAGCAAAAGCAGCTCTGGGCGTGCCATTTGGAGCCCGAGCTGGGCGGGCAGGGCTACGGGCAGGTCAGCCTCGGGCTCATGAATGAGATTCTCGGTCGCAGCCGCTTTGGACCCAGCGTATTCGGCTGTCAGGCTCCCGATTCTGGCAATGCGGAAATTCTGGCCAAATTCGGCACACCGGAGCAGAAAGAAAAATATCTCAAACCGTTACTCAACGCCGAGATCGCCTCCTGCTACTCCATGACCGAACCTCAGGCAGGCGCCGATCCGGGTGAGTTCCTGTGTCACGCGACTCAAGACGGCGATTACTGGGTGATTAATGGCGAGAAGTGGTTTGCCTCCCACGCCCGCTTTTCCGCTTTTCTGCTAGTCATGGTGGTCACCAATCCGGACGTTCCCATCCATGAGGGCGCGTCGATTTTCCTCGTGGAGCAAGGTACACCGGGCATGGAGATCATTCGAAATTCCGCGGTCGGTCCCTACATCGAACAGGGCGACGGCGTGCACGCCTATATGTCATTCAAGAACTGCCGCGTCCCCGCAGAGAACCTGCTCGGCAACGAGGGACAGGGATTCCATGTGGCGCAAACCCGTCTGGGTGGTGGTCGGGTGCACCACGCCATGCGCACGGTCGGCGTCATCCGCCGCGCCATCGATATGATGTGCGAACGCGCACTAAGCCGCCGCACGAAGGGTGAGCTGTTGGCGGACAAGCAAATGACACAAGAAAAAATTGCCGACGCTTACACGATGATGATGCAGTACCGACTGCATGTGCTCTACACCGCGTGGTTGATCGACAAGCACAAGGAATACAATCGGGAAGTACGCAAGGAAATCGCCGCCATCAAGGCCGCGACACCCAAAGTGTTGGTGGAGATTGTGTCCCGGGCGATGCACCTGCACGGCAGCCTCGGCAGCTCCGATGAGACGCCACTGGCGAATATGTGGGCGAACATTCCGGAGTTGGGCGTGGTGGATGGCCCGACAGAGGTTCACAAGGTCGCGGTCGCCAAAGCCGTACTGCGAAACTACTCCGCACATGATGCCCTATTCCCGAGCTATCACACACCGACTCAGCGCACCAAAGCGCTGGAAAAATACGGTCATTTTTTGCCAAGCTGAGAGCGCGACAGGGTCGGACTAATGAGCGCTGGCGGAACCTGATATTCCGCCCGTCCGAGCAGAAAACAGGGGGATGCTCGATGAACGAATCTTCACTTTCAGGGGTCACAGGGGTCCGTACTAAATGGCCCGCAACACTCTGCCTGGTTGCCGCGATATCACCGCTCTGCTGGGCATCCGCAGACACCGGCGAGCGCCTCTACGGTGAGCACTGTGCGAGCTGTCACGCCGCCACACTGAGGGGCTCAGCTCATGGCGCCGCCCTCTCCGGTCCAGCATTTGCTGACAAGTGGTCCGCGGTCTCTGCTCAATCTTTTCTCGCATACCAAATGGCGGAGATGCCACCAGGTGAGGCCCATAGCCTGTCGCCGGCGCAGCACGCCAGCATTGCGCAGTACGTGATTAGTCAATCTGGCCTTGACGCGGACGCCCTCCTAGTCAGCTCAGCGGAGGCGCTCACCGGCGCGCCTGCCGACAACGTCGAGGTGGTGGAGTTTGCTGAGGCAGGGAGCGTCATGGACATGGCGCGCAGTGCCGGTGCCTTCGCTACGCGACGCGTTGAAGACTTCAAGCCCGTGAGCACCGAAGAGCTCAACCAGCCTGACGCCGCCGACTGGTTGAACTGGCGGCGAACGCCGGACGGACATGCGCATAGTCCACTGATCGACATCTCCAGAGATAACGTCTCAGGACTGAGCATGACCTGGTCAATGGCTATGCACCAAGGCAGCAACCAACCCACCCCGCTGGTGCGGGACGGGGTCATGTTCCTGACCCATGCCCACAACAAGATTCAGGCGATCGAGGCCGCAACCGGTGAACTGATCTGGGAATATC
>CAJXDE010000072.1 GCA_913052635.1 uncultured Halieaceae bacterium
TGAGCTATGCCACCCCTGCGGGGCATGCCTCCGCCTGGACCTTCATGACCAATGAGCTGCCCTTTGTGTATCAGGCGCTCGCGCGCCGAAGCGTCGCCATCCACACCACGACCAACCTAATGAATTTCGATGGCAAACGGGCGGCACTGCAGAACCTCTTCAATGCCACGCCGCTTGAGGTCGAGGTCGATGCCGTGGTGATCGTCGGTCACCGGGAGCCAGAGGACGCGCTCTACCAGTCATTAATCGATGCCGCGACCGCTAGCGGTTCACCCGCGATCCAGTTACTAGGTGATGCCCTCGCACCCGGCGCTATCGTGCACGCAGTGCACAGCGGTCACAGCTTTGCCCGGGGACTGATCGAAACAGACACGCTGTATTTGCGCGATGAGCCAGTTGTGCCAGCCGAGCCCACCAAGGTCTTCCCCCAGCGGTGAGTACCGAACAGCCCTCTACGCTGGAATCACTCGAGAAAACGCTGCCACGGGCCAGCTATCTCGATACCGGCGAATTTCAACGCGAGTATGCCGCCATCTTTGAATCAGGCTGGGTGTGTGTCGGTCGTAGCGATACGCTGACTGAGCCGGGAGATTATCTGGCCATCCGGTTCCAGGATCAGTCGCTTTTGGTCGTCAGAGTAGACAAGGGTAAACTAGGCGCTTTCTACAACGTCTGCCGGCACCGCGGCACGGAACTCGTGCCGCTTAAAGCCCCCGGCCCTGTCAGCGGACAGTTTTCTCGCAGCATCGTCTGCCCCTACCACGCGTGGAGCTATCACCTCGACGGCCGGCTACGGGGCACCCCACACCTGGCTATCGAGACCGACGGTGTTTCGCTCCACACTATGCCACTGGCTGAGTGGGGCGGTTTCGTTTTTGTCTGTCTAGCAGCGAGTCACGACGAATCCCTGGCAGAGACGTTGGGCGATGGCACCGCGCGATTGCAACGCTATCCCCTTACAGACCTCAGAGTGGGGCACACCATCACCTATAACGTAGAAGCCAATTGGAAGGTCATCGTTGAGAATTACAACGAGTGCTACCACTGCGGCCCAATCCATCCCGAGCTTTGCCAGATTGTGCCCGCGTTCAGGCAGGGTGGCGGCAATGGGCTCGACTGGGATGACGGGGTACCGCATTGTGACGGCGCAAACACGTTTACCGCCTCGGGTACCACCGCACGGGCGTCCTTTCCCGGTCTAAGCGAGACCGAAAAAACCCATCACAAGGGCGAGCTCTTTTATCCCAACCTCATGCTCAGCCTGTCGATGGACCACGTTGCAGCTTTCTACCTCTGGCCGCAGAGCGCGAGTCTTACCCGAATTCAATGCGACTTTCTGTTCCACCCCGATGAGCTCAGCAAAGCCGACTTTGACGGTTCAGACGCCATTGAGTTCTGGGACGTGGTGAACCAGCAAGACTGGAATATCTGTGAGAGCGTGCAACGTGGCATGCGCAACAAGGTGTTCGCGCACGGCTACTACGCGCCTATGGAAGATTACAGTCTGGATATCCGGCGCTACGTGCGCGAAAAACTCGACGAGGCAGACAGCTAGTGCTCGTGGGTCGGGTACCCACACGCTGGCGCCTGTTCAGCGTGCTTTTTTTACTCAGCTTCCTCTCTTACCTGATGCGCCAAAACATCCACGTGGCGGGCGAATTCATGATGCCCGAGCTCGGCATCAGCGAAATCGAGATGGGCTGGATTTATGCCGCGTTTATTTGGGGCTACGCCCTGTGTCAGCTGCCGGGTGGCGTATTCGGCAAGCTGCTGGGACCGCGGGTGGCGCTGACCTGCGCAGGTGTGATCTGGGTCATCACCACAGGCCTAACCGGTTGGCTGCCGGGAGAGGTGTTTACGACCGGCGCGGGGGTGATCGGTTGTTTGCTGGTGGTGAGGTTTTTCGTGGGCGTCGCCCACGCGCCGATCTACCCGATTCAGGCGGCGGTGGTGGAGCGTTGGTTCCCGGTAGGCCACTGGGCGCTGCCCAATGCGGTGGGCAGCACGGGCCTGACACTGGGCGCCGCGCTGGCGCAGCCGCTGGTCGCGGTAGTGATGGTCTATTGGGGCTGGCGGGCCTCCTTTTATGTGTTCATCCCCCTAGGCATCGTGCTTTTCTGGCTGTGGTGGCGCTATGCCACCGATGAACCCGCTGAGCACCCCACCATGACCGACGCCGAGCTAGCCCACATTCAAGCGAACCGGGAACAGCTGACCCCCAACGCGGGGTTCGGCGCCTGGCGGCAACTGATCCGCAACCGCGACACGCTGCTGCTCACCTGTGCCTACTTTGCTGAGAACTGCATCTTCTATCTGTTCTTTACCTGGTTCTTTCACTACCTGGTCACCGAGCTCAGCTTCAGTATTCTCGAGACCGGCTTTCTCGCCTCGCTGCCCTGGCTTTGTGGTGCCGTGATGGCGTCGGTGGGAGGCTACGCCTGCGACAAGCTTTGCGCTCGGCTCGGGCCGAGGCTTGGGTGCCGCATTCCGGCCATTACCGGGCTCATCGGTGCAGGCATTTTCCTATACGCCGGGCTGTATGCCAGCTCCCCCTATACTGCGGTTGTCTTGCTGTCGCTGTGTTTCGCCAGCACCCAGCTCACCGAGGGGGCCTACTGGTCGGCTCAAACCTATATCGCGGGGCCCTACACGGCACCTGCCTGCGGGGTGATGAACACGGGGGGCAACTTTGCGGGGATCGTGGTGGCACCACTCATGCCCTATCTGGCCAGCCACGTGGGTTGGGTCACCGCGCTATCAACCGGCACCGTCATGGCCTTCGTCGGCGCCGCGCTGTGGCTCTTTATCCGCGCGGACCAACCCTTCGTTCCAAACACTGCGGCCGCCTGACTCAGCGCCAATAAACGCTGAATTATTTGAAGGCTTTGATGGCCACCAGCAACCAGCTCAGCATGAGAAGCAGCCCTCCGATCGGCGTAATCATGGCCAGCTGTGTGATGTCCGTTAGCACCAGCGTGTAAAGCGAGAACGAGAACAGCAACACACCCGCAGTGAAACCCATCATGGGGAACCGCCATCGGTTCTCATCTGCTTGCGAATGCAGCGCCAGCGCTAAAATGACCGCGGCATGAATCAGGTGATACTGCGCCGCTGTCTCCCAGATATCGATGCGTTCCGGCGAGACCGACGCTTGCAAGGCATGCGCGCCAAAGGCACCAGCAGCCACCCCGGTGGCACCTAAAAGGCCTGCGATCAGCAGATAACGGTTCACTGGCAGCGACCTGTCACGATATTGATGCCCGATCCTCCTCGCGGGGAATCCGCCAAGGCTTGCCCTCGCACTGAGCGCGATTAGGGCAGTCCGCGGTGCACCCTCGGCAGGGCAAGGTCTCAGGTGGGGCCGTTTGGGGTGACTCGCTCATAACGTTCATTGCCTTTGCGTGGGAGATGCGGACAGGCCGGACTGTAGCGCATCCCCAGCCTGAACGCCCATTTTAGGCCGATCGACATCGGTCGTGCCCTCGCATAAGGGCCACTGAAGGCACCCTGTGCGCATCCGACTTCACCAATGTGGAGTAGAATCAGCTCCTGAGCGGCGGTGGTTAACACCATGCTTGGTGGCACGGGGCAACGCCCGAATCGCGGCCACCGAATGCTGGGCTACTCATAACAACGAGAATTGTGATGGACGGTGACATTGACGGCGGGTATGAACCGACTGCTGACATTACATAGGCTGATCGCGCTGGCGACAGCACTGCTGGGTGCCACGTTGCTGGGCTGCAACGACAGAGCAAGCAATGCTGGGGCTCGCTACGGCGGCCAGGCCGCTGCCGTGCCCGTGATGACGGCACCTGCAACGCTAACCGATCTGCGTGAAACCCTGACCTCCGTGGGCACGGCCCGGGCGCTCAAAAGCGTCTCGGTCTATGCCGAGGCCTCGGGCCGCGTCACCGCCGTTGCGATTGATGCCGACACCGCGGTCGCCGAGGGCGACTTGCTCCTGCAACTCGATGACCGAGATGAAACTTTGTCAGTGGAGCTGGCCACCGTAAAACTCGCCGATGCTGAGCGACTGGTTACACGCTATACGACCGTTAACGCCCGGGACGCCAATATACCCGAGAGCCAACTCGACGACGCCAGAGCCGCGGTAGACAGCGCCCGCATTGCGCTGGAGCAAGCACGCGTCGATCTCGACCGACGCCGCATTACCGCGCCCTTCGCCGGTCGCGTGGGCATCACCGAGATCGATGTGGGAGATCGGATCGATACCAGCACCTTGGTTACGACTATCGATGACCGCACCCTATTGCTGGTGAACTTTTCAGTGCCTGAGCTGTATGTGGATCGCGTCACACGGGGCACGCCTGTTGATGTGCGACTGTGGGACGCCGCCGACGCTCCAGTATCAGGCGAGATTGTCGCGGTGGATTCGCGCATCGATATCACTTCCAGAGCGTTCATTGCCCGTGCGGCGATCGATAACACCGCCGATCGCTTCCGGCCAGGCATGGCGTTTGAAATCAGTCTCAATGCTTCGCGCGGTGCTTTTCTTTCCGTGCCCGATGTGGCGGTGCAATGGGGCGCAGACGGCGCCTATGTCTGGGTCGCCGAGGAGGGGCGCGCTGCGCAACGGGAAGTTCGTTTGGTCAAACGACTCGCGGGCGCAATCCTGATTGAGGGTGAATTAGCCGAGGGCGAACCCGTGGTCACGGAAGGCGTTCAATCTGTTCGCGCGGGCTTGGTACTCAAACCGCTCAGTGACAATCTGAACCCCGCTGACAATGGCTGAATCCGACATCCCGATCAAAAGGGGGTTACCCGAGCTGGGGGTGCGCAGACCCTGGCTGGTGCTGGTGCTCAATCTCCTGATCGCCATCGGCGGTATTGCCGCGCTGTTAGCCATTGAGGTGCGGGAACTCCCCGACGTGGACCGACCTATTGTGTCAGTAAACGCCTTCTTGCCGGGCGCCTCCCCTGAAACCATGGACTCGGAAGTCACGCGACTGCTCGAGGGGGCTGCGGCCCGCGTCTCTGGGGTGATGAACATCAACTCCTCGAGCGAGGAAAATAACACCCGCATATGGATCGAGTTCCGCCCGGAGATCGATACCGATCAAGCTGCTTCCGACGTCCGCGAGGCGATCAGTCGCATCGAGCGCGATCTGCCGGATGCACTGGAGCAACTCTCGGTTTACAAAGCCGACGAGCGAGCCGGCGAAATCATGCGCATCGCAGTTCGGTCATCTGTCCATACCGATGAAGAACTGAATCGCTTTGTCGAGCAGGACATCGTCCCGCGCATTGTGTCGCTACCCGGTGTCGCGGATGCCTCGCTCTTGGGGTCTCGTCAGCGGGTGTTGCGGATCATCCTCGACCCACTGCGCCTCACCAGTTACGGACTCACCGTCGCCGATGTGGCCGCGGTGCTCCAAGCCGCGCCCCTGGACGTGCCAGCGGGCAGCTTCCGCGCTGGAAATCAGCAGTTGTTGATCCGTGCTGACGCCGCGGTGACCAGCGAAGAAGATATCGCGTCGCTGATTATTCGCGATGAAATCCGCATTGGTCAGGTGGCGAAGGTCGCGTTTTCGCCAGAGGATGCTAACAGTTTTGTGCGGCTTAACGGCGAGCGCATTGTTGGCATCAGCGTTATACGCCAGGCAGGCTCTAACACCGTGCGCATTGCCGACGGAGTCCGCGCTGCGGTGGCCGATATCAATACCCGGATCGAGGGTGTGGACCTTCGGATCAGTTCTGACGACTCGATTTTTATCCGAGGCTCGGTCAGAGAAGTCGTCACAACGCTGCTCATTTCTATTCTGGTGGTGATTGGCACGATCCGGCTGTTTACGGGCTCGATGCGCCTCACACTGATCCCTGCAATCGCCATTCCCATCTCTCTGTTGGGTACTTTGGCAGCCAGTTGGGCGCTAGGCTTTTCGATCAACATCCTGACGCTGCTGGCGCTGGTGCTCGCAGCAGGGCTGATTGTTGATGACGCCATCGTGGTGCTGGAAAGCGTGCAACGCCAGCGGGCCGACGGGACCGGGCCCAGTGCCGCCGCTGTAGTGGGCACGCGCAAAGTGTTTTTTGCGGTGATCGCCACCACCGCCGTCCTGATCGCAGTGTTTGTGCCGATCGCCTTCCTGCCAGGTACCGCCGGCAGGTTATTTCAGGAGTTCGGTCTGGTACTTGCGGTGGCCGTCGCGATCTCTTCTTTTGTCGCACTGAGCTTAGTCCCTGCCGTGATGGCGCGGCTCCCCGCCTCCGCGCCCAGACAGCGCAGAGTCAGCGACTGGGGCAATCGACTGGCGCGGTCATACCATGCATCGCTCAAGACGGTGCTCAGCGCACCCCGCCGCACAACATCGATCTGTGTGCTAGCCGCGGCCAGCGCTGCAGGGCTTTACACCCTGCTTGATCAGGAACTGTTGCCAGCAGAGGACCGCGGCACCATTTACCTGTTTGCAAAAGGTCCCGACGGTGTGGGCCTTAATTACACCGAGCGGCAGGCGGACCGCATGGAAAATATCCTCATACCGCTTTTGGAGCGAGGTGAAATCATCGCGCTTTTCACCGTGGTGGGGCGCTGGGACCCCAATAACGTATTCATGCTGGCCAAGCTCGCCGACTGGAGGGAGCGGGAGCGCAGCCAGCAGGAAATCGCCGCCGACCTGAAACCGCTGTTTGCCGATCTACCGGGCGTCACAACACGCATCTTCAGCGCCAACTCGCTGAACCTGAGGGGTGCATCGAGCGGCGGCCTGAGTGTCGCGCTCCTCGGCACAGACTACGACGAAATCTACGCCGCAGCCCGGGAATACACCGAACAAATTCGGTCGAAACTGGACTCGGTGAGCCGCCCCCGTATCGGCTATGATCCCTCGCAACCGCAGCTCTCGGTTGAGATCGATCGTGAGCGGGCCTCAGACCTCAACATTCCTCTGGAAGACGTTGCGCAGACTCTGCGCGTGATGGTGGATGGTGCGCGCATTGTCGACCTGAACGCCGACGACCAGACCGTGCCGATTATTCTGGAAGCCGGTTCAGACAAGATTCGCGATCCCAGCGATTTGGTTAACCTGTATGTGCGGACCCAATCGGGTGCACTGGTGCCGCTGTCGAGTATTGTGCGTTTGGACGAGCGCGGTGTGGCCAGCCAACTGGACCGGCGCGAGCAGCGGCGCGCTATTGAGATCGATGTCGAGATTCAACCGGGCTTCGCGATGCAAACCGCGGTCGATGATCTGTTTGAGCTCGCTGACGAAGTGCTGCCCGACAGCGTGACCCTGATCACCCGGGGCGAGGCCGCGGTGCTCGCGGAAACCAACCGCGAGACGCTGATCACCTATGGCTTTGCTCTGCTAATCGTTTTTTTGGTGCTGGTCGCCCAGTTCGAAGGCGTGACCTCGGCGTTAGTTATTATGGCCATTGTGCCTTTTGGATTGGCGACCGCGATATACGCCCTATTCCTGACGGGCACCTCGCTCAACATCTACTCTCAGGTGGGATTGGTGATGCTCATCGGTCTCATCGCCAAAAATGGCATCCTCTTGGTGGAGTTTGCGGATCAGTTACGAGATCGGGGCTATGCAGTGCGCGAGGCGATCGAGGAAGCGGCGCGCATCCGGCTGCGCCCCATTGTCATGACACTGGTCTCGACGGTGCTGGGTGCCCTGCCCCTGATTCTGGCCTCGGGGCCCGGTTCAGAGGCCCGCTCTGCGGTGGGTTGGGTAGTCTTTGGCGGTATGGGTCTTGCCACGGTCTTTACCTTGTATCTCACCCCCGTGGCCTATCTCGGGATTGCCCGCTTTGCCAAAGCGCGAGCCGCCCCAGGCAAGCGACTGCGTCAAGAGCTGGCGCAAGCAGGATTGCAAGAGTAACCAGCGCGCATGGCGTCAGTCATAGAGTGGCAAGAGGCACATCCTTAAGAATGGTGCGGAGCAAGTGGCAGCGCACGCTGATCATCATCTCGCTCATTTTTGCGGGCGAGGCGATTTTTACCCTGCCCTACCACGTTACCCGCTTCTTTCGGCCAACCTTTCTCGAGGTCTTTGAGCTCAGCGCCACCGAGCTCGGTGTGGCACAAAGTGCCTATGGGTTTATAGCCATGGCTGCCTATTTTTTTGGCGGGCCGCTGGCGGATCGTTTTGATCCTCGTAAACTGCTCGCAGGCTCTCTTTGGGCCACCGCATTTGGCGGCCTCTATCTGGCTACCTTCCCCGATGTCACCGGCGTCATGTTGGTCTGGGGCTTTTTCGGGCTGACCAACATCCTGCTGTTTTGGGCGGCGCTCATCAAAGTGACTCGCGCCTGGGGCGGCGATGATCAACAGGGACTCGCATACGGACTGCTGGATGGCGGCAGGGGTTTATTAGCTGCCGTGTTGGCATCACTGGGTGTTTTTGCTTTTTCGGTGTCGTTCCCGCTGGGCTATGACGCCGCAACGCTGGAGCAAAAAGGCGCTGTGTTGCGGCAGGTCATCTACGGCTACACCGCCGTTACGGCCGCGGTCGGCGTGCTGGTGTGGTTCACGCTACGCGGGCTGGATGGCGGAGGCATTGACAGTCAAGGTGCGCCCAACGGCGACTTTTTTCGTCACATCAAAGCGGTGATCAAGCTACGTGTGGTGTGGCTGCAGTCGACGGTACTCGTGTGTGCCTACACCAGTTACAAGGCTTTTGACCAATTCGCGCTGTTTGCGGTGCGCGGCCACGGCATCGACGAAATCGACGCTGCACAAATCGTCGCGACCGGGGCCTGGACCCGACCTATCGCGGCGCTGGCACTCGGCCTTCTGGGGGATCGCTTCGGTATCTCGCGTATGGCGCTGTTCTGTTTTGTGCTGCTGATTATCAGCCATTCTCTATTTGCATTCACCGGCGCGGAATTGGGTACCCTGTCGATGATTCTGTTGAACACCCTGGTCACCGGCATCGCCATCTTTGGCCTGCGCGGACTCTACTTTGGCTTACTTGAGGAAGGGCAAATACCGCTCACCGTGACCGGCACAGCCGTAGGACTGGTATCTGTAATCGGCTACACGCCGGATGTGTATATCGCCGCGATAGCAGGCTATTTGATTGATCAAAGCCCCGGACTCGCGGGCTTCCAGCATCTGTTCATGCTCTTGCTGGCCTTTTCGATTGTTGGCGCCATCGCAGCGATCGTGTTTGAGCGTCAGGCACACGCTGCGTCGGTGACAGGCGGCGTCAACTCGCCATGAAGAAATAGGCAGTCATACCCGCGGCCACCCCGATGATGGCTCGGCGGACTAGCCGCTGACTAACTACTCTCACCGCGCTTGCCGCTGCATACCCCCCGATCAGCGTACCGATGAGCACGATTGTGCCCTGTCTCCAGGCAATGAGATCACCGACGCCGAACATCGCTATAGCCGAAATGGATACGAGCGCCGAGACCAAGAGCTTCAACCCGTTCATCAAATGGATGTCCTGATAACCCGCCAGCGTAAAGTAGCCGAGCAGGATGATGCCCAGGCCGGCATTGAAAAAACCACCGTAGGTACTGACCAGAAGCAACGACAGTGCTAGCAAGACACCACCCAGCGCAGAAAAGGATTGCTTGCCCTCAAAGCGGCGCCTAAAAGCGTCTTGCACAGGATCACCCCACACCAGCAGCAAGGTGGCGAGCAGCAGCAACCAGGGGATCGCGCGACTAAAGGTGTTTTCCGGGGTGTGGAGCAAGAGCCACGCGCCCAGACCACCGCCGATAAGAGCCGAGACCGCGATTTTTGGTAACTGCCGTCGATGCACCCACAGTTCGCGGCGGAATCCCGCGGCGCCACTCAGGTAGCCTGCACTTGAGGCAAAGGTATTAGTGGCATTGGCAGCGATGGGTGGCACGCCCGCCGCCATCAGCGCGGGAAAGGTAATGAAGCTGCCGCCGCCGGCGATGGCATTGACCATGCCGCCTATAAGACCCGCGAGAAACAGACCCATCCCTTCGATCACGCAGCCTCCTGACCCATACCAATAAAGACAGCGCACTCTGCGCTGTCTGATGTCAGGACGCAACGGGTCTTCCTGGGGTCTTCCGGTCCTCGGACATCCAGACCGATTGCTGTAATAATCGGGAAAAATAAATCTGGGACATACAATGGGGCGTGGCTTTTTCGTGTGGGCAAGCAGTGTTTTGCTCGGTTGCTCAGTGCTGTTGCCATCAGCGGTGGGCGCGTCGACCGAATTTGAGGTGCAGCTGCCACAGGTTTTTCTTGAAGGCATCACCTACGACCTGACCGTCTCCTCGCCCGCCACAGATCCCACTGCCACCTTTCAGCCCACACCCTTACTACGCATCAATGATTTCCCTTACATTCCCAGTCGCTCTGACGGCGAATGGGTATTCAGTGACGTGACCGCTGCCGGCACGGGTGCCGCTGTGGTGACTTTGGAACTCGCAGGAGAATTCATGCAGCGAGCCGAGGTTCCTGTGATCCCGGCTTGGGTCTCGATACTACCGCCATTGGTAGCGATCGGCATGGCGCTCCTTATCCGCAGCGTATTACCCGCTTTGATGCTGGGTTTATGGCTGGGGGCCTGGGCGCTGGAGGGCCTGACGGCCAAGGGTGTCTTTACAGGTCTATTTACGAGCTTTGAGGTCTATGTAGCCAATGCAGTGGCGGACTATGATCACGCCACCATCATGCTGTTCACGTTCATGATTGCCGGCATGGTGGGCGTGATTTCACGCAATGGCGGCATGCGCGGCATCGTCGAATGGATTATCACCGGCGCCAACAGCGCCAAGCGCGGGCAACTGGCGGTGTGGTCACTCGGGCTACTCATTTTCTTCGACGACTACTCCAATACCCTCGTAGTGGGTAACACCAGCCGCTCCGTCACCGACCGGCTGCGGATCTCACGGGAGAAGCTCGCCTACCTCGTCGATTCAAC
>CAJXDE010000073.1 GCA_913052635.1 uncultured Halieaceae bacterium
ATATGTCTTCCAATACAACACCATCGATCGGAATCGTCGGTGGCACTGGTGATCTCGGCCGTGGTTTGGCCTTGCGCTTGGCCAAAGCTGGGCATGCCGTGCTGGTGGGTTCCAGAAAACCGGAACAAGCGGTTGAGGTGGCCGAGGCGCTGACCGCAGAGCTCGCCAGTCGTGGTGTTGCACATCAACCTATTGAGGGGTTGGACAATGTAAGTGCTGCAGAGCGGGGCGACATTGTCTTTGTGACGGTGCCTTTTGGCGCGCACACCACCACGCTGGAGAGCATTAAAAACGCCTTGCAGGGTAAAGTGTTGGTAGACGTGACTGTGCCGTTGGTGCCCCCGCGGGTGGCGCGAGTGCAATTACCTCCAGAGGGCAGCGCTGGCATGATTGCCCAGACGTTGCTGGGTGAAGAGGTACAGGTGGTCAGCGCGCTGCAGAATGTGGCGGCGGCGCACTTACAGGCCGATATGGATATTCCCTGCGATGTGCTGGTCACCGGCAACGAAAAGACCGCGCGCCAGAGTGTGATCGATCTGATCGAGGCCATGGGGATGCGTGGCTTCCATGCGGGACTCATCCACAATGCCGCAGCGGCTGAGGCGCTCACTTCCGTGCTGATCAACATCAATAAACAGTACAAAACCCATGCCGGGCTCCGCTTAACGGGTATCGAATGACCCTGTGAAACCCGGCATGCTGCAACTCTACCCGCTGCGGGACTTCCCTGCGGTTCTCCCAGGGGATTCGCTGGGCGAGCTCATTGTCTCAGGAACGCGCGCCCAAAATATAACGCCTGATGCCAGTTCGGTCCTGATTGTGGCGCAGAAGGTGGTTTCCAAGGCGGAAGGTCGGCGGGTCAGACTCGCTGAAGTCGACGTCACTGCGGAGGCGCGAGAGCTTGCCCACCTGACGGGTAAGGACCCCCGTCTTGTCACGCTCATTTTGAGTGAATCACGCTCGATTATTCGCACCCGCCCGGGGCTGATTATTGCGGAGCACCACTCCGGCCATATTTTGGCCAATGCAGGCATCGACGGATCGAATGTGGGTGTCACAGATGAGTCGGATGGCGAGAGTGTGCTCCTCTGGCCGTACAATCCGGATGCCAGCGCAAGCGCTCTGGCGCGACACCTTGGTGAGGCATTCGGTTTGCCCGTGCCGGTCATCATCAGCGATAGTCTGGGGCGGCCCTGGCGGATAGGCACCGTCGGCTTTGCCATTGGGGTGAGTGGGTTTGAGCCGGTCTGGGATCAGGTCGGCGAGCAGGATCTCGATGGTCGGGTCATGCAGGTCACTGCACCCGCCATTGCCGATGCCCTCGCGGCGTCGGCGTCCCTGGTTCAGGGTGAAACCGATCAGGGTCAGCCGGTGGTGTGGGCGCATGGGTGTCATCTGCGTTTGGCGGAGGAGGCCTCTGCCCAGCAATTACTGCGACCGCTTGAGCAGGATATGTTTCGATAATGGGAGACGGGCCGGGTGCGACACGCGACGCCCCGCTGGTGTTACTGAGTGGCGGGGGTGGCGGCGCCCGACTCGCCGCGGGTTTGTCTCAAGCATCTGCCGAGAGACCGCTGCTCGTGGTCACCAATACCGGCGACGACTTCGAGCATTGTGGCCTCTCGATCTGCCCGGATACAGACAGTGTGCTATACGCCGTCTCCGAAACGATCGACCCCCAGAGAGGCTGGGGCCGCGCTGAGGAGAGCTGGTCGGTGTTTGAGGCGCTCAAAAAACTGGGTGGCCCAGACTGGTTTCAGCTGGGGGATAAGGATCTCGCCCTGCACTTGTCCCGCGCCGCCATGCTGGCGGCCGGACAGGATCTTGCGGGGGTGACCACGGCGCTGGGAGATCGATTGGGTGTGCCGCCCCACGTCACGGTGGTCCCGGCCACGGCGTCCCCGGTCAGAACCCAAGTGATCACTGACCAGGGTAAAATGGCTTTTCAGGAATACTTTGTTGCGCATCGCTGCACACCCGTTCTCCGTCATGTCGTATACGAGGGGATTGACTCGGCCGCGCCTGCTCAACGGCTACGCGACGAGCTGGATGACGTCGGCCCGGCAGGGACCGATGTCGTGCTCGGTCCTTCGAATCCGTTTCTTAGTCTCGCGCCTATTCTCGACATTCCCGATATGCAGGGATTGTTGCGCCACGCTGCCTGTCGTGTGGTCGCGGTAGCGCCGATTATCGGCGGGCAAGCGCTGAAGGGTCCGGCCGGCAAGATCATGTCAGAGCTGGGTCTGGAGGTATCCGCTGCCGGGTGGACCCACTGGATGAACGAGCAATACCCCGGGTTGGTCGACGTGTGGGTGTGGGATGAAACCGATCAGGCGGCGGCGGGCGATTTACGCGCCGAGGGTATGGACATCCACACGACGTCGACAGTGATGTCAGATCCCGAGCGTGCGGCGGCATTTGGTGACTGGTTGTTAAGGGTTTGCGAAAGTGACCATTGAAGCTGTAGTGGCACTGAAGACACTCTCACAGAGCAAGCGGCGATTGTCTGCTCTGCTGAACGATGAGCAACGCTCTGACCTAGTCGAAGCGATGGCGCAAGATGTGCTCTCGTGTCTCATGAGGCATCCCGAGATTGATGTCGTGCACGTCGTTTGTGGCGAGGGGTGGACGCGCGAAGTCTTTCCCGAGGGGCCTTTGGTAGTGTGGCAAGAAGCCGAAAGCCACGAGTGTGGTCTCATTGCCGCGTATGAAATGATCGCCGCGAGGACAGCGGCTGAACGACTGCTCTTCATCCACGCTGACTTACCGTTTCTGGGTCAGGAGGATATCTCTGCTGTGATCGCCGCATCGCTCGATCATCACGCGGTGCTCAGCCCAGATTTCACAGAAACGGGCACCAACGCCGTACTCCGTTGGCGCCATCAGTCACTGCCGCTGTGCTTTGGTGAGGATAGTTTCGCGCGCCATCAGCAGGCGGCCAAAACTGCCGAGACCCGGTGGCGGGTCGTGCGTGCCAGCGGTGTGGCGAGGGATGTCGATGAGCCAGAGGATCTGGATCGGTTGGACGGCAATGACCCCGACCTCGGGGAGTCAACGGCACGCTGGTCGGTGGCTACCGACATCAATGTGCCATTGAGCGCTACCCATCGGGCCTGCTAAGGCTGTACAGTAGCCGACTTATGGGGGCACAGCATAACGAGTGGTATGCGGCGCGATCGATGTTTGCGCTCGCAGATGGGGGTGACGTGGTCGAGATGGACGACGTCCTCATGGCGCGTGCTCGTAGTATTCGAGACCGCCATTACGGCCCCCGCATTACCTACAGCCCCAAGGTGTTTATCCCCGTCACACAGCTCTGCAGAGATGTGTGCCACTACTGTACGTTCGCGAAAACGCCCTCTCAATTGAGCGCGCCGTATTTGGAGGTGGGCGAGATTATCGCCACCGTCCGTGAAGGTGCCCGTGCCGGGTGCCGAGAGGTATTGCTGACGCTGGGTGAGAAGCCTGAGTTGCGGTATCGCGCAGCGAGGGAGTGGCTACAAGCGGCGGGTTTCGATAGCACCGTGGACTATGTGGCCGCGGTCGCGCAGCGCGTGCTCGACGAGACGGCGCTGTTACCACACATCAATGCCGGCACCCTGACTCGCAGCCAACTGCAAACATTGCGGCCGTTTGCCTCCTCGATGGGGGTCATGCTTGAGAGCGGCGCCCAGCGGCTGACCGAGCGGGGCGGGCCTCACTTTGGGTCTCCGGATAAAAAGCCGTTCCGTCGTTGGTTGACTTTGGCCCGGGCGGGCGCGTTGCGGATACCGATGACTACCGGCTTGCTGGTCGGCATCGGGGAGACGCGCGAAGAGCGAGTCAAAGACCTTCAGGGGATCGCCCGACTTCACCGCCGCTATGGTCACATTCAAGAAGTTATCATTCAGAATTTCTGCGCCAAGCCGGGGACTTTAATGGCTGATGCGCAGGACGCAGCGTTACCGGAGTTGCTCTGGACTATTGCGCAGGCGAGGGTGATTCTCCCAGTCGATGTCAGTGTGCAGGCGCCTCCGAACCTGAGTCCGGGGCAGCTAGGGCGGTTGATTGAGGCGGGCATTAACGACTGGGGTGGTGTCTCCCCGGTCACACCGGATTACGTCAACCCTGAGGCGCCTTGGCCCAGCCTGTCTGCATTGCGCACGGCGACAGCGGAGCAAAGCAAGCACCTGTTGGCCCGCCTGACCGTGTATCCGCAGTATCTCGCCGCTCGACAGTGGCTGGATCGGGACGTGAGACGCCGTGCACTCGAGTGGTCGGATGCGGAGGGGCTGGTCCGCGATGACAGCTGGCGAGCGGGTGTGTCTGATCAACCACCTCAACTCACTGCGCTAGCTACAAAGAGAATGGATCCCGCGGTAACAGAAGCGCTCGATGCGTGTTTGCGCGGTCAGGCGATCGACACCGACGGCGCGTTGTCCTTGTTCAGTGCGCGAGGGGCTGACGTTGAGGCGGTCTGCGCGGCGGCGGACCAGCTGCGGCAGATGCAGGTGGGCAACGTGGTCAGTTATGTGATCAACCGCAACATCAACTACACCAACGTTTGCCAGTACAGCTGCCGCTTCTGTGCATTCTCTAAAGGGGGTGGTGATGTGGCTTCTGGTCGCACCGCTTATGACCTCGACGGTGCGGAGTTGTACCGACGGGTTCAGGAGGCAGCTGCGCTGGGTGCGACAGAGGTGTGTCTGCAGGGAGGCATTCACCCTGACTATACAGGGCAGACCTATCTAGACATCGTTGAGACGGTGAAGGCAGCAGCGCCTGATATCCATGTGCATGCTTTTTCTCCGCTGGAAATTGATCAGGGTGCCAAGACGTTGGGCTTGTCACTGGAGCGCTATCTCAGGCTTTTGAAAGAGGCAGGACTAGACTCACTGCCCGGCACGGCTGCGGAAGTGCTCGATGAGGACGTACGTGCGATTCTCTGCCCCGACAAGGTCACTAGTGATCGTTGGCTGGAGATCATGGAGTGCGCCCACGAGGTGGGTCTGTTCAGTACCGCCACGATCATGTTCGGGCACGTCGATTCTGCTCCCGCGTGGATCACACACTGGCAGCGGGTCATCGAGTTACAGAGGAGCACGGGTGGGTTTTCCGAGGTGGTGCCGTTGCCCTTTGTGAGCGAGGGCGCTCCGCTTTATCGCCGCGGTGAGTCGCGTCCGGGGCCGACCTGGCGCGAGGCGCGCTTGATGCACGCGGTGCTGCGACTGACGGTTGGGCATGTCATTCCCAACATTCAGGCCTCCTGGGTCAAGCTAGGTCGTTCGGGGGCGCTTGAGATGTTATCGGTGGGAGCCAATGATCTGGGCGGTGTGCTGATCAACGAGAGCATCACCCGGGCAGCCGGGTCGGCCCATGGACAGATGTGGCAGCCAGAAGCGCTGTCGCAGGCCATCGTGGGTGCAGGACGCATCCCGCAGCAGCGCAATACCCGATATGAGCCGCTGCAAACCAGCGCGATTGACCTTCAGCCGACCTTGATCCGCTGGGTAGGCGAAACGCCTGCGGGACAGGTGGCAACCTCGAAAACCACATAGGGCGCCTAGCACGCAGGGACTTGACGCTCGTTGTCGATTCTGGCTTGCTAGTAACAAGCAAGAGGCACCTAGCGTGCGTCCGGTGTTGGCTCGTAAAGACCCCTGAATACTGGGCGATCTTGCAAAAAAATAGCGGTGTAACGCTGACGCAAGGGGGAGTATCGGTGAGCGATGAGTTAGTAGCCCGCATGGACCGGCTAGAGTCTCGACATCACATCGAGGCGCTGGTCAGCAATTACTGTCACGGTTTCGACAAGCGCGACTACGAGCGATTTTTGTCGATCTGGTGGGATGACTGCGTGTGGAAAATCGGTCCGCCTTTTGGCGATTTTGCCGGTCACGATGGCATTCACGAGGCGATCCACGAAGTGCTGTGGCCTGCCTGGGCCCAGTCGCAGCACGTGACATCGAATTTGGTGGTGGAGTTCACCGGGCCTGATACAGCTAACGGGCTCTGCGATGTGGACTGCATGGGGCTGCTAACGGGCAGCACCGAGGCCACCTTTGTCGGCGCGACCTATAAAGACAGCTACGCGCGCCGTGACGGTATCTGGCGGATCTCTGAGCGAGATGTCACCATCCATTATTTCAACCAATTCGGGGGCACGACACTGAGTGCTCCGGAAGGGTAGTCTTGCTTTGAAGAACCGGACGCCCAAGACATCAAAAAACTAGCCACAACACATGAGAGGGTAAAGCCATGAAAAGAGCATCAACACAGACTGTTCTCAGCGCTGCAGTATTGGCCGCGCTGACCGCACTGCCAGGTGCGCCCGTCGTATTGGCGCAAGACGGCGTGCTGGAAGAAGTCGTCGTGACGTCTCGAAAGCGGACAGAAAATCTGCAGGACGTCGGATTTGCGGTGAGCGCGCTCACCAAGAGAGAGATCGAAGGGCAATTCGCTCGTGACATTACCGATCTGGCCAATATCTCACCCAATATTGTGATCGATGACACAGCTCAGGGTCCGGGCGGTGTGGCCGCGATCTTCATTCGCGGCATCGGCGTGGCCGACGTTGAAAAGAACTTTGACCCCGCGGTCGCCGTGGTCGTCGACAACATGTTTATCGGTTCCAATGCGGGCAGCTTGCTGCGCAGTATCGATCTTGAAGGTATGGAAGTGTTGCGCGGCCCGCAGGGCACGCTCTTTGGTCGAAACACGATTGGCGGTGCAATTAATATCACGCGTTCACGCCCCACTGGAGAGCTGGGCGGAAAGGTGCGTGTCGGATATGAGAACTACGACACCTTCTATGCAGACGGTATTTTCAATTTTGGCGTCGGCGAAAACCTCGCCGTAAAGCTGTCCGCGGCGACACGCGATCAGCAAGAGGGCTACTACGGCAATGACTATGTGGGCCGCGATGTGGGCCGCAATGACTATCAATCACTGGGCGCCAATATTCTGTGGACACCCACTGACTCGCTAGAGCTCGAATACACTGGCCAGTTCGAAGAGACCGATCAGGACACGCCGCCGCTTCTGAACAACGCGCAGCCCCGGCACCTGTTTTGTTCTGCCTATGGATTCTGTGCTCCCAGTCTAGACTCGACCATCACTGGTAGCCGTTACAAGACGGCAAATGTCGGTTATATCCCGCCTGATCCCGGTGGTGCGGCTTTCGCTACCTCGACCCCCGATCAGGCTCAAGAAGCCGAGATGCTCGCAACCTTCGATGCGGATACTCATATTGTCGAGGCACGGTGGCAGGCGACAGATGCTATCAAGGTGGATTACATCTTCGGATCTTATGAGTCAGACGAGACGATAATCTCCAACTGGGACGGCACGCCGGAATTCCTTTATGGCACCGACCGGCCCGCGACCTACGAGCAAACCACGCACGAGCTCAGGGTTTCTTGGGATAACGGTGGGCCTATTAATGCCGTTGTCGGCGGTTATCTCTGGGATTCAGAGTACGAAATCCCCCTGCGGAGCTGGGTAGGCTTCGTTGTGCCGGGCGTGATTCTGGATCTTCTGCAAAAATCCCGTCAAGAAAGCGAGTCTCAGGCGATTTTTGCGGATGTTGACTGGCGGATTAATGATGCTCTGACGGTCAACTTCGGCGGTCGCTACACCAAGGACGACAAGGAGACCGCGCAGACAGGGATGGTGAATGCCTCCAATGATGAAACCTGGAACGAGTTTACGCCGCGAGTGGGACTGCGTTACGAGTTCTCTGACAACATCATGGCCTATGCAACCTACTCAACCGGTTACCGCGCGGGCGGTTTTAACGGCCGGGTGAACTCGGTTGAGGAGGCTATACAGCCATATGATCCTGAGACTGTCGATAACATCGAGGTTGGCTTTAAGTCTGAGTGGATGGACAGCCGGGTACGGTTCAACGCCTCCTATTTTGTAATGAATTACGATGACAAGCAGGAAGAGTTGCAGCTGCCCTCAGACACCGGTACGGGTCAGAAGACGGTAGTGACCAATGCGTCCGAAGCGACAATTCAAGGCTTGGAGCTCGAAGCGCAAGCATTGATTGGAGAGGGTTTCTCCTTACGCGCGAATATCGGCTTCCTCGACACTGAATATGACAACTTCCAGTACACCGACGCAGTGTCCCTTGAGACTGTTGATCTGAGTTATCTGGAATTCCGCAGGGCACCAGATGTAACGGCAACAGTGGACGGCACCTACGAATGGGATACCTCAACGGGCCGAGCATGGGTGCGGGCGTCATATCACTTCCTCGGTTCTCACTGGGTAAACGTGACCAACTCACCGGAGCTCCGTAACGAGAGTCAGGGCTTGCTCGATGCTTCCGTCAACTGGGAATTTAACGACTGGCAGTTCAGCTTCTTTGGCCGCAACTTGACCGATGAAGATGGGTATACCCACGGTTACGACGTGGCGGGCCTGTGGTCATACTCTGCGGTTCGTCCGCCCAGAACTTATGGTCTGGAAGCGATTTATCGATTTGGTGACTGAGAGCAGTGGCTGATTGATACAAAGTGCGCCCGAACGAGAGCTTTATCGTTCGGGCGTTTTTTTTAGTGAGCCCCGGGCGAGATTTTCATTAAGGTGCCGTCGCGTGGGGGGATGTGGAGTGAATGGAGAGAACAATGGATAAGCGTCTTGAGGGGAAGGTCGCGGTCATTACTGGAGCCGCTAGCGGCATCGGTGCGGCAACGGCAAAGACATACGTGGATCACGGTGCCCGGGTGGTATTGGGCGACATTCAGGATGAGGCTGGCGAGGGCATGGCCGCTGCACTGGGTGTTGCGGGCCATGCCATTTTTCGTCACTGCAATGTGACTGAAGAAGCCGATGTGGAAGCGCTTGTCGAGACGGCGATAGCTGAATTTGGACAAATCGATATTATCTTTAACTGTGCCGGCATCGTTGGCGCATTGGGACCGATGTCGACGACGCCAGCGGAAGAATGGAAGCTCACCATCGACATCATGATCAATGGCGTCTTTTACGGCATGAAGCATGCCAGTCGGTACATGAAAGAGGCCGGCTCGGGCTCCATCATCAGTATGTCTAGTACCGCGGGTGTTATGGGCGGATTGGGACCTCACGCCTACGCAGCTGCAAAACATGCCGTTGTCGGGATGACGAAAAACCTGGCGGCCGAGGTGGGCGGGTATGGAGTGCGCGTGAACTGCATCGCTCCCGCTGGCATGGCGACGCCGATGGTGGCAGATGTCATGACGGGGGATCATCAAAACTTGGAGGAGACGATTGCTACCCTTGCCGCGCTGTCTCCTCTGAAGGGCCGCGCTGGGTTGGCGCAGGACGTCGCCAACGCAGCGCTCTGGTTGGCTAGTGACGAGTCAGGCTATACCAGTGGTTTGACCCTGACAGTCGACGCAGGGGCGACAACCGGTTCCACCGCAGAACCGCCGGCGTTTGCCGAGTATGCACCCATGGTGCGTGAGGCGGGCCGAAAGGGCGTCGACTGACAGGCCGCTCTGGTTACTGCGGTAAGCTGAAAACGAATAGCCCCTGGCCATCCGGGGGTTGATAAATATCGGGGAAAATCACCGCGGTCAGGGCCCGAAATACACCAATACCCGCTGGAATCGCGACGAACTGTTTCCCCCCGGCCTTATAGGTAATGGGGTAGCCGTGGGCCGGCGCTGGCAGGCGAGTTGACCACAATCGCTCGCCCGTCTCGGTATCGAACGCCTGAAAATGCCTGTCCAAGTCGCCAATGAAGAGCAGGCCGCCATCAGTCGACAGGGCGCCGCTCAAAAACAGTGCCGGCTGCTCAAATTTCCAGCGAACCTCCATCGTGCGCACATCGATAGCCAGTAGGGCGCCCGCCAGGCCCTCTTTGCCCGGCATGGGGTAGGAGGCGACATCGGCACCATAGCCACCACCGCCGGGGCCTAAATCTACCTCACGAGGGGTCATGTCGGAACATAGTTGATGCACCGGCAGGAAAAGCAAATGCCGCGCATCGTCGTAGGTCGCAGACTGCCAGTTGTGGCCCCCGTATATGCCGGGGCATGCGGTGTAGGTGTCACCAATACCGGCGCTGGCGATATCCTCCCGGTAGGTCAGCTGTCCGGTACCTTGATCTACCTCGAAAATTGTTTGGTCCATGGTGTCGAGCAGATCCAGATAGTCACCGGTGGCGCGATCCAATTTCCATAAAATGCCGTCCTTGCCCACCGTTAGCAGCGTTTGCTCGTCGTCGATATCAGCGAGTATTCGTTCGAAACCGACCTCCATATCGATGGTCTCACCGGGGATGTGCTGAAAGTGCCAAACCAGTTCCCCTGTTTTGGGTCTCACGGCCAGTGTGGCGTTGGTGTAGAGCGCGGCGTCTTCAACCGACATGCCCCGGCTAGGCGCTGCCCAGGGTTTGGGTTGAGAGGTGCCAAAGTAAACGAGATCCAGACCGGGGTCATAGGATCCGGCGATCCAGATATCTCCCCCTCCGCGGCGATCGGGGGCCACATCCCCCCAGCTGGCGTATTCGGGCGTGCCGGGTTCCGCCAGCGTTGCGGTTCGCCACAGTTCCTCGCCAGTCTCGGGGTCATGGCCGGTAATGAAGCAGCCATCTTGTGTAAACAGCTCACAGCCGTTGATACCGCTCACCACGATACCGTTGGCCACAATGGGCCCCGCGCTGTGGGTAAAGGCCTCGCGATAGTCGGCTTTCTCAGTGCGCCAGAGTTCGACCCCGGTTGTCGCATCGATGGCTACAATGGCCGCGTCATAGGTCGCCAGAAACAGGCGGTCCTGCCACAGCGCGATATTGCGGGTGGGCCCGCCAAGCATCTTGGAGGCCGGAGGGAACTCGTATTGATATTCCCAGATCAGTTCACCGGTTGCGGCCTCGATCGCCTGAATCTTGTTGTG
>CAJXDE010000074.1 GCA_913052635.1 uncultured Halieaceae bacterium
TGGGCGATATGCGACGAAACGGTAATGGCAACTCGATCAGACATCCTTCACTCCGCGTTATGGAAATTGAGTCGTGGAACTTAGGTCGCCGACAGACCATATGGTCTCAGGCGAGGCAGGCGTAAATCCCAGTCGGTGAGTATAACGGCTGCATGGTGCGGCCGCCCAGCGCTCACTGGCGCGCAACCATGTTGCCGCTTTGCAACGCGATCCGTCGTATGACGGGCCTAGTGAGAGAGTAGTTGAAGGGGGTCGGTCACCTCTGGCAGCGTGGGCGTGACTGACTCCACAAAAAAGCGATGCCACAACGCAAACTGCAGCAACGTCATGAGTTGCCTTCCCGCGCGCTGCGACTTGCGCTGCTCTGCAAGCAGGGCCTCCACTCCAGCGGGTCTGAACCACTCTCGTATCGCTTCATTGTGCGTGAGTACGCGTCCGAGCTCCTGGAGCCGGTCTCCCCGCCACCAATCATTGACCGGTACGTAAAAGCCGCGTTTTTTCGCGGAGAAATGCTCCGCTGGCATAAAGCCCCGGGCCCAGTCTTTTAGGATCTTTTTACCCTCGCGGCGATCGCACTTCTGCGCATCGGCCGTGCCTAAGCCCCAGGACACTACCCGCCTGTCGACGAAAGGCATTCTCCCCTCCACGCCGTGCGCCATGAGCATCCGATCAGCCTTGACTAATAGGTTATCCGGTAAAGCGTGCTGTAAATCCAGCGCCTGCATCTTTTGTAGCGAGGTCCAGGCGTCGGGATACGACTGCCAACTCTCTATCAGTTCGGCTCGCCAGGTTCGACCAACCTGCATCAATTTGTCGCCAAGAAGCTGTCGCGCGGCGCCACCGCGCAGATCGCCCCGAGAACGAAAACCGCCGGTGCCGGGGAACGCCATATTTTTCAAAAAACGCTCTACCGCCCCGGTGCGATAGCGGCCATAGCCGGCAAAACTCTCATCGCCGCCCTCCCCCGAAAACACCACCTTCATCGATCGACTGGCCTCCTCAGCCAGCAGCAGCGTTGGCAGACTCGCCGGGTCGCGCATTAGATCATCCGCCGCCCAAACGACCTGCGGCAATCGCGACAGCATCTCATCCGCTCCGGGCGTGATCACCCGATGATGGGTACCGAAATGGGCGGCCAAGCTCGTCGCGACGTCCAATTCGTCCCCCACCGATGAATCGGGGAAGCCCAATGAAAAAGTGTGGATGTCATGCATGCCATAACGGCGCATCAAACCCAGCAGGATCGTAGAGTCGACGCCGCCGGAGAGAAACAGTCCGATCGGCACGTCGGATCGCTGGTGCTGGGTGAACACGATTTCCATTAAAGCATCGAGTGCGAAGACCGGGTCGGACTCGCTGATGGCCGCGACCTGGTCCGCGCGCCAATGGCGCCACTGCTCAATGACGTAGCCGTGACGAACCAGTACGGCCTCGCCTGCCAACACGCGCTTGACCCCTGCAAATGGTGTGTTGTCCGAGAGCGGGTGTTGCGCCTCAATGTATTGGCGTATGGCGAGTGGGTTGAGATCCGGTGCAGAAGGCAGCAGCGCCAGCAACGCTTTCAGCTCCGAGGCGAAGCGAACGCCATCTGCTGATTCAGTCCAATAGAGCGGCTTCATGCCGAGTGGATCCCGCGCGAGCAACACCTCGCCCTGCTGGCTATCCTGCAGGGCGAAGGCATACATGCCTTCAATGCGCTGCAACACATCCCTGCCCCAGAGCGCATAACCCTGCAGAATCACCTCACAATCTGAGCCCGTCAGGAACTGCGCGCCAAGCGCAGAGAGTTCCTGCCGAAGTTCCACGTGGTTATAGATTTCCCCGTTGGCGATCAGTACATAGCGGCCGCATGGGGAGCGCAACGGCTGCGCGCCACCCTCGAGATCGATAATCGACAGCCGCGTGTGACCGAGCGCAACCTGCCCTTCGATTGACTCACCCTGTCCATCCGGTCCGCGGTGCTGAAGCGCCGCTATGGCGAGAGTAAGCCGCTCAGGCTGCAGCGGCCCAGTCGCGGCAAATCCGACGATGCCGCACATTTAAAAATACCTTCCCGGATACTGGCTACTGAACACCGCCCGTCTCTCCTGCCCATCTCGGCAGATCGCAGTGTAAGCGCGCGGCCCCGACTCACCAAACGGCCCCAACGGAACCGTCGACCGTGCCACACACCCTGAGTTGCGGATCCTCGAAACGCATCTCCGGCAAAAGCCCGTGTGATAATCTGCGGCGCTCTTTGTAACGGCGATGCAACGTGACACGGCCAAAACTGGCGATTCTGGTTTCTTTCTCCGGACAGGGTGGCGTCGAGCGGATGATCACCAATCTCTGTCAGGCGCTGGTCAAAGCACCAATCGACCTCGACGTGCTGTTAATCAAGGCTCAGGGTCCCTACGTCGACAGGCTCCCTGATTCAGCCAACATCATCTCTTTGCGCGCTCAGCATTCACTGACCAGCGTTTGGGAGATGGCCCGATATCTCAAGCGAGAGCGACCCGACGCGCTGCTTGCCATTAAACATCGGGGCATTCTGGCTGCCCTCAGAGCAAGGCAGCTCGCGATGACCGACACACCGATCTCGGGGCGCATCGGCACGACCGTCTCGGCGGCGCTCGCGAATAAATCATCGCAGCGGCGACAGCGATGGTACAAAGCCATGCGCAAACACTATCCCAAACTCGAGAACCTGATTGCGGTTTCGCAGGGCGTGGCAGACGACGTGCTGGACATTACCAGCATGAGCGAATCCCGTGTCACGGTGGTGCGCAACCCCACTGTCACCCCCGATATGCTCGCAGCTGCCACTGAGTCGCCACATCACCCCTGGTTATCAGCAGACAGCACAGTCCCCGTGATCATGGGGGTTGGCCGGCTGACCGCGCAAAAAGATTTCGCGACGCTGATCGCGGCGTTTGCCCGGGTCCGTTTACAGCGGGAGGCGCGGCTGATCATCCTCGGTGACGGCAGGCTCCGCGCCGAGATAATCGAGCAGGCCGCCGCGCTGGGTGTTGAAGAGCACATTGCACTGCCGGGCTTTCAGAGCAATCCCTGGGCTTGGATGAGCAGGGCTGCGGTCTTTGTCCTGTCGTCGCGCTGGGAGGGCTCTCCCAACACCCTTACCGAGGCCATGGCGCTGGGAATTCCGGTGGTCAGCACCGATTGCCCTAGCGGCCCACGGGAACTCCTCGACGCCGGTCGCGTCGCACCGCTGGTGGAGATGGGCGACGTTGATGCGCTCGCGTCGGCGCTGCTGTTGGTGTTGGCAGAGCCTCCCCGATCTGAGGTGCTCACTGAGGCAGTCAGCGCCTACCATCAGGACGTGAGTGCTGCCGCTTATCTGCAGACATTGGGTTTATCCACCTAGCCCACCCAACACCACTTCACTTGCGTGCCCGGCTCGATGTCAACACAATCCATGGTCAGTGCAGTGCGCTGATAAAACACATAACAAGGAGGAACATCACTATGTCTGTCATCCGAACACCGTTGCTCGCCGCCCTCTTCGCTATTACCTTCACCATAACCTCGCTGCTCTCACCTTTTGGCCATGCTGGCAGCGATCATGAGGAAATACTAGCGCTGTATCAGGGATGGATCCGCGCGGTGGAAGGCAGTGATATCGCCGGCTACGTCGGTGGCCTCCACCCTGACGTCAGCCTGCGGCCTCCGGGTGTGACGGGTCTGGACGGGCGGGAAAATTATCGTGAGTTTCTGGGGCCGGTCTTTGAGACGGCACGCTACGAAATCACCATCGACACCCCGCACAGCATCACTATGATGGGCGACGCCGCAGTGGTTGAGTATGATTACACGATTCGTCGTATCGCTGATGCCAGTGCAGACGCCGACCTGCCCGAGGGTGCGCTGGAGGGAGAATCGACGACCTCTCACTACATCGACGTGGTAGCCAAAGACGATGCCGGCGCCTGGAAGATCCGGCTCCACAGTTGGTCGATGACACTTTGAAAAGCACCAGCGGGCCGACAGCACCCATGTCTGTAACCATTTCTTTACACGATTGAGCACCGATGAACGACGTGACAGCACGCAATGAATATGCCCTGATCACCGGCGCCTCGGCCGGGTTGGGCGCCGAGTTTGCGCGGCAGCTGGCCGCAGCCAGACACAATCTCATTTTGGTGGCACGGCGTGAGGGCCGGCTCAGCGCGCTCGCTGAAAAACTTCGTGCGGCGCACAAGATCGACTGCCAGCTCATCGTAGCAGACCTGAACGAGCCGGGCGCGGGGGCCCAGATTAGGAGCACCTGCGTGTCAGCAGGCTGGCAAGTCAGCTGGCTCGTCAACAACGCGGGGGTGGCTGGCCCAGATTTACTCAAAGACCGCGACTGGGCGGCGCAGCAGACTTTTTTCCAGCTGATGATGCTATCGGTGGCCGACCTTTGCCATCGCATGATTCCAGACATGGTGGAGCGGGGGTATGGACGCGTCATCAATGTGGCGTCTGTCGCCGCACGGGTGCCGCGCTCCGGCGGCTGCAATTACGGGCCGGCAAAATCCTATCTGGTGGCTTTATCAGAGGAACTGAACCTGACCGTCGCCGCGCAGGGCGTACATGTGTCGGCGCTGTGTCCCGGCTTCACCCATACCGACTTCCACGACACCGCAGGCCTCATGGACATGAAAAACAACATGGCCAAATGGCTTTGGTACAACGCTGACGTCGTGGTGCGCGACGCCATCAAAGGCGTCGAGGCCGGAAAACCGGTGGTGGTGTCGGGGCGCCTATACCGCTGGCTAGACCCTATTTTCCAATCGGTCTGGACGAGAAGGTTGCTGCGCATCAAGGCCAGACCGGAGTGAAACAGAAAGCAGGGGTATCGTACCCCAGCAAACAACGGGCGGTGCATGATGCTCAATCTTAATCGACGAACCCTGCTCACGGCCGTAGCGGCACTTTCAATAGCCCGAACGGACACCTTGCGAGCAGACCCCGCTCAACACTATGACGTGATCGTTGTAGGGGGCGGCACAGCTGGCATTCCCTGCGCCTTGTTCGCCGCACAGGGCGGCGCGCGCGTTCTGCTCATCGAAAAGAGCCCCGCCTTGGGCGGCACGCTGTTTTGGTCTACTGGCCAAATCGCCGGCGCGGGAACCGTCTTCCAACAACGCCTCGGTATCACTGATAGCCCCGACGCACACTTCGCTGACTGTATGCGGATCAACGAAAACACAGCTGATCCGGCGCTGACTCGCTTGACCGTTGACCACGCGGGGGACACGATCAACTGGCTCGCTAAACATGGCTTTGAAGTCATGGCAGGTCACCCCGTAACCGGCATTGGCCATGATCACTTCACCGCTCGACGTTACCAGCAGGGAGTCAAGAGCGGCCTGTCGATACTGAACGCATTCCTCCCATCACTTGAAGCGTCCATCGCTCGACAGCAAATCACTCTGCTGACAGGGACTGCAGTACAAGGATTGATCCAACAGAACTCTGGGAAAGTGGTTGGCGTCACAGCCACTGGCCTCTTAGGCACCCAGGATTTCAGGGGATCACATGTTGTGCTCGCATCTGGAGGTTGTGCGGCGAACCCGCGCCTCTTCGAGGATCTTCATGGTGTGCCACTCTACGCGAAAACCGCCTACCCCACCTCACAGGGGGACGGTCTGATCTTGGGCATGTCGGCTGGAGGCGCCATCGTCGGTGGCGAAAAATACGCCAGCTTGCCCGGTCTGGTACCAGATGCGTGGCAATATCCAGCCCAAATGCATGCCTGGGCCCCTTTGCATCCGATGGTGCGACAGCCATGGGAGATTTTAGTGAATGCACACGGTGAGCGATTCGTCCGGGAGGACCACCCTAGCGTCCACCAAATAGAGCGGGGCATTTACCGACAACCCGGTCATCGGCACTGGGCCATCTTCGATGCTGAGATGCTGGCAAAGTCCGAGCCGATCATTCCTGACTGGAGTCGGGATCGCCTCGCCAATGAATATCAGACACACCCCATGTTCAGCCGCGCCATGACTCTTGAGGAACTCGCGTTTCGTGCAGGTATAAATGCCTCCTCGCTACGCCGAAACATCGACGACTACAATCGGCGGCAGCAAACTGCCCAAGCCGACCGCTTTGGCAGAACACATCGCCCTAAGACAATTGAAAAAGCTCCTTTTTACGCCATTGCCATGCAAGGGTGGACGCTGGTCTCCTTTGCTGGGCTCAGTGTGAATACGAACTTCCAGGTGCTCGACCCACAGCGAAAGGCTATTTCTAACCTATACGCCATTGGCGAGGTCATCGGGGCCGGCGCTACCTCAGGTGCCGCTTACACCAACGGCATGCTAGTGACGCCCGCCATCACTTTCGGTCGTCTGCTGGGATCCGCTCTCGCAAGGCGAAGCTAAACATGACAGCTTTAACAAACCCTTCGCCGCCTCAAGCGCGGACAATTGGAAGCACAATATGGCGGTACACACCGCACACAAAACGTGGACTTTCAGGACGAAAGTCGACACCTAACACTAAAGCCGCCCCACAGTGGGCCGTTTTTTTGCCGCTTATCCTTTGCACGTCCGGGATATTAGCGGCGCCATGAATACCGCCCCGACTCGCCACGCGCTACGCGGCTCCCTCGACGCCTTGCCGCTGTTCATTCCTGCGCTACCGTTTGCCTTCGTATTCGGAGTGGTTGTGGCAGAGGCCGGTATTCCTGAGTGGCTGGGCTGGTCTTCCTCACCCATTATTTTCGGCGGCGCCATTCAGGTGACCTTATTCACGCTGATCGGCGAGGGCGCATCGGTCGCTGCAGCGGTCAGCGCCGCTTTGATTGTGGGCGCGCGCCATATGTTCTACTCCGTCACGCTTGCGCCCCGGTTCCAGCATCAACCCGGCTGGTTCCGCTGGGTGGGGGCTTATGTGCTAATCGATCAGGTATTTGTGCTCAGCCAGATCAAACGGATCGATGACCCCGTCGCTTTCCGGCGTTATTTTCTGAGCGCCGGCTTCACGTTTTGGACGCTATGGATGATCTCCACTGCGCTAGGCGTCGTGCTAGGACCCGCCATACCGACCGAGTGGGGCGTAGAGTTTGCGGCGCCCGTTCTCTTTGTCAGCTTGATGATGGCGGCGAGTGAGCGACAGGATAAGTTGGCCGCGGCTGCAATGGCGATGGGTGTGACCTACCTGCTGGCGTCATTGCCCAATCGCGCGGGGATCTTGATCGCGGTGATCGTCAGCGTCTGCGTCATATTGCTCGCCACGCGGAAGCAACCGACATGATTGCAACGGCTATTATCCTCACAGGTATTGGCTCCTACGCCATGCGAGCTGTCTTTATTTTTGCCCTGGCACGCTACGCTTTCCCGCCGTTGCTGCTGCGTGCACTGGAATACGTTGCCCCCACCGTCATGGCGGCATTAGTGATCTCGATGCTGACAACGCCGGAGGGGGAACTGGCCGCTGGCCCGCCTGAAATACTGGGACTGGTTTGCGCAGCCTTCGCCGCCAAGACCACGAGCAACCATATTTTTGCTCTGATCGCCGGTATGGGGACTTTCTGGCTGATCGGCGCAATAATTTAGGCCTCGCCCTCGTTAGCCCATGTCGCCTGAGGATTCATCCTGTCACACTACTCCCCAAAAGTTGCCGCGGCCGTAGTCATCGCCAATATGATCGGCACCGGGGTGTTTACCAGCCTCGGTTTTCAGCTGATAGATATTCAATCCGCGCCGGTGATCATGATGCTCTGGCTGGTGGGTGGAGTCTCGGCACTCTGCGGCGCACTGAGCTATGCCGAGTTGGGCGCCGCCCTGCCCCGCTCTGGTGGTGAATATCATTTTTTAACCGAGATCTATCATCCCAGCGCGGGCTTTATCTCCGGCTGGGTGTCCGCAACGGTCGGCTTCGCTGCCCCCACAGCATTGGCCGCACTGACCTTTGGCAGCTACCTTAATTCGAGCGGACTGGGCGTGGATCCGCTGTGGCTCGCCACTATCGCCATCGCCGCGCTCACGGCGGCCCACTGCACTACCCACCGGCACAGTGGCGGCACACAAGCGGGCTTCACGTTGCTCAAGCTATTACTCATCGTGCTGTTTTCAGCGACCGCACTTACCCTGAGCCCTGCCGAGCAACATGCCCGCTTCGTATTGGACGGTGAAGCCATGGCATTGTTCGGCAGCGGCGCCTTCGCCGTCTCGCTGATCTATGTGAACTACGCCTACTCCGGCTGGAACGCCGCGACCTATATCAGTGGCGAGCTCGCGGCCCCGCAACGGAGCTTGCCCTGGGTATTGGGTATCAGCACAGCCGTCGTAGCGGCACTGTATTGCCTGCTGAACTTCGTCTTCCTCTCCGTTGCCCCGATGGAGGCAATGGTGGGTAAGGTTGAGGTGGGAGTCATTGCGGCTGACTTCGCGTTTGGCCCGCGCCTGGGTACTTTCATGGGTCTGTTGCTGGCGCTGCTGCTCATTTCGACCATCAGCGCCATGATTCTGGCCGGTCCCCGCGTATTACATCGCATCGGGCAGGACTACCCGCGTTTTACAACCCTTGCGCGGGAGAATCGCGATGGCATTCCGGTCACCGCCATTCTGCTGCAGTCAGGGACAGCACTGGCGTTTCTCTGGACGGCCTCCTTCGAACAAATCCTGGTGTTCTCGGGCGCGACGATGGCGCTAAATACCTTCGCCACTGTACTCGGCTTGTTTATCCTCCGTTGGCGACAACCCCACTTGCCCCGCCCCTTTCGCGTAACGCTTTACCCCATCACGCCGCTAGTCTTCCTCGGCATCACCGGCTGGACGCTGACCTACGTGGTATTACAGCGTCCGGTCGAGGCGCTAATTTCTGCCGCCATCGTCGCTAGCGGCGGCGTTTTCTACTTGCTGGTCAGGCCAGATCAGCGCCCGAATCCGTAACAGACTGACTTGTCCGTTGCATTTCTGCAACGAAAAGCCTCATAAAAGATTCACCTCTGCATATTTCGTTTTTGTTAATTTCGGATTGTGCGAGTACCCGTTAGCAATGGGGGAAAACAAAACAACTCAACCACCTGGGGATGAATAATGAACGTTTTTAAAGCCGCATGGCTCAGCGCCATGCTTTGGGCGATTTTCGCCTCACCCGCCACCTTGGCGGACGATCAAATGCTCAATGGCATGGCGGTATCACAACCTTTTAATGTACAGGCCAACCTGTGCAAGTTAAATCCCGGCGTCACGCTCGCCGACTACCACGCCCTGGTCGAAGACTACTTTGACTGGGCAGAAAAGTATGACGTTGAGCCCGTGTTTGTTCGTCAATTTCCTTTGTTTTCACATCAAAACATGCAGCGTCCATGGCCCTACGACTTTGTAGAGTTTCTGGCCAGCGACTACGAGCCCTGGGGTAAATCGTGGGATCTGTGGCTGACCTCGGAGGACGGCATGGCGCTGAACGAGCGTTGGCAGTCTCTGGCGATTTGTCATGTGAAGCAGGCGCATGGGCAGGTGCTGTATGCCGATACGGAGGCGATGGAGAACGACGATGAGCGCTACGTTTCGTGGAACTGGTGCACGGCCAAAGTCGGTTTCGAGCAACTCTCACAGAAACACGCCGAATACGTGGCACAGATCAATGAGAATCCTAGTGGTTTGATCGGCTGGGCACTGATGTTCCCTCATACCGGCGCTGCTGACGCGCCGGGGGATTTTGCCCATCTGGCTATCTATCCCGATCTGGAGTCCTTCATGGCCAGACGGGCCATGGAAGCGAAAGGCGGCTGGAGAGGCCTGCGTGAGTACTACCAAAACTACGCAGACTGCACCGGCGAGCAGCTCAACACCGAGACAGTGCTGTACCGCCCCTGATTGCACTCACAA
Source organism: uncultured Halieaceae bacterium (assembly GCA_913052635.1). Lineage (GTDB taxonomy): Bacteria > Pseudomonadota > Gammaproteobacteria > Pseudomonadales > Halieaceae > Luminiphilus. The sequence continues at coordinate 9,825 of CAJXDE010000074.1, forward strand.
CCTGTCGAGGGACGTCGCCACGCTCACTTTGGGCGCGGCGTCCCCCGTTTCTCAAGAGGAGAGAAATCTATGAAAATTTCAACGTTAATCAATCTGGCTTGCATCATCGCCATTCCCCTGGCAGTAGCAGACAATCACTCTTCCAGTAGTCCTGAGTGGAGCGTGGGTGCACCCCTCGAGATGTATAACTGTAGCTTTACAGAGGGGGTGAACGGCTATGAGCAGTCGCAAAAGTTTGCTGCCAATTGGAACAAATGGGCAGATGAAAACGGCGCCTTCGAATCCCACATTGCTCAACTCATGTGGACCGAATTTTCAGACGGAGAATATCCAACTGAATTTATATGGTTAGGTTATTGGGATAGCTACGAGTCGGCCGGTAAAGACATGGACATACGCTCAACTAATGGCGATGAGATGTACACAGAGGCGAATAAATTTCTCGAGCAATGTGCTCATAGCGATTGGGGAGGATGGGTGTTGGTGCAAGCCGGTGATTTTACAAATGGGGATCACCTGACCGAGTTTGCTGACTGCGTTTACAAAGAAGGCAAGACTGACGATGACCTTCTGGTTGCAAATACAGCATACGCTGAGGCATTGGCGAAGCGAGGCTTTACCGGTGAATCTATGGGCATGGCCCAGTTATGGCCCAGAGCAGGGGCCCCAGCTGGAATTGGCAATGCACCGAGCTTCAAATGGGTGGTTGGACATGAGAATTTCGCAGCTTACTCCAACTTCACGAATGAATTGTGGAATGAAGGGCTGCT
>CAJXDE010000075.1 GCA_913052635.1 uncultured Halieaceae bacterium
TTGAGGGCCTGAGGCCGGTCGCGCGCCAGCAGCGCGTTTATGCGCCGCTGTCGGGACTCATCGCCGATGGCACCCTGCACGCAGTTAATATCAGTGCGCAAACCCCCTGAACGAGGTGGCTTTTGGACAGTCTGATTATCCGGGGAGGGAATCGCCTTGAGGGCGGACTGACCGCCTCGGGAGCAAAAAATGCTGCCTTGCCGATACTCGCAGCTACTCTGCTGACCGCTGGAGCTTGTTCTCTGCGGTCGGTGCCTGTGTTGCGGGACATCACCACCATGCTGACCTTGCTCGCCAGCCTCGGCGCAAAAACTGCGCGTCGCCAAGATGGCGAGGTGTTGATAGAAAGTGACTCGGTGCAAGCATTCACCGCGCCCTATGACCTGGTGAAAACCATGCGCGCTTCCATCCTTGTGTTGGGCCCCTTGCTGGCAAGGTACGGGCAAGCGCGGGTGTCATTCCCTGGGGGCTGTGCGATCGGCAGCCGCCCTGTAGACCTGCATATCCGCGCACTGGAAGCGATGGGAGCCGTCATCACGATCGAAGGCGGGTACATCGTGGCAAGCGCGCCAGAAGGATTAAAGGGCGTCGACTTCACCTTTGATACGGTCACGGTGGGGGGCACCGAAAACGCCGTGATGGCGGCGTCACTGGCGGCCGGCACCAGTGTGCTGCGCAATGTGGCGAGGGAACCTGAAATTGTCGACCTGGTGAGATTCCTCAGAGCCATGGGTGCCCATATCGAAGGAGAGGGCACTGACACCCTAACGTTGCAGGGTGTTGCAACACTCAACGGTGCGCCTTACGAGGTCATGCCAGATCGCATTGAGGTGGGCACCTATCTGGTGGCGGCGGCGGCAACGGGCGGCAGCCTGCGAGTAGAGGGTATCTGTCCCGAGGTGCTGGGCGTGGTGCGGGATAAGCTCGGCCAGACGGGCGCTGATCTCGATGAGGGTGATGACTGGATCAGTCTGGATATGCGGGGTGAGAGACCCAAAGCGGTGGATATTGTGACCGAGCCGTTCCCGGGTTTCCCCACCGATATGCAGGCCCAATTCACTGCATTGAATACGGTCGCCCAGGGGACATCTCGCGTCACGGAGACCGTATTTGAAAACCGCTTGATGCAAGCACATGAAATGAAGCGTATGGGCGCCGACATCACGATTGAGGGAGATAGCGCCTGTATTACCGGGCGGTCCAGCTTGCAGGGTGCACCCGTGATGGCGTCGGATTTGCGCGCATCTGCCAGTCTGGTGATTGCAGGCTTGGTGGCCTCGGGTGAGACCCGCATTGATCGCATCTACCATATTGACCGCGGTTACGAAAATATCGAGGGTAAATTGCAATGCCTGGGCGCCGATATCCGTCGTATATCCACTTGAGGGTCTGAATAACACTTTTATGAAACTCGAACACAAATTAACGCTTGCGCTGACTAAGGGCCGGATATTGAGGGAAACCCTGCCGTTACTGGCAGAGGTCGGCATCGCGCCACGGGAGGATCTCGACAGCAGCCGCAAGCTGATCGTTGCGACCACCGTGCCCAATATCAGTCTGGTGATCCTGCGGGGATCTGACGTGCCCACGTATGTCCGACACGGTGCCGCAGATGTCGGGATCGCGGGAAAAGATATGTTGCTGGAGTTCGGTGGCGGGGGCACCTACGAGCCGCTGGATTTGGGCATCGCGCGATGCCGACTCATGACAGCAGGGCCCGCTTCTGACCAGACCGAGAATAGTGGACGTCGCCGCGTGAGGGTGGCGACTAAATTCATGAACGTGGCCCGAGCGCACTATGCGCGTAAGGGCCTGCACGCCGATCTCATCAAGCTCTACGGCTCTATGGAACTGGCTCCGCTGATGGGTTTGGCAGATGAGATCGTCGACATTGTCGATACCGGCAAAACGCTGGCAGACAACGGCATGGCGCCGCGGGAATTGATTGCGCATATCTCCTCGCGATTGATCGTGAACAAGGCATCGATGCGCACCCGGCATGCGTCTGTCCAGACTCTGGTCGAAGCGCTAACCGCTGCAGTGAAAACGGCAGGTCAATGATGGCAACGCATCCCATCAGCCGATTGGATATGTCCGAGCCTGACTTTGAGGCCGCCTTTGGCCGCTTGCTGATCAGCCCGGCCGAGGCCGATGCTGACCTTGCGCAGACCGTGACGCAGATTGTGGCAGCGGTAGCGCAGGAGGGTGATGCCGCGTTGGTCAGATACACCAACGAGCTGGATCGGCGAGCGGTAGAGGATGCTCAGTCGCTTCGTGTCAGCGTGGATGCCATCGAGCAGGCTTTATCTGATCTGCCCCCTGATGTGTCATCGGCGCTCACGCGCGCAGCGGCGCGCATTTGGCGGTTCCACGAACGTCAGCGAGCCGAAAGTTGGCAATACGAGGACGAAGAAGGCAACGTGCTGGGGCAGCGAGTCTCAGCGCTCGATTGTGTGGGTGTTTATGTGCCGGGCGGTCGGGCGAGCTATCCGTCTTCGGTGCTGATGAACGCGATTCCTGCGAAAGTGGCCGGTGTAGAGCGCGTTGTCATGGTAGTACCGGCACCCAGTGGGGACGTCAACCCCGCGGTGCTGGCAGCCGCGGCGCTGGCGGGTGTCGATGAGGTCTATACCGTTGGCGGCGCGCAAGCTGTCGCAGCGCTGACCTACGGCACGGCCACCATTCCTAGGGTCGACAAAATTGTCGGTCCCGGTAACCGCTTCGTCGCCGAGGCAAAGCGACAGGTTTTCGGGCGCGTGGGCATCGATATGGTCGCTGGCCCCTCTGAAATTCTGATCCTCGCGGACGGGTCGGTCGACCCCGAGTGGGTGGCAATGGACTTGTTCGCCCAGGCTGAGCACGACGAATACGCCCAGGCGGTTTTGATCTCCCCCGATAATGACTATCTGGATGCGGTGGCGGCTTGTATTGCTCGACTGCTACCCACGTTGTCGCGGCGCGATATCGTGACGGCGGCGCTCAAACACCGCGGCGCGCTGATCAAGGTACCCGATATCGAGTCGTCGGTGACCCTAAGCAATCGTATGGCACCTGAGCACCTCGAGCTGGCATTGGCGGACCCGGACAGCGTGGTCGGCGATATCCGCGCAGCGGGCGCGATCTTTATGGGGGCGATGTCTTCAGAGGCGCTCGGTGATTACTGTGCTGGCCCCAACCACGTGTTGCCGACCGCAGGTTCCGCTCGATTTGCCTCGCCGCTGGGTGTCTATGACTTTCAGCGCAGGAGCAGTCTGATCAGGGTCTCTGAGCAGGGCGCTCACACCCTGGGTGAAGTCGCGGCGGTGCTGGCTGATGCCGAGGCGCTGGAAGCACACGGGCTCAGTGCCCAAAAGCGCATGCGAGGCGGAGACTGAGTCAGCTGTTGCCGCGGGTGCCGACGACGGCTTCCAATTCGATCGGCACACCCTCGCGCTCCAGATTGACCCGCAGGAGATGACCCGGTCGCAATTGAGCGATTTGTAGCATCGCCGCCCGGCCATCCACTACAGGTTCTCCATCCATAGCCACGATGATATCGTTGAGCTGGATGCCAGCGCGCTGTGCAGGTCCCCCGGGAGCAAGATCCGTCACGATCAGTTGTTGCATTGGCCCTCCGGCCTGCTGTTCGCTGAGCAGCACTTCCACGCTGACGCCCAGCCAACCGCGAATAACATGTCCATACTTGACGATGTCATGCAGCACAGCTGCAGCCAACGGGCTAGGGGTCGCTAGGTTAATCCCGATTCCCGGTGTTTCCCCATTGCGTTCCGTGCCCGCGGTATAGATCAGGGTATTGATGCCAACCAAACGACCTTGATGATCGATCAGGGCGCCGCCTGAGCTACCCAGGTGGATGGTGGCATCAGTCTGGATATAGCCCTCGTAGGTCGACAGCTGCAAACCGAAGCGGCCCACTCCTGAGACGATGCCCTGAGATACCGAGTGACCAAAGCCGTAAGGGTTGCCGATGGCCAACACCACATCACCCACGGCGATATCGCCGGCATCCGCAAGCGCGATCGGTGTCAGCTCCGGCAGGTCGATATGCAAAATGGCGAGATCGGTCTCGGGGTCACTGCCCACCACCGAGGCGCTGGCTGAACGGCCATCTGCAAGCAGTACCTGAATGGCGTCAGCGCCTGCAATCACGTGGTTGTTGGTCACAATATGTCCTGCAGCGCTGAGAATCACGCCAGAGCCCAGCGAGCGCTCGATGCGCTGGCGACTGCCGCGGTTGGAAAACAACCTACGCTGTAGCGGAGAGTTCAGGTGGGGGTCAGTGCGCGCATCAACCAATTTGGCGGTGTAGATGTTGACCACCGATGGGGTGGCCAGCGCCACGGCATCACGGTAGCCGCCGTTGACTGGTGCGTTCCCTGTTTCCTGTGGCTCCAGCACCCATTTATCGAGAATGAGTGCCGCAGCTAGGACGCCGACCAGTGCCGGCCATATAAAGGCGGTCAGTTCTTGTTTCACATCGATCTCCTCGGGGCATTGTAAATGATCGTGCGCTGGTTATTCTCCCCAAAGAGATCATTGGCTTGGATCGACTATGGGCTGCACTAGGCAACAACTGAACGCATTTTTTGACGATTTACTGACGCCTCAGCGCTTCAAAGACTATTGCCCAAATGGGTTGCAGATCGAAGGGAAAATTGACGTGCGACACCTGGTGACTGGCGTGACAGCCAGTCAGGCGCTGATCGAGGCGGCGCGCGACCGCGGGGCTGACGCCATCCTGGTCCATCATGGGTATTTTTGGCGCTCAGAGCCGCCTTGTATTACGGGGATGAAAGCGGCGCGACTGCGCGCGCTGATAAAGGCTGATATCAATTTGTTTGCCTACCATCTGCCGCTGGATTGTCATCCGCTGCACGGCAATAACGCGGCACTCGGCCGACTGATGGGCATTGAAGCCCCCGAGGCGCTCGATCCGGAAGATCCGGGCACGCCGGTCTTCTGGGGCCAGTTCGAAGCGTCGGTCACGGCTCGGGAAATCGCGGACCGACTCAGTGTTGCATTGGATCGCACCCCACTCGTGATTGGAGAGGGCGACGTGAAATCAGTGGCATGGTGCACAGGGGCCGGGCAAGGCTACATCGATCTCGCCGCCGATGCGGGCGCTGATGTGTATGTGACGGGGGAGGTCTCAGAGCAGACCGCGCATGTGGCCCTCGAGCGCGGTATTGCTTTTATCGGTGCGGGCCACCACGCCACTGAGCGCTACGGCGTGCAGGCGGTCGGCGCACTCGCAGCCGAAGCGCTAGGGTTGAGCCACGAGTTCATCGATATCGACAACCCTGCCTGACGGCTTCAAGCAGCTGAGCTGTTGGACTTATCGAGGCCGAAAGTTTCCGAGAGTTGCCCCTGCTCATCCGGCTTCTTGGGGGCATAGTCCAGTGGTTGTGCCACCTCGACCAGATGCGGTTTGTCAGTCGAGTCTGCCGCGGGCGCGGTGAGCGCCGCCTCAGAGATGCTGACCCTGTCACCACATAACTGCTCAGCGCCGTCCGCGAGGTGCGTGTATACGGCCCGATAGTCGTCGGTCAACTTGTGCAGAAGATCTGCGGTTTGCGAGAAGTGTTCAGATACCTCTGCCTCGTAATCAGCCCGATCCTGTTTGGCCTGATCCAACTGGCTTTCGAGTTCCATGATCACTTTGCGCTTGTTGTCGCCACGCGCATTTAGGGCCAGATACCACCCCCCAACGCCACCGATACCGCCGCCAATAAGGAGTGCAAAGATTAGGTTTGACATCGAATACATGGTTTTAAAGGCCTTTGTTGGTTACCAGGTTTTTCCCCGCCTGTCCCAGTGAGTGTACTGCAAGTCAGGCACGGCGTCCCGCGGCGGTTGGGGCAGGGTGAGATCGATCTAGCTTGAGTTCCGGCACCGTATATCGTCAGGTAGTGAGTAGCGCGCTTTTTGTTCGCGCCGTCCGTGCTACCCTGCGCGCCGCTCAACCAGCTCACTGTCCCCTCAATCCTTGCATCGCTAAACCATGACAGAAGGCCTCTCCCCATTACAGCGCTACCATCGAGACGTGGCATCTGGCGCCCTGCTGGCTGATCCTGCGCAGGAGAATGTGATGCGCCAGTTGGATGACCTGGGCAGTCGCCTACTGGCCAGAGCGGCAGAGCAAAACACCCTCCGGGCCCGCGCCCGAAAGCTGATGGGCCGCCCCGCGGCGCCAGAGCAAGGTCTGTATATATGGGGCGGGGTAGGCCGGGGTAAAACCCATCTGGTGGATACCTTTTACGAAAGCCTGGCTCTGGAGCGAAAACTCAGGGTTCACTTTCATCGTTTCATGCAGCGTGTGCACTCGGCACTAACCCAGCACAGCGGAGCCAAAAACCCGCTTGAAGTCGTGGCAGATGAAATCGCTAATGAGGCCATGGTGCTCTGCTTTGACGAGTTTTTTGTCAGTGATATTGGCGATGCCATGATCCTCGGTGGATTAATCGATGCGCTGTTTCGACGGGGTGTCACGCTGGTCGCCACGTCGAACATCCCGCCACAGGAGCTGTACCGTGATGGACTACAGCGCAGTCGTTTCCTGCCGGCAATTGGTTTGCTTGAGCAGCACCTGACCGTGACGCACCTGGAAGCGTCTACTGATTACCGCTTCAGAACGCTACAACGCGCTGATTTATGGCACGTCCCCCACGACGGGGCCGCCGCTGACGCGCTGTCAGCCTATTTTTCGTCGCTGACCGGACGGATAACGGGTGAACCCATATCGGTCGATATCAATCAAAGAGCCCTCAATCTGCTAGCCGATGCGCCCGGTGTTGCCTGGGTGACCTTCAGTACCCTGTGTGAGGAGCCGCGCAGCGCGGCCGACTATGTCGAGATGGCTCGCGAGTACCACACCGTATTGATTGAGCAGATTCCTCTGCTGGACCGGGACAAAGAGGATGCGGCTCGGCGTTTTATTAATTTGGTGGATGAGTTTTACGATCGCAATGTCAAACTGATTGCCACAGCTGCTCAGCCGCCGGAAGCGCTCTACGACGGGTCAAGGCTGCGCTTTGAGTTCGACCGGACGGTCTCCAGATTGCAGGAAATGCGCACTCAGGAATACCTCAAAGCAGAGCATCGGCCGTGACGCTGGCTCGGCAAATTAACGGTTGAAAGGGCCTAGGCACTCCAGTAACATCCGCGCTCCTTTGATTTCGCCCTCAGAGCATGGGTCATGAAAACATATAGCGCCAAGGCAGAAGACGTTCAGCACGACTGGTTAGTGGTCGATGCCGAGAATTTGACGCTCGGTCGTCTCGCCACAGAGATCGCGCACCGTTTGCGCGGCAAGCACAAACCAGAGTACACCCCCCACATGGACATGGGTGACTACGTAGTTGTCGTGAACTGCGAGAAAGTTCGCGTCACCGGCGCGAAGCAAACCGACAAAATGTACTACCACCATACCGGTTTTCCGGGTGGCATCCGCGCAGCCAGCTTCGAGCAGTTGATCGAGAAGGCGCCGGAGCGGGTTATTCAGCGTGCGGTGAAGGGCATGATGCCGCGGAGCCCTCTGGGTCGCGCAATGCTGAAAAAGCTCAAAGTTTATGCGGGGCCTTCGCATCCGCATGCGGCACAGCAGCCGCAGCCACTGACGATCTGAGGAGGTCACGATGGCAACCGCACAGTATTACGGAACAGGACGTCGCAAGACGTCCACTGCACGTGTCTTTTTACAGACAGGTAGCGGCAACATCATGATCAATGGCCGTCCCATTGATGAATACTTCGGCCGAGAAGTAGCGCGAATGATTGTCAGGCAGCCTCTGGAACTGACCGAGAACACCGACACTTTTGATGCCAATGTGACGGTTGCCGGTGGTGGCAGCTTTGGCCAAGCCGGTGCTATTCGGCATGGCCTGACACGCGCATTGTTGGAATACGACGAAAGCCTTCGCGGTACACTGCGAGCGGCAGGTTATGTCACCCGCGACGCCAGAGAGGTTGAGCGTAAGAAAGTGGGCTTACGAAAAGCCCGTCGGCGCCCCCAGTTCTCGAAGCGCTGATCATTCCATTCATACCCAGAGGCCCGCCGAAGCGGGCCTTTTTTTTGGTTCCTGTCAAAATCGCAGCTTTCCTCGGTTTTATGATGACGATCTGCGGTGGGCGCAGCTAAGCGTTATTGAGGGGATATAGTGTTGATGGCAGTAACGGATCCAGGGAGCCCGATATCGTGCAGTACTTTTTTTTACTGATCGCGGTGGCGTTGGAGGTTTGCGGCACCATGCTGTTGCCCGTGAGCCAGAACTTCACCCGCCTCGTGCCCACACTGTCCCTGATAGGGTGCTACGCGGCCTCCTTCTACTGCTTGACCTTCGCCCTGAATACGCTGCCGATCGCGGTGGTCTACGCCACATGGTCAGGGCTGGGTATTTTTCTCATTACCCTGTTCGGATACCTGGTTTTTGAGCAGGCACTGGATTGGCGCGCCATTGTGGGCCTGCTGTTGATTGTGGCGGGGGTGGTGCTGGTGAATAGCTTTGCTCCCCATGAGTAATAGGTAGCCCAATCTCTGGCTGATCCCGGTCGTCAGGCGTTACGTATTTCAGCTTGCTGGGGGCTTGCGCGACCATTACACTTCGCGCGCTGAATTCATCTTACTCGCCAAGGCCAATCTAACTCCTTTTGCCCGCCATGTGGGTGTAGGCGGGTATTGGCAGGCGGGACGGTAGACTGGGAGAGTCTTAATCATGACGGATACAACAGACACGCACGATTCGGTGGCTGATGATGGCCAAACACGTCGACGCTTTTTGACTGCCGCAACCTCTGCGGTGGGCGTGGGTGGTGTGGCCGGTGTCGCCGTGCCTTTTCTTGGGTCATGGAATCCCTCCGAGAAAGCGAAGGCGGCAGGCGCACCGGTACGCGCTGACATCAGTAAGCTCGAACCGGGCCAGATGGTGGTGATTGAGTGGCGGGGAAAACCAGTCTATGTGCTGCGCCGTACCCCTGAGCAAGTGGCGGGTTTGACCACTTTGAATGACGACCTGAAAGACCCTTCGTCTGAGGCATCCGCGCAGCCCGACTACATCGAGGGCGATGGTAGGGCCATCAATGAAGAATTTCTTGTGATGGTAGGGCTCTGCACCCACCTGGGCTGTGCTCCCAAATTCCGGCCTGAGGTCGGCGCCGCAGACATGGGTGGTGACGAGTGGTTGGGCGGCTTCTTTTGCCCCTGCCACGGCTCCAAATTTGATCTGGCTGGGCGCGTCTACAAAGGCGTACCGGCGTCAGCCAATCTTGAAATTCCCCCTTATACGTATGAGAGCGACAGCGTGCTGGTGATTGGCGTTGACGCGGAGGCAGCCTGATGGAAAAAGCACTGACCGGCTTGATGTCCTGGATTGACGCGCGGCTGCCGCTGACGCGGACGTGGGATACGCACATGGGTGAGTACTACGCGCCCAAGAACTTCAACCTGTGGTATTTCTTCGGCGTGTTTTCGTTGCTGGTGCTCGTCAACCAGTTGCTGACAGGCATCTGGCTGACGATGAGTTACACGCCGTCAGCGGAAGAGGCTTTTGCTTCAGTCGAGTACATCATGCGCGACGTGGATTACGGATGGTTGTTGCGCTACATGCACTCCACCGGCGCCTCGGCGTTTTTTATCGTGGTCTACCTGCACATGATGCGCGCGCTCATGTACGGCTCCTACAAAAAGCCACGAGAGCTCATTTGGATCTTCGGTATGCTGATTTTCGTTGTACTGATGGCCGAGGCGTTTGTCGGTTATGTTTTACCGTGGGGGCAGATGTCCTATTGGGGCGCACAGGTAATTATTTCCCTGTTCGGAGCCATCCCCGTGGTTGGTGAGGACATCGTGACCTGGATCCGCGGCGACTACCTGCTGTCTGGCATCACGTTGAACCGGTTTTTTGCACTGCACGTTGTGGCGTTGCCGATTGTGCTGTTGGCGCTGGTCGTACTGCACATTCTGGCGCTGCACGAAGTGGGCTCGAATAATCCGGATGGTGTCGAGATCAAGAAGAACAAGGGCCCCGACGGCGTGCCACTGGACGGCATCAAGTTCCACCCTTACTACTCTGTGCATGACGTGCAGGGCATTGCGGTATTCCTGTTCTTCTTTTGCGGGGTGTTGTTCTTCGCACCCGAGATGGGTGGTTTCTTCCTCGAATTTGCGAACTTTGAAGAGGCAAACGGGTTGAAGACCCCGGAGCACATTGCCCCCGTGTGGTACTTCACCCCTTATTACTCTGTGCTGCGGGCAGTTCCCGACAAGTTCTGGGGCTTCGTGTTTTTCGCGGCGTCGGTGGTGATTCCCTTTGCGCTCCCATGGTTAGATCGCAACCCGGTGAAGTCGTGGCGCTACCGCGGCGTGCTCAATCGCGTCATGCTGCTGCTGTTCGTGGTGTCGTTCATCATCCTTGGCGTGCTGGGTGTGAAGTCACCGACCCCTGAGCGCACCGTGCTCGCGCAAATTTGCACAATTTTCTACTTCTTCTTCTTCCTCGCTATGCCCTGGTGGTCGCGAATGGGCCGTTCCAAGCCTGAACCCGAGCGGGTGACGATGAATGGCGGTATGTCGGTATGGCAAA
>CAJXDE010000076.1 GCA_913052635.1 uncultured Halieaceae bacterium
ATAAGTTTCGGGTTGAAATCAAAGAGCCGGTCTATGGCGAGGACGGCGTCGCGACTGGATACTTTGCAGACGAAGCCAGAGCTTAAGTCCTTCCTATTACGGGAGCCTAAACGCGTGGGTAAATAGCGCGCGGGGCGGACCGACGTGAACTATCAAGGCCTTTACCGCGGCACCTTGGCCTGAGGTTGGCTTTTACGTGCGGGAGCTCACTGGCTCTTCCAGGACTTAATTTTTCGATAGATCGTTGAGGACGCCACTTACGGATACCCACGACGGCTACCTAGGCGAAGTCTGCGCCTCTGAGGTCGGTCTCACTCTTTACTAAACAGAGAGCACCAGCTTTTGGTCAGTCTGGGCGTGGATCCAGTACAGCACTGCTGTCAGCAACAGCACCGCGCCGACCTGATGGGTCGCCGCCATGGGGATCGCTACTTGCGTTAGCACTGTGCCGATACCCAGAGCTACCTGGAATGTGAGCGCTACCAACATCAGCCAGGCACCTCGCCTGACGCCGGGATGGTCGCTGGTTCGAAAAGATTGCACGCTCAGCACCAGCACAAGGAGCGCCATGGCATAGGCGAGCATGCGGTGGTTGAAGTGAATGGTGGCGACTCCTTCAAAAGTGGCCTGCCAGCCCTCGGCGTAATAGCCCATGGGCACAAACGTCTCTCCCATCATCGGCCAGGTCGGGTAGGCAAAGCCTGCATCCGTACCGGCCATAAATCCGCCGGACAAAATCAGTGTGTAAACCCCAACAACCAGCAACCAGCCCCAGCCTCTGATGTGCTTCAGCGCTGGCGAGAGGCCTGAGCTGACACGCAATACCAACCACATCATCAGGGCATAGATGGCGACCGCGACGCCGAGGTGTGCCGTCAGCCGGTATTGCGACACAGAAGGTCGGTCAACCAGACCGCTCTTGACCATGTACCAACCGAGCAAGCCCTGCGCGGCACCCAAAATCAACAATAGAATCAGTGTCGGCAGGAGTTGTGGTGCAATCATCTTCCGCAGCGCAAAGATCAACAGAGGCACGAAATACATTAGGCCAATTAGGCGGCCCAGCACGCGGTGCAGATACTCAAACCAGAAGATCTGTTTGAACCCGGCGAGATCCATACCCTGATTAATTTTTTGGTACTCTGGGTACTGCTGATATTCGGCAAAGGTGACCAACCACTGTGCCTCGGTCAGTGGCGGTATGACGCCCATGATCGGTCGCCAGTCCACCATCGAGAGGCCGGACTCAGTGAGTCGGGTCACCCCGCCCAGCAGAATCATGCCCAAAATCGTCACGGCGCAGACCGCCAGCCAGAGTGCTATCCAGCGCGCATTCCCCTGCGCGTCTATTGTCGCTGTCGTCATGTTGTTGTCCCCCAACCCCAACATTCTACTAGATCCGCGCAAAGGTTGTTTTCTGTCCTAAACTTGCTGCCCTCAGGAGAACATCCATGGCCTATATCCGCCTCGATCAGATAGAGTTCAGCATCGGCACCCAGGTATTACTGGACAAGGTGAGCCTGACGCTGGACAAAGGCGAGCGGCTGGGCCTCCTTGGCCGGAACGGCGCAGGCAAATCGACGCTGATGCGCATCTTGTCGGGCGAGTTGTCCGCGGAGGACGGCGAGCGCTGGGTAGATCCCAATATCACAATAGCGCGTCTTGAGCAGGCGCTACCTGAGCATCTCGAGACCAGCGTGTTTGATTACGTCGCCGCGGGATTAGCAGAGACCGGGGCGCTGCTATCGCGCTATCACACCCTCGCCGCAGATGGCTCTGCGGAGGCGCTGGAAGAGCTGAGCCAGGTTCAGGCCAAGCTGGAACATCTCGACGGATGGACCATGGAACGGCGGATCGAGCGGGCGCTGCAGCAGCTAGACCTAAAGGCCAATGATTCGTTGGCGACTTTGTCGGGAGGGTGGCGCCGGCGTGCAGCGCTGGCGCGGGCATTGGTGACAGAGCCCAACGTACTGCTGCTGGACGAACCGACCAACCATCTTGATATCCCTTCGATCGATTGGCTAGAGCAGCAAGTCAGTAGCTTCGAGGGCGCCATCGTCCTCATAACCCACGACCGGCGTTTTCTGCAGCGCGTCTGTAATCGCATCGGCGAGCTCGATCGGGGGCATCTCTCGTTGTGGCAAGCCGACTACGCCAAATTCCTGGTGCTGAGAGAGCAGCAGGCGGAAGCCGAGGCACGAGCTGATGCGCTCTTTGACAAAAAGCTGGCGCAGGAGGAGACGTGGATCCGGCAAGGGATTAAAGCTCGCCGGACACGCAATGAAGGCCGGGTCAGGGCACTCAAGGCCATGCGCGAAGAACGCGCGCAACGCCGGTTAGCGCAAGGCAAAGGCAGCTTTAAGCTGGAGGAAGCCAACCGTTCGGGCCGCCGCGTTGCCGAAGCGCGAGGTATCGCCTTTCGCTATGGCACCGATACGGTGGTGAACGACTTCTCCACCATTATCCAGCGCGGCGATCGGGTGGGCATCGTGGGTAGCAATGGTGTCGGTAAGACCACCGTGATCAAGCTCTTACTAGGTGAACTCGCACCGGACAAGGGCGATGTGCTGCTCGGCACCCAGTTAGAGATCGCCTACTCCGACCAACTGCGCGGCGAACTCGACCCAGAAAAAGATCTGATCGACAACATCTGCGGCGGACAGCAGTTCATTGAAATCAACGGTCAGCGCCGGCACGCCATCACCTACCTTGGCGATTTCTTGTTTGCTCCAGATCGCATTCGAACCCCCGTCAAAGCCTTATCCGGCGGCGAGATCAATCGCGCGATTCTGGCGCGCCTATTCATCCGGCCTGCCAATCTGCTCATCCTCGATGAACCCACCAATGATCTTGATATCGAGACACTGGAGCTGCTGGAAGAAATCCTGCTTGAATTCAAGGGCACCATCATTCTAGTCAGTCACGATCGTCACTTTCTCGATAAGGTCGTCACCAGCCTGCTGGTGATGAAAGGCGACGGAGATATCGAAGAACAAGCGGGCAGCTTTTCGGATTGGGAAGCGCGCGGTGGGCAACTCGAGGCGCCGGTCGGGTCTGCTGCGTCCTCTGCCACCCGCGCTGCAGAAACAACCGACGACGAAGCCGAGGCAGCTCAAAAATCGACGTCGGCTCACGGGGGCGAGAAGGCGCCCAAGAAAAAAACCAAATTGAGCTATCAGGATCAACGAGAGCTGGACGCCCTACCCGCTGAAATCGAATCGCTCGAGGCGCGCCACGCCGAGCTGCTGGAGATCATTGCTCAGCCCGGTTTTTATGAGCAACCCCCCGACGACGTCGCTACCACACTGAACGCGGTCACCGAATCGGAGCAAGCTCTCGATCACGCTCTGGAGCGCCTTGTCGAACTGGAGGGATGAGCGCGACGGCGCTGCTCAAAGTGCCGACTCAGAGTACCGAGGCGACCGCCTCGACCACGCGACCCAGATTCTTGGCATTGAGTCCAGCGATATTGATTCGCGACGAGTCCAGCATGTATACCGACTGCTCTGTTCTCAGGCGTTGTGCTTGCTCAACGCTAAGTCCCAGAAAGGAGAACATGCCATGCTCCGTGCCGATAAAACCAAAGTCTCGCCCAGTGGCGGTGGTCAACGCCTCCTCGAAATGACCTCGCAAGCCGTTAATGCGCTGGCAGATTTGGCTCAGCTCGGCCTCCCAAGCTGATCGCAGCGCCGGCGAGGATAGTACCCGCCCCGCCAACAGCGCCCCGTGAGCCGGCGGCATGGAGTACACACGGCGGGCCGCAGAGACGGCCTGGCTCGCCATCGCTTCGGCCGCGCGGGCATCGCCGCCTACAAACACCACAGCGCCCGCGCGCTCGCGGTAAAGGCCAATATTTTTCGAGGAGGAGACTGCGATAATCATCTCTGGCACGCGCTCAAGCACCGCGCGGATACCCGCGGCGTCCACATCAAGACCAGCCCCCATCCCCTGATAGGCAAAATCTATCATAGGCAGCAGCCGTCTCTCCGACATCAAATCGGCCAACACGCCCCATTGTTCAAGCGTCGGATCGACACCGCTGGGGTTATGACAACAGCCGTGCAGGAGCACCACGTCACCAGCCTGCGCCGCCTCGAGATCCGCCAACATGGCATCGAAATCGAGACCCTCCATGTCAGCGGAGTAGTAGCGATAGGTTTTGAATTGCAGTCCCACTGAGCCCATTAGCGGGATATGCACCGGCCAGGTCGGATCACTCACCCACACGGTGGCATCCGGGGCAGCGGCGTGCAGCACCTCGGCACCCAGCCTCACCGCGCCGCATCCACCGGGGGTCTGTACCGCTGACGTGCGATCACCAAGGTCAGCCATACCCGCTTCGCCAAATACCAGTGAGCGGATTCCGTTTAGATAATCGGGATCTCCCTGAGGCGGCATATACACCTTGGTCTGCTCCTCACTGACCAAGGCCTGCTGCGCTTGCTGAACCGCCTCAAATACGGGGCACAGTCCGGTTTCATCCATGTAAACGCCCAGCGTCAGGTCCACCTTGTCAGGGTTGGGGTCGGCGCGACAAGCGGCAGCCAAGCCGAGAATAGAGTCGGGCGGGAGCACAGGAAGAGAATCAAACATGGCGAACTCTCGGAATTGTGAGATCAAGCAGAGCGCGAGAGTATGCGCGACGAACCGATGGCCCCACAAGCCCTGTTATCCTGCACCTTTCGCCTTTGTTCACCCCAGCTTGTTATGACCCAAAAAGCCCCGCCCGACCCCCTGCCAAGCACCGACACCAATTTGTCCACGGCGGGTGAACCGGCATCCACCTCACTGACTGGGGGACGTGATGACCTGTTCGCCTCACCCCTCTCGGACCCGGGACTATTCCGCTTCGACGCCTCGGTCGCCTCTGTCTTCCCGGATATGATCAATCGCTCCGTACCGGGCTACGCCACTGTGGTGGGCATGACCGGGACCCTCGCTGCGCAGCACGCCCGGCCGGGTTCGCGGATTTATGATTTGGGGTGCTCCTGGGGCGCATCGCTTCTCTCAGTGGCGCGGGAACCTGCCTGTAAGAGATGCGAACTCATCGGTGTCGATAATTCCGAGTCGATGCTGGAGCAGGCAAGCCGTTACCTCGCGCAATTCCCGGAGGCGAGCCGCATTGAGCTCCAACACGCGGACGTACTCGCTACCCCGCTCGATAATGCCAGCCTGGTGATCATGAATTACACGCTCCAATTTATCCCTGTTGAGGAACGCGAGGGACTACTCAAGCGGATTCGAGAGGCGATGATGCCGGGCGACGCACTGATCCTGTCGGAGAAACTCACCCTGCCCGACTCGCGTTTGGATGAATACCTGATCGACCTGCATCACGATTTCAAGCGCCGACAAGGTTACAGTGATCTCGAGATCGCTCAAAAACGGCAGGCACTGGAGGATGTGCTGGTGGCCGAAACGCGCGAGTCGCATGTCGCACGGCTCAATGCCGTGGGGTTCAGCCGCTGCGACGTCTGGTTTCAGTGCCTGAACTTTGGCTCGCTCATCGCCATCGCATGACTCCCCCCTCCCCACTCGAACATGCACTTCCCCCGGAGCTCGTCAGCGACTGGGAAGCCTTGAGCGCGCGCTGGCAAGACGGCCCTTTCACAGATTGGCTGCCGCTGTTACCCGAGCAGTTCAATACGGGTTTGTCGCAGGCTCGCTACGGTGATCTCCCTCGCTGGCGGGACGCCCTCAACGCTCTGCCATCACTCCCGACCGCAGACATACAGCTAACTACAGCGCGCGTCGGCTTATCGGGCACCGCTCCGGCCGAGACGATGGACGCCTTGCACAGCGCTTTGATGGGACTCCATCCCTGGCGCAAAGGGCCTTTTGACCTCTGCGGACTGCATATCGATACCGAGTGGCGGTCCGACTGGAAATGGGATCGTCTAGCCGATGCGATCGCGCCGCTTGATGGCCGCCGGGTACTCGACGTGGGCTGCGGTAACGGCTACCACTGCTGGCGCATGTTGGGCGCCGGGGCAACAGAGGTCATCGGCATCGATCCCACACCGCTGTTTGTATTGCAGTTCAAAGCGCTTCAATCCTATTTACAGCAGCCGGGCATCCACGTCTTACCCATGACGCTGGAAGCGATGCCCGAGCACTTGCCAGTGTTTGACACGGTATTTTCCATGGGCGTGCTGTATCACCGGCGGGACCCCATGGAGCACCTGATGAGCTTGAAGCACAAACTGGCGCTCGGAGGGCAACTGGTACTGGAGACACTAGTGATAGAGGGAGATGAGGACGCACTACTGGAACCTAATGGACGCTATGCGCGCATGGGTAATGTCTGGCAATTGCCGAGCCCTGGCCTCGCTGCGCGTTGGTTGAGTCTGACGGGCTTTAGCGAGATCGAGATCGTCGATGTAGGTGCCACCTCGTCGGAAGAGCAGCGGCGCACGCCCTGGATGACGTTTCATTCATTGGAAGAGTTCCTGCACCCCGACGATTGCACCCGCACAATTGAAGGCTTCCCAGCCCCACGCCGAGCGATCCTGACAGCCAAGGTGATCTGAGCGCCGATCGACTCTAACGCGCCCTGTTGGCCCAGTTCGACGGGCGACACTCGCCGGTCAATGGCCTGCTAAAGGTGGCCGTGCCCAGATTTAATGAAGCTGCTTCTGCTCTGCCGAGGCGTCGAATACGATATCGAACACCTCGCGAAAGCTGCGCACAAAATGCACCGTGATGCCCTCACGCAGATAATCGGGCAGCGCCTCGTAATCCCCTTTGTTGGCAAAGGGCAGGATGACCTCCGTAATCCGCGCGCGCCGCGCGGCAATGACCTTTTCGCGAATTCCGCCCACTGCCAGCACCTGACCCGTGAGCGTCAGTTCCCCGGTCATAGCCAAAGGTCGGGGTAAGCGCTCCCCACGCGCCAACGACACCAGCGCAGCCGCCATGGTGATGCCGGCACTGGGGCCATCCTTGGGCGTCGCGCCTTCGGGCACGTGCAGGTGCACCATCGACATATCAAAAAAATCCGTCTCGCAACCGAACTCCCGGAGATGCGCCACGACATAGCTGTAGGCAATCTCGGCGCTCTCTTTCATCACCTCGCCGAGCTGACCGGTAAGCTTGAAGCCCCGGTTTAGGGTATGGATCTTGGAAGACTCGATGCTGAGCGTCGCCCCACCCATCGCTGTCCAGGCAAGCCCAGTGATCACCCCTCGGCCACGTTGGGCGCGCTCCGGTTTGAATCGCGCCTGACCGAGAGTCTCCTCGACCTCTCGCTTGCCAATGCGCACCCGCTTGGTGTCCTCTTCCACCATTTTCAGGATGGATGCGCGCACCAGCGCACTGAGCCGCTTTTCCAATCCCCGCACGCCTGCCTCCCGGCTATAGGCATCGATGACCAAACGAATGGCGGCGTCGTTGATGCGGATCTGATTAGGTTTTGCACCGTGGCGCTCGAGTAACTTTGGCCACAAGTGATTTTTGGCGATCGCCAGTTTTTCCTCGGCGATATACCCCGACAGCCGGATCTCTTCCATGCGATCGAGAAGCGGCCCGGGAATCGTATCGAGTTGATTAGCAGTGCAGACAAACAAGACTTTCGACAGGTCCACACGCAGATCGAGATAGTGATCCAGAAACTCGCTGTTTTGCTCAGGGTCGAGGACTTCTAGTAAGGCAGACGCCGGGTCGCCTTGAAAAGACGCCCCGATCTTGTCGATCTCATCGAGCATGATCACTGGGTTGGCGACCTCCACAGCCTTCAATGCCTGTGCGAGTTTTCCCGGCATGGCCCCCACATAGGTTCGCCTGTGACCTTTGATCTCGGCCTCGTCGCGCATGCCGCCCAGGCTGAATCGATAAAATTTACGACCCAGTGCCGCAGCAATGGATTTACCGATGCTGGTCTTACCCACGCCGGGCGGACCGACCAGCAACAGAATGGAACCATCGATGCTGCCCTTGAAGGCGCCGACTGCCAGAAACTCGAGGATGCGAGCCTTCACGTCATCCAGTCCATCGTGGTGCGCGTCAAGCGCAACGCGCGCCTGTTTCAGGTCCAGCTTGTCCTCTGAATACACGCCCCAGGGCACGGAGGTTGCCCAGTCCAGATAGTTGCGGGTCACACCGTATTCGGGGGACCCGGATTCCAGCACTTTCAGTTTGCCGAATTCTTCCTCGATGCGGTCCCGCACTTTTTGCGGCGGGTGCAAATTTTCAAGCCGCTGCTGGAAGCGCTCGAGGTCTGAGGTGTTGTCATCTTTGGAAATGCCCAACTCTTTCTCAATCACCTTCATCTGCTCACGCATAAAGAATTCACGCTGATTCGCGGAGACCTTCTCATTCACCTGGGTCGTGATTTGACCCTGCAGCGTGGCCAATTCTTTCTCACGCTTGAGAAGCTCAAGCACTTTCGTCATGCGTTGAGTCAAGGGCAGCGTCTGGAGGATCTCCTGTAATTGATCGCCGCTTGCTGTGGTGAGTGCCGCCGCAAAGTCAGCCAACAGGCTCGGCTGGTTGGGATTGAACTGACCAATGTGTTGCTTGAGCTCCTCGCTGTAGAGGGGGTTCAGTGGCAGCAATTCCTTGATCGCCGCGATGATCGCCATGGCGTAAGCCTTGATCTCATCGCTCTCACGGTCACCCTGACTCCTTGGGTACTCGACCTGGGCGACTAGAGGCCCTTGGTCATTCAGCCAGCGCACGATGCGGAAACGACGCAGCCCCTGCGCCAGAAACTGGCCGCCATGCTCTGCCATAGGCGGCCGGTGCAGTCGCACAACACAGCCGGTGGTCGGGAATTGTTGTGCGGTGGCTTTTCCGGGGTCGGGTTCGTCTATGAACGCAAGACCCAATAGCCCCGAGCCCTGCTGCGCAATGGCATCCAATGTCGCCTGCCAGTTATCCGGGTTGAACGAGACCGGCTGCACTTGTCCGGGGAAAAAGGGTCGGCCGGGTAAAGGCAGTAACACCAGCGTATCGGGCAGCACATCGTCGGCCACAGCCGGCGTTGCCGTATCATAGTCTGCTGACTGCGCGCCCTCGGGTGGCAGTATCTCGCCGTCGTACTGAATGTCGTCTTCCCTGTCCAATGCGCCTCCGTCGGGGCAGCACCGCTGCCAGCGTGATGAGAGGGATATGGGGGCGAGGCGAGCGTAATTCAAGGTACTGCCTGCCGCGGCGCAAGTGATTAACACTGCTGCGATTCAGGCCAGTAGCGCTCATACACCGATAGATGCAGCCACTCTCAGCCGTCAAGGTCGCAACGCACCATGACGCGGTGTCAAAGAGGGTTCGCCGGTGCACTCAACACATCTTTAACGGTCAGGAAGCTGGGAAATCGACGGGCTAAAGCAGCTGAGAAGCAATACTCAGCCCGGCAAACGGTCAGACAGGTCTACTCGTCGCCCTGAGAGGGCGCGACCGGCTGAGGTGTCACGGGGAACGGTGCGATTTTGGCACCGCCGCCTTCAGAGATACGCGCCGCGCCCTCTTTGTCCACTTCGTCGATGCGAACAATGGACTGCAAGGGAATGTAGCTTCGCTTCACACCCGAGAACTCGTTCTTGAGCTTCTCCTCGCCGGGGTCGACCAGAATCTGGGAGCGCTCGCCAAAAACCAGCTCCTCGATCTCAACGAATCCCCACATATCGCTCTGATAGATCTGCCGGGCAAAAACCTCGTAGACCTGACCACCATTGTGGAAAATGACTTTGTACATGGGCTGAGACGACATACGGGCTCCCAATGAACCGAAGGGGTGCTGAAAAAGGGGCGAAATGGTAACACTTTGCGCACAAAGCTCCACCTCGCGGCAAAAACCCGGCCCGCAGGCGCTATACTCCGCGCCCTTGGCCATTATTGAGTCACCGCGCGTGGCAGGGCACACAGACAAAAGATGAGCAATCCGGGCACCAAAAAGCTGTTTGTCGAGACACACGGCTGCCAGATGAACGAATACGATTCCGCGCGGATGACCGACCTGCTGGGGGCCAGTCACGGTCTCGAGCAGACCGATTCAGCCGACGAAGCGGACGTGCTACTGCTCAACACCTGCTCCATTAGGGAAAAAGCGCAGGAAAAAGTCTTTCATCAGCTGGGCCGCTGGAAGCACCTGAAGCAGAAGAATCCTGATCTGATCATTGGCGTGGGCGGCTGCGTGGCCAGTCAGGAAGGCGCTGAAATCGGTAAGCGGGCGCCCTATGTCGACCTCATCTTTGGTCCGCAAACACTGCACCGACTGCCGGAGATGATCGATGACCGTCGCCGCGGGGAGTCCGTTGTCGTCGATGTCAGCTTTCCTGAGATCGAGAAATTTGATCGCTTGCCCGAGCCCAGTGTCGAGGGCCCTACAGCATTTGTGTCGATCATGGAGGGCTGCAGTAAGTACTGCACGTTTTGCGTGGTGCCCTACACCCGCGGCGAGGAAGTGTCGCGGCCGGTCGACGATGTCATCGCTGAAATTGCGGGTCTCGCGGACCGCGGTG
>CAJXDE010000077.1 GCA_913052635.1 uncultured Halieaceae bacterium
CGGAGTGAAGGATGTCTGATCGAGTTGCCATTACCGTTTCGTCGCATATCGCCCACATGACGCTGACACGCGCCGATAAAATGAATGCGCTGGACCCGGCAATGTTCGAGGCCATCTGCGGCGCGATTGACGAGCTGAGCGCCATGCCAGACCTCCGCGCCGTGGTGGTCTCTGGCGAGGGCCGCGGCTTCTGCGCCGGACTTGACCTCTCGAACTTTAGTGGCGACGGCGAACCCATGGATCTGATGCCCCGCACACACGGATTCGCCAACGTGCCACAGCAGATCGCGTGGGGTTGGCGAACGCTGCCCGTGCCGGTGATCGCCGCGGCCCACGGCGTAGCGATCGGGGGCGGGCTGAATATTATTTCCGGCGCCGACATCCGGATCATCCACCCGGAGACGCGCTGCGCGGTGATGGAGATGCGTTGGGGCCTAGTGCCCGACATGGCCGGTTATCCGCTTTGGCGGGGCAATGTGCGCGACGACGTCTTGCGAAAATTGGTTTACACCAATGTCGAATTCAGTGGTGCAGAAGCCTGCGAGCTGGGTTTTGCAACGGAAACCGCCGAAGACCCACTCGCTCGGGCCATGTCTCTGGCTGAGGAAATAGCAGGCAAAAACCCCCATGCTATTCGTGCGGCAAAGCGCCTCTCCAACGCACTGGTAGACAGCACGGATGAAGAGTTGTTGTTGGCCGAGTCAGCAGAGCAGACAGAGATTATCGGTAAGCCCAACCAGATCGAAGCGGTCATGTCACAAATGGAAGGCAGGCTGGCGGCCTATCCGGACAGTCCCTGATCTCCGTCTAAAGCAACCTTAGAGTGAGCAATTTATGAGTGACACCAGCACCCGGACCCATCACCGGGTCTGCCATCTGTGTGAGGCCATGTGTGGACTGCTAATTCAAACCAAGGGCGATAAGGTTACCGACATACGTGGTGATAAGGACGACCCGCTGAGCCGCGGCCATGTTTGCCCCAAAGCTGTCGCGCTCCAGGATATTCACGAGGACCCGGATCGTCTGCGCAAACCGATGAAACGTATCCGCTCGGCGCCCGGCGAGTACCAGCACGTCGAAATCGAGTGGTCAGAGGCGCTGGATTTAGCTGCGGATGCATTGGCCTCGACAATCGAAAAGCAGGGAGTCGATGCCGTCGGCGCCTACTTTGGTAATCCCTCGGTTCATAACTACGGCATGCTGACCCACCAACGGAACCTGTTTCGGCATATCCGGACGCGCAATCGGTTCTCTGCCACGTCGGTTGACCAGCTGCCACATCACTTGGTGTCGCTGTGGTGTTTTGGCCACATGCTCCTCCACCCCATCCCCGACGTGGACCGCACTCATTACTTTCTGATGCTGGGCGCCAACCCTCTGGCGTCCAACGGCAGTATCTGGACAGTGCCCGATGTACGCCAGCGACTGAAAGATCTGAAAAGCCGGGGCGGAAAGCTTGTCGTCGTCGATCCGCGACGCACCGAGACCGCTGACATGGCGAGCGAGCACTTGTTTATCCGGCCTGGCTCTGATGCAGCGTTTTTGCTGGCGATGATTCATGTGCTGTTTCGCGACGGTCTGGTCGCACCCGGCCCGCTAAGCACCTTTACCGACGGGTTGGATGAGGTGGCGGCTGCAGTCAGTGGGTTGAGCCCAGACTGGGCGGCTCCCCTGACCGGTATTGTGGCTGAAGATATCGTACGCATTGCGCATGAGCTGGCAGAGGCCGAGGCCGGCATCTGCTACGGCCGGATGGGGGTGAGCACTCAGGCCTATGGCGCACTGTGCCAGTGGGCGATTCAGGTGATTAACGTCGCAACAGGACACCTCGACAAGCCAGGTGGCAGTTTGTTCACGCTTCCTGCGATGGATCAGGTCGTGAACACCAACCCGGGCGGTTTTGGGCGCTTTGCCTCCCGTGGACGGGGCCTGCCTGAGTTCAATTACGAGCTCCCTGCGGCCACCATGGTGGATGAAATCCGCACCGAGGGGGAGGGTCAGATACGGCTGATGTTCACCGGGGCAGGAAACCCGGTGCTGTCCACGCCCAATGGTCGGGTGCTGGATGAGGCGTTCGAAGAATTGGATTTCATGATCTCTGTCGACCCTGCGCTCAACGAAACGACACGGCATGCCGATGTGATCCTGCCGCCCACTTCGCCGCTGGAGCACGATCACTACGACATCGCTTTCCATAATCTTGCGATTCGCAATACGGCGCGCTATAGCTCCGCTGTTTTCGAAAAGCCCGAGGGCGCGCTGCACGATTGGGAGATTTTCAGTGAATTGGGTGCACGCGTCGCGGCGCGACTCAACCTGGAGCCGATGCCTACTTATCCGCCGGATCGCATGGTCGACGCGGCTTTGAAGAGCGGCCCTTATGGCGAGCATACCGACTGGCAGTTGAGTATCGACAAGCTGAAAGCCCACCCCTCGGGCATAGATCTGGGCCCGTTGGAGCCATCGTGCCCCGAACGTCTGCAAACACCCGCTCAACGGATTCAGCTGGCGATACCCGAGGTGCTCGCTGACATACGCCGCTTCGTGCAGGACGGCAATGTCGACAGCGACCATTACCGCCTGATCGGGCGCCGGCATGTTAGAGATAACAACTCCTGGATGCACAACCACCACCGGCTGATGAAGGGCAAGCCGCGCTGTCAGCTACTCATGCACCCCGATGACGTCGCCAAGGAGGGTTGGCGGTCAGGAATGCTCGTTACCATCCAGAGCCGGGTGGGTGCGATCGATGCTGAATTGGCGGCGTCTGACGAAATGATGCCGGGTGTGGTCAGCTTGCCGCACGGTTACGGCCACGGGCTGGCTGGTACGCGGGGTGAGGTAGCGAGTCGACATGCGGGGGTCAGTTGCAATGACATTACTGACGAGCAGTTTGTGGATCAGCTATCCGGCAATGCGGCGGTCAACGGTGTTTCCGTGCGGCTCAGCGCGGCCGCCGCCTGAGACGCCCAAGGCAATGCGATGAGCGGCAAACGGATACCGACAACTCAGATCGACAGCGGCCAAAAATTTACCAATGAGCGCGGCGTAACGGTCATTAAGGATGGCATCAAGGCGTCGTCGGGTGATATCGAGCGACTTGCCAAGCCGGAATGGTTGCGCATGCGTGTCCAGAGCAGCCCGAAATTTGACGCGGTGCGGAGCATCGTTCACGAGCACGGGTTGGCCACAGTCTGTGAGGAGGCCAAGTGCCCCAATATGGGTGAGTGCTGGAGCGCAGGCACTGCGACCATCATGTTGATGGGTGATGTCTGCACGCGCGCCTGCCGATTCTGCTCGGTCAATACCGGTAACCCGAATGGTTGGCTTGACCCGCAGGAACCCCAGAATACGGCGGATGCCGTCCAATTGATGGGCCTGAAATATGTGGTACTGACCTCGGTCAATCGCGACGATCTGCCCGATGGGGGAGCCGGCCATTACGCCGAAGTGGTACGTGCCACCAAAGCGCTGAATCCGGAGACCGCGATCGAGGCCCTGACTCCTGACTTCCTCGGTGATCGGTCGGCGGTCGAAACGCTCCTCGACTCGGGGATTGAGGTGTTTGCGCAGAATGTTGAGACAGTGGCGCGACTGACTCATCCGGTGCGTGACCCCCGTGCGGGATACCAGCAGACGTTAGATGTCCTGGCGATGGGCAAGCGCTATCGACCCGATGTGTTGACAAAGACCTCTTTGATGTTGGGTCTGGGTGAGGGTGACGATGAAATCCAGACCTGCATGGACGACCTTAGACGACACGATATTGACGTTTTGACCCTTGGGCAGTACCTGCAACCGACTCAAAACCACCTGCCCGTTGAGCGCTTTGTGACCCCGGACGAGTTTGAACAGTACCGCGAGTGGGGGCTCGAGCGCGGTTTCCTCGAGGTGGTCTCAGGTGTCTTTGTGCGTTCCAGCTATCGCGCGGAGCGGGTACTTGAGCACAACAATGTTGGCCTCCATAAGTCCAGAGCAAATGTCAATGACCGTGCAGCAGCTCATGAATGACGAATCCTCATGGCAAATGCACGCCAGTGCCGTAACCAGAACCGCAGGGTTACAATTGGCGGACTTCGAGGTGGCGCACAACCTGCGCCGCGTTTTGTTACGAATTTCAGAGGAGGGGTGAGCGGATGAACACAGCGATCAAGACCTCTGGTGATGACCATGACCTTTAACCACGTGGGCCTGCTTGGGCGCCGGGAGCACCCTGGCGTCGAGGAAATTGTCTCCGGGCTCCTCAATCTACTCGACGATCGTGGGCTGCAGGTCACGATCGAGGACCGCCTGGCGACTCTCTCTCACTTTGAAAAGCGGGAAATGGAGTCTCGCGACCAAATAGGCGCCATGGTGGACCTGGCGATTGTGATCGGCGGGGACGGCAGTCTCCTGAGTGCAGCGCGGACGCTGGTCAAGCACGACACGCCGGTGATCGGGGTCAATCGCGGACGCCTTGGGTTCCTGACCGATGTCAGCCCCGACGAACTGATTGATCAAGTCAGCGCGGTGCTCGATGGCGATTTCATCAGCGAGCAGCGATTTCTCTTGGATACCGAGGTCTGGAGGGGCGAGCAGGTGATTGGCCGAGGCGAGGCCTTGAATGATATTGTCGTGAACTCTGGCGCCTCGGCACAGATGATTGAATTTGAACTCAGTATCGATGGCGAGTTTGTGTATCGCCTCAACGCCGATGGCCTGTTGGTGGCGACCCCCACGGGCTCGACCGCATACTCATTGTCTGCGGGTGGCCCGATTATGTACCCCGGCCTTGATGCCCTGGTATTGGTACCCATGTTCCCGCATTCGCTGACCAGTCGCCCGATTGCGGTAAGTGGCCAAAGTGAAATCCGTGTTGATGTGGTGTCCCGCAATGACATCCACCCGCCGATCACCTGCGACGGCCAAATCTCGATCACCGCGTTGCCGGGTGACTCCGTTCGCATTCGCAAAAAGGCCCGCGAACTCACCTTGCTGCACCCGCCCGGGTACAGCTTTTACGCCAGCTGCCGAGACAAACTACGCTGGTCAGATGCCCTCATTAAATAACGCGCCTCTGGCGATTCAGCACGCGCCCGCCACCTTCTCCCTGGTTGTGGTGACCAGTATCTGCTTTCTACTTTTTTATCCGTTGCAGTGGGTGGGCATGCTGGAGTTGTTCAATTTTGTGCCGTTTAGCGCCGCGGGGGGCTATGTGGCATTTGGAGAGTGGGGTGACTGGTGGCGTCTGGTGACCCCCACGTTGATTCACTTTGGCTGGTTACACGTGGTCTTTAATTGCCTGTGGCTGTGGGAGTTTGGCCAGCGTATTGAGCATCGGCTGGGCGCGGTCAACCTGCTGGGTCTGTATGTGGTCAGTGCGATGCTGAGTAATTACAGCCAGTACTGGTGGGAGGGGCCGTCGGTGTTTGGCGGCATGTCTGGTGTGGTTTACGCCTTCATGGGTCTGATCATGGCGACCCAATGGCGCAGGCCCGGCTGGATTGTGCCGCCGCCCATGGCCATATTCGCTTTCATGATGATCTGGCTGCTGATTGGTATGGTAGGAGGCATGGGGTTCATCGGTGCGGGCGCGACTGCCAATGGCGCCCACATCGGCGGCCTGATGGCCGGTTGGATTCTGGGTGTGGTGATCAGCGGGTTGCCCACATTATTCGGGAGTCGGTAAGCGTGGCGGATGACTATCGGCAATCGGTTCAGCAAATGGACCGTCAGGTTTACGAGCAGTTGGTGACCTCGCTGTCGACTGGCCGCTGGCCGGACGGCAGAACATTGACCGACGATCAGCGTCAGCATGCCATGCAGGCGGTGATCACGTGGGGCGAAATCCATCTGCGGCCTGAGGAGCGGGTGGGCTTCATCGACAAGGGCGCCAAAGCGGGGGACAGCTGTGACGACCCCCAACCGCTGGCGTGGAAGGACTAGAGATATGAATGACTGGCAGGGCTGTCTGAGAAAAATGCAAACCGAGCTGGCGGATACAGTTCGCTACACCGTATTTCCTGAGAAAGGGGCGCTCTGCTTGAATGATCAGCTCGGGCAATCTCTGCGCCTCGAATTTACGGGCCGGATTGAGTGTGTAGCCTGTGACCGTTTGACCAAGAAAAGTTTTAATCAGGGGTACTGCTTTCCGTGCTTTCGTAAGCTGGCGGCGTGCGATAGCTGTATTGTCAGCCCGGAAAAGTGTCACCTTGCAGAGGGCACCTGTCGCGAGCCCGACTGGGCAGAGAGTCACTGTCAGGTGCCCCACATTGTGTATCTGGCCAATACCTCTAGCGTGAAAGTGGGTATCACGCGTGAAACCCAACTGCCCACGCGTTGGATCGATCAGGGCGCGACGCAAGCAAAGCCCATTGCACGGGTGCAGACGCGGTATTTTTCGGGGCTGCTGGAAGTGCTGCTGGCCAAGGAAGTGGGTGACCGCACCGCCTGGCAGACTATGCTGAAGGGCAACGGCGCGGATCAGGATCTGGAGCACATCCGCCAGCAGTTGATGACCAGTTGTGCGCAGGGAATAGCCGATCTGCAGTTGCAGCATGGCGAGGCGGCCTTTGAGCTGCTGGAAGACGCCTCAGAGACCCGAATTACCTACCCGGTGCTGAGCTGGCCCGAGAAGGTGAAGGCACACAATTTTGATAAACAGGCGGTCGTCGAAGGCACGCTGATGGGAATCAAGGGACAGTATCTGATGCTCGATACGGGCGTTTTAAGCATGCGCAAGTTTGGTGGCTACGAAGTCGAAATCAAGGTGGCAGCGTGATGGCGTTAAGAGAGGGGTTACCCGGCACAATCTACCGCAAGGACTATGCCGCGCCGGAGTTTGCGGTATCCACGGTCGATTTGCTGGTGCAGATCTCTTCAGGACGTACCGAGGTCACGGCAACCCTTGAGATGGGTAGGCGGGGTAGCGGACATGGCAGTCTTTGCTTGGACGGAGAGCAGCTGTCACTGCAATGGATTGAGCTGGACGGTGAGCGCCTGACTGAGGACGACTACACCGTCGGAGACACCGAGTTAGTAATCACTTCAGTACCCGACCGGTTCTCCCTGCGCACCTGCGTGACCATCTGCCCTGAGGAAAATATCTCTCTAGAGGGCTTTTACCGCTCTCAGAGCGCCTATTGCACCCAATGCGAGGCGGAAGGGTTCAGAAAGATCACCTACTTTCCCGACCGCCCGGATGTGCTTGCGGTCTACACCGTCACACTCGAGGCCGATCGCGCCGAGTGCCCGGTGTTGCTCAGCAACGGCAACAAAGTCAGTGAGGAGGATTTGGAGAACGGTCGGCACCGTGTGGTGTGGCATGACCCCTTCCCCAAGCCGTCTTATCTGTTCGCCATGGTCGCGGGAGACCTGAAGCCCGTGAGTGACGTTTTTACCACCTGTTCTGGGCGGGTGGTGGATCTGAACATCTGGGTGGAGGAGAAAGATCTCGGTTACTGCGATTACGCCGTGAGCGCGCTCAAAGCGGCTATGCGGTGGGACGAGCAGGTGTACGGCCTTGAGTACGACCTCGATCTCTACAATATCGTCGCAGTGGATGATTTCAACATGGGTGCCATGGAGAACAAGGGCCTCAATGTTTTCAACACCTCTTGTGTGCTCGCCCACCCCGACATCACCACGGACATGGGTTTTCAGCGCGTTGAGGCGGTGGTGGCCCACGAATACTTTCACAATTACTCGGGAAACCGGGTCACCTGCCGCGACTGGTTTCAGCTCAGTCTGAAAGAGGGATTCACGGTCTTTCGTGACAGCGAGTTCTCCGCCGACATGAACTCCCGGGGGGTCAAGCGGGTGGAGGATGCGCTCCTTTTGCGTACGCACCAGTTTGCCGAAGACGCGGGCCCGCTGGCGCATCCAGTGCGCCCGGACGCTTTTGTCGACATCTCGAATTTCTACACCCTCACGGTTTACGAAAAGGGTGCCGAGGTGGTGCGTATGTTGCACACGTTGCTCGGTGCCGAGGCGTTCCATGCCGGCACCGCGTTGTATTTCGAGCGGTTCGATGGGCAGGCGGTGACCTGCGATGATTTCGTGGACTGCCTGGCGGAGGCGTCGGGGCGTGATCTGGCGCAGTTCAGACGCTGGTACGAGCAGGCGGGCACGCCCGAAGTGGTGTTCAGTGAGCATTACGACGTCGATACCCGGTGTTACCAGCTCACCCTGAAGCAGCACAATCCAGCGGCCACCAGTCGGCAGCAAAGAGAACCGCTGGTGATTCCTGTGGCGACCGGTCTGCTGGTCGACGGCCAGCCCCTGTCTATGGATGACGGGACCACACGCTTGCTGGAGCTGACCGAGCGGGAGCAGACCTTCACCTTTGACGACGTGCCGTCGAAGCCCGTGCTCTCATGCCTGCGTGGTTTTTCAGCACCGGTCCGGGCCTCGGTAGATCACGCCGAGGCGGACTTGCTGACATTGATGGCCGGAGACGACGACGCCTTTGTCGCGTGGGACGCGGCGCAAACACTGTTGGCGAGAGCGATTGAGGCTGCGGATGCGGCGTTGCCCCAGGGATTATTGGATGCCTGCGAGCAGGTGGTGGTGGGCTCGATGGATCCGGCCATGAAGGCGCTCACTTTGGCTTTGCCCAGCGAGGAGTACCTTGCGGACCGAGCCGCACAGTGGGGTCTTGTCAATGTCAGCCAGATTCATGACAAGCGACAACAGGTGAAAGCGTCGCTGGGTGGTGCGTTGGAGCCCATCTGGCAGCAGGTGCTGTCAGACAATCCGGCGCCGCAAGCCTATGCGCCCCACGCCGACGATATTGGTCTGCGAGCGCTCCGACACTTGGCGCAGGATTATCTTCTGGCCGCGCAGCCAGCACACCTCGCTGCCGCGCACGACCTTTCTGAGCGGGCGGACAATCTGACGGACCGCCTCGCGGCGTTGCGCTGGATCACCCACTACGAGCAGGTTGAGAAGCGAGAAGCAGCGCTGGCGGACTTTTATTCGCGGTGGCAGCACGAGGTGCTGGTGGTGAACCAGTGGCTGACGGTGCAGGCCACCCGGCCTGGCATGGATTGTGTCGAAAGCGTGAGAGCGCTCATGACGCACCCGGCATTCGACTGGCGTAACCCAAACAAATTGCGAGCACTGATTGGCGCCTTTGCGGGAGCCAACCCGATCGCCTTCCATCGCGAGGATGGCGCCGGCTATCGTTTGATGGGCGAGGTGATCGAGCGTCTGCAGGCGAGCAATCCCCAGATCGCGGCCCGCATGCTCGCGCCCATCACGCGCTGGCGCCGTTATGCGGTCGGGCAGGAGGCTATGCGGGCAGAGCTGGAGCGACTCGCGGCAATTGATCCACTGCCGAAAGATGTATTTGAGGTGGTGACCAAGGCGCTAGAGGAGCCATCGTAGGCATTGATGCACGCTTTAGGGCTCATGGTCAGAGCACAGAGAAAGTGTTCATGCAGAGGGCCGCTTGAGAGTGTCTCAGTATGGCCTTACTGCGAGGGATAGAGCGACAAGGTATTGGCACCCATGCCCCGACCCTGAGGGGCGGGCTCTTCGCGCAGCGTATCGATCAATCCCTCCAGCGCCGAGGCCAATTCACCATCGCCATATAGCGACCGATCCACCGCGCGGAGACGCGTCGCGAGGGATTCGGTACTGACGCGGGCCAGCGTTTCCAGCGATGAAAATCCCCGCTCGTGATGGAGATCTGCCCACTGCAGAATCGCCTTTCTGAGAAGCGCAGCATCTTCCTGCGCTGCGGCCTTTCTGATTTCAACCAACACTTGTCGGACTGAGCCGGACTTGGCAGTGGCGCCGCCCGGTGTTGGCGAGTGGTCAACGGTGTGGCGGCGACTCAACCAGAGCAGAATGCCGAGCGCGAGCGACACCAGCCAGCCAGCCGCGCTGACAGCCCACAGCCAGAGCGGGAGGGTGGTGCCCGCCGGTGAGGCGCTTGGCGCGATAGTTGGGTCATTGGTTTGATCGGCGGTCTGGATGGCAGTCACGACGACTGTTCGGGCAGGCAGCGTGGCGAACTCCAGACGGTCTGTTTCGATATTCCACCAAGGCACGCGAATCTCGGGCAGGGTCCAGGTGCCGCCAGATCGTGCTACCAACGCCTCGCTTTGCACGCGTCGGCCCTGCAGTCCTTCAGCCAATTCACTCTGGTCAATCGATTCCTGATCAGGATAAAACCGCAGTTCGGGGATGTTGATGGCGCCTTGAACGCTACTTAGCGGTGGGAGCTGACTACCCTGCAGCCCCCGGGCGGTCAGTGTGAGGGTGCGCGTTGTGGAGTCGCCCACAGTCAACGACGCAGGGTCGATGGACCAGTTTTCTTCGAGCGTGAGCGCCCGGGCGGGCAGCCAGACCTCACCGGGGAAGCTGGTGGGC
>CAJXDE010000078.1 GCA_913052635.1 uncultured Halieaceae bacterium
GCCCCGAGGGATTACCCAACCCCGATGACTTCCAGCTAGAGAATCGACCTCTGGGTGAGCGGCCGGCGGGGCAGGTTAGGTGTCAGACGCTTTATTTGTCTCTCGACCCCTACATGCGCTCGCTTATCGCGGGCAATCATATGGGGCACGGCGTGGATCCCGGTGACGTAATAGCAGGGGAGGTCGTTGCCCGAATCGTGGACAGTGAAGACGCCGACTGGCCGGCTGGCACGGTCGTGCGTTGCCACGCTGGCTGGCAAGCGTTCACCGATCAATCTCCAGAGGCTTTGGCCCTGGTGCCCGCGGCGCTGAGTCGGCCTTCGCTGGCGCTGTCGATTTTGGGTATGCCCGGGCTCACCGCCTGGGCCGGTATGGTTCAACAGGCCAAAGTCCGCGAGGGCGATGTGGTGGTTATTCCCGCCGCGGTCGGCGGGGTGGGGGCGATGGCGGCTCAACTGTGCAAGCGCGCCGGTGCTAAAACGATTGCGATTACCAGCGGCAGTGAGAAGCGGCGTATCGCCACGGAAGTACTGGGCTACGATCACTGCATTGACCGCATCGACGAAGACCTTGCAGAGGCGCTAGTGAAGATCGCACCGGATGGCGTTTCCGTTTATTTTGATTTGGTGGGCGACCCCACGTTGACCACGGTGGCGCAGCAGCTGTCGATTGGCGGTCGCGTGGTGCTGTGCGGCTTGATCAAGGACTATAACGGCGACCACAAGACGACAGGCCCGCACCCCGGGTTATGGATTACCAAGCGTGCGACGGTCACGGGGCTGGTGGTGTATGACTACGAATCGCAGCGCGCGGCCTTCGAGGAAGAATTTGTGCCCCTCGCCGAGGCTGGCGAACTGGTCGCTAATGAAGAAATACACGACGGGCTCGCTGCCGCCCCCGACGCCTTCTGCGAGCTGATGCGCGGGCGTAATCATGGCAAGGTGGTGGTGCGAGTCGGCGATTGAGCCACCTCGACGCCCGTCAATTAGGGGAAGCGCGATGACACAGATTACGATTAGCGAGGTCGGCCCCCGCGATGGCCTGCAGAGCGTTGAGACAATCCTCTCGACGGAGGGAAAGCTCGCCTGGATCGAAGCAGAGTATGGCGCGGGTGTCAGAGAGATCGAAGTCGGCTCCTTTGTCTCTCCAAAGCTGTTGCCGCAGATGGCCGATACGGCGGCGGTGGTCAAAGGCGCGCTCCGTCACAAAGATTTGGTGATTGCGGTGCTGGTGCCCAACCTGCGCGGCTGTGAGGCAGCGCTGGAGGCCAGTGCCCACAAAATTTCGATTCCCCTGTCTCTGAGCGAGACCCACAGCATCAAAAATGTTCGGCGTGATCACGCGCAGATGCTCGAGGAGATCGCGGCTTGTCAGGCACTGGTCGATCAGGTGCCGGAGGCAGACCGCCCCGACTTCGAGGTGGGCCTGTCGACGGCGTTTGGCTGCACGATTGAAGGCGCCGTAGAAGAATCCTTCGTCATTGATATGGCGGAGCGTGTGCTGGGGCTGGGTGTCGCCCAAGTGGGTTTGTCTGATACCACCGGCATGGGTAACCCGGCTCAGCTGGAGCGTCTGGTCACGGGTATTTGGCAACGCTGCGGCGAGCCCCACCTCACCGGTGTGCACCTGCACAACACCCGGGGCCAGGGTCTGGCCAATGCATTGCGCGCCGTCGAGCTGGGCATTACCACGCTGGACAGTTCCCTCGGTGGCCTGGGCGGTTGCCCGTTTGCGCCCGGAGCCAGCGGTAACATTGTGACCGAAGATCTGGTGTTCATGCTGGAGTCGATGGGCTACAACACGGGGATCGATCTGGAGGCGTTGCTGAGTGTGCGGCAGGACGTAGCCAAGCTATTGCCAGAGGAAGAGTGGTTCGGTTTTACCGCGGCGGCGGGGTTACCCAAACATTTCGGTGACGTGCCACTGCAGGAAGCCAGCTGACATGACGGCGCCGATGTTGCCGGTCCGCAACCCGCGAACCGGGGAGTGGGATCACGAGATTCCCATTACCTCACCTGAGGACATCGCATCCATTACCACCGCTTTGCGAGCAGAGCAGGCCCAGTGGGTCGCAATGGGTGCATCAGGCCGCGCGGCCTGCTTAAATCGGTTTGCAGACGCGGTGATGGCCGAGGTCGGGCCGCTGGGGCAGGCGCTCTCGATCGATACGGGTCGATCTACCTTCGCTCAGTTTGAGGCGATAAAGTCCGTCGAGCTGATTCGTATGTGGGCCGAGCGCGCGGGGCCTATCCTTGAGGAGCTGGCGGGCGCCGGCCAGTCGGGACAGGTCCCCGCTGTCCACTATCAGCACCGGCTGATTCCTTATCAGGTGGTCGCGGTGATTAGTCCTTGGAATGTGCCGCTGCTGCTCGCCATGATCGACAGCCTCGCGGCGCTGTCAGCGGGCTGCTCCGTTTTGCTCAAGCCTTCGGAGGTCACGCCACGATTCATTGAGCCCTTGCAGCGCGCACTCGACGCCGTACCCGAATTGGCTGCGGTCCTGCGCATTGTCACGGGCGGCCCTGAAACCGGCATGGCGATGATTGAGCAGGTGGATGCAGTCTGTTTTACCGGTAGCGTGAAAACGGGCCGGCAGGTCAGTCAGCAGGCAGCGGCCTGCTTTATTCCGGCGTTTCTCGAGCTGGGCGGCAAGGACCCCGCCATTGTTCTACCCGACGCCGATAAATCCCTCGCCGCCCGCGCCATTATTCGTAGTGCCATCGGTA
Organism: uncultured Halieaceae bacterium; assembly: GCA_913052635.1. Classification (GTDB taxonomy): domain Bacteria; phylum Pseudomonadota; class Gammaproteobacteria; order Pseudomonadales; family Halieaceae; genus Luminiphilus. The sequence continues at coordinate 2,727 of CAJXDE010000078.1, forward strand.
TGACGGGTCAGGCCTGTCAGTCGCTCGAGCGTATCTACTGCCATGAAAGTATTGCCGAGCCTTTTACCGAAGAGCTTCTCGCGCAGCTCAAGGTGCTGTCTTTGACCTGTACCGAAGATGGTGCTGGCGATATCGCGCCGCTGATTTTTGAGCGACAGGTGGAGACCATACAGGCGCAGGTCGAGGACGCGCTGGCGAAGGGCGCGAACTGTTTACTGGGCGGCAAGCCTGTTCATGCCGGCGGCATCTGGTATCCCCCGACGCTCCTTACCAACGTGAACCACGACATGCTGATCATGCAGGACGAGACGTTTGGTCCTGTGATTCCTGTTGTCATTTATGGCGATGTGGAAGAGGCCGTCGCGCTTGCCAATGATTCGGCTTTTGGACTTTCTGCTGCGGTGTTCTCTGCCGACGCTGACGCCGCGAAGGCCGTCGCCGAGCGTCTTCAGGTCGGCGCCATCAGTATCAATGACGCCTCGCTAACCGGCATCGTCAACGACGTTGAAAAAAACAGCTTTCGGTTTTCCGGCATGGGCGGGTCGCGCATGGGGCCCGCCGGACTCACGCGGTTTTTGCGCAAGCGCGCCTTACTCATTCAGACCGGTGAGCCGGCGCCGGTACAATTATTCTCGGACACTGCACAGACAGAAACATAACAAGGGAAACGCCATGACTATGGTATGGGTCGATCTAAAACCCGGGGACGGGGGCTGTCAGCCCATCCTCGATTTTCTGACGAAGATTTTGCCTGATACGCGTAGCTTTGATGGCTGTCAGGATCTCAAGGTGTACATCGAGGGTGATGGCGAGGGCATGGTGTTTATCGAGTACTGGGACAGCGCCGAGCATTATCAGCGCTACCTCAACTGGCGCACCGAGACCGGGGTGCTGGCTCGACTGATCGAAATGCTGGCCGCACCGCCGGTCATCCGAATTGCCGAAGACTCGGGTGTCTAGCCTGGTGGATAGCCGGTATCGACTCCCCCGAGTATTTCTGGCCGCGGCTTTTTTGGTTTTTATCGGAGTGGGTCTGCCGGCAGTCGCCACCGCGCAAGCCATTACTGCCTGTGACTGGGAAGTGGGTCATCCCTCTGACCCGGACCGCGTTGGGCCTGGTGTGTCATCCTCCAAAGTGGATACCGAGCGCGCCATGGCGGCTTGTCGGAGCGACCTCGAGACGGATTTTGACAACCCCAGGTTGCAGTACCAGTTGGCCCGAGCGATCGTCTATCACGCAGACAGAAACGGGACCTACTACGAGGAAGGCATGGTCTACCTGGCGCGGTCGGCGGCGGCTGGCCACACCCAGGCGATGTTTGTTTACGGGCTGATGCTGTCCCGTGAATCGCGAGCCTGCGAGGCGGCGCCCTGGATGCGGCGCGCTGCCGCGGCGGGACTCAAGTCAGCGCGACTGGCCTACGTTGACAATGCGGTAGGTGGCCGCTGGTCAGACTGTGACGTGGTGCTGGATATGGATCTGATGGTGGGATTTCTCGACGCCGCTGCGGATCAGGTGTCGGGTTATTACGAGAACATGTTACTGGGCGCTCTGCGGCGAGAGTTGGCCGGTCTGACATCACCCTGAACGGGCTCGCTCTAAGGTAAAGCAGCGCCAGCCAGTGTGTTGGCGTTGAGTGAACGGTCTCTCGTCAAGACACGAAGCCGTACAGCACCCCTGCAATTTTGCGCAGCTGGATTTCTTCAGCACCCTCGGTGATGCGATACCGTCGGTGGTGCCGGTAGATGTGCTCGAATGGTTTGTGCCGCGAATAGCCGATGCCGCCGTGAAATTGCATCGCGGTATCAGCGGCATCACAGACCAGACGGTTGGCGCGGTAGTTACACATCGAGACTTTATCGGTCAGCTTTTTGGCCACGTCGACTTTATCCATCTGGTCCATCTGCGCTGCGGTTTTATAAATCAGCAACCGCAGCATTTCAGCCTCTGTCTGTAGCTCCACCAGCGGGAACTGTATGCCCTGATTGGTTGATAGCGGCTTACCAAAGGGCGCTCTTTCCTTGGTGTAGGCAAAGGTCTCATTAAGACAATACTGGGCGGCACCCAGAGACGAGGCGGCCTGACGAATCCGACTCTCGTGTACAAAATGCATGGCGACCCGCAGACCCTGATCGATATCGCCCAACACATCGCTGTCGGGCACGAACACTTCTTTCAGGGTGCAGTGAGGGTGATCGGTGGGCATGTTGAAGGTCCACAAATACTCCCCAATTTCAAAGCCTGTCGCTTTCGTGGAGGTTACGAAACAGCCGATGCCCGTGGGGCTGCCATCCTCGCCAGCGTGTCGCGCGAACACCAACACATGGCTGGCCTTATGCAGGCCCGTAGTCCACATTTTTTCGCCGGTAATCAACCAGCCATCAACCCCGTCACGTGTGGAGCGTTCGGCACGCGTTTCCATCCAGGTGGCGTCGGAGCCATGCGCCGCCTCGGTCAGGCCAAAGCACCAACCCAGGTCACCCTGCAGTAGTGGCTCCATCCAGCGCGACTGCTGATCAGCGGTGCCAAAGTCGCGCAGCATCATGGGCGTCATCAAATTGCCGACGATCGAGGTTTCGTTCTGCAGATCGTTATGCAGCCCGAGACCCTTGCTGGCGAGGTACTCCCGGATGCGTGCCATGGCCAGATTGCTGCCATTCTGCCCGCCAAATTCTTCGGGCAGCGCGTAGCGAAAGTGCCCGGCTGCATCCGCGCGCCGACGCATCTCTCTCAGCAGCGCTTCCCAGTCTTCGCGGGGCAAGCCGTCTCGATCCCAGTTCGTGCGGGCGTGCTCGCGCCGGTGGTCAAAGAAGCGGATGTTGTCATCCTGTGCTTCGAGAGGCTTGATTTCGCGTTCAATGAAGTCATCGAGTACGACGAGGTAATCCTCGATGGACTGGGGGATATCGAATAAAAAAGGCTGGCTCATACGTGCCTCGATGATCGGATTTCTGCGACAACGTCCCGTCTGGCATCGCGGTGAGGCCAATCGGAAAGAAGCCGCCTTCCGCGGGCGCTGTGGGCTATCAGTGATAAGACGTTAAATGTTTTCACGACTCACTCCGCCACCTTTCCTCCGCCACTTTGCGACTGGCATAGCGGGGGTTATTGATCGCGGCGACCAGAAGTTGCCGCTGCTTCAGGTACTCAAAAAAGTCGGTGTCAGCATCGATCTCTCTCGCTGCGAGCGCCCGGGATAGTTGCTGCAGCGCGGTGCCTGACCCTGAGTCACCCGGGAGCCATTGCTGCGCGGCGGCGGCATCCAGCGCTGCCAGCTCCGGGCCCACTTGTTGCTCCCGGTCGATGATGCCCAGCACGTTGGCGGCCACACGGGCGTTAAATTGATCGCGTCCGGATAGTGCGGGCAATGCGCTGTCCATCAGGAAGCCTTTGACCGCCCCCAGTAACTCCGAGATGGTGACGTCAGAGGCGGTTGTTTGCTCGTTGGCCTGACTCATGCGTTTTCCCATTCTTCTATTAATAGCAGGATATCGAGTTCTGCTTCCGACCGCCGGCGCGCCACCGCGGCGCGCTCCACGTCGCCATTGCCGCTGTGCCATAGCGCGCCCATGGTCTGGCAGACCAAACCCCAACTGAGTGCCGCGAAGATTTCCCAATAGCGGATGGTAGACAGCTCGGGCGTCCACCCCGCGGTCGATGCATAGCCGGCGATCAAATCGTCGTAGCCACCAAAGCCACCCACGGGGTTCTGTAGGTGCCCGAATCGCCAGACGTTGGCGCAGAGATATCCCAGATCTTCCTCTGCCGGGCCTTGGTGAGTGAGCTCCCAGTCGAGCACGCCTGCCAGACCCTGTTCATCCACCAGCAGGTTGCCCGTGCGGAAATCACCGTGCAGGAGGACGCAGGGCGCCTCGGTTGGCGCGTGATCAATGAGCCAGTTCAGCCCGAACTGCATCACCGGAGAGATATCGCCAAATGCGTGCAGTCGCTTTTGCGCCGCGGCAAAGCGCTTGTCCAGTGTGGTGGGGCCAATATTGGCCGGGAGGAGTGAGCAGTCGATGCTGTGAATGCGTCCCAGTGCCTCGCCACATTGAAACGCCAGCCGGCTTCGCGCGACTTCATAAGTGTCGTCCACCAGCCATTTCTGCGGGATGCTCTCACCCGGGATGAAGCCCATCAGAAAGGCCTCGCCAATGGGGTGCGAGGCGTCAAAGACTGCGTGAATGTCGGGGACTGCCACCGACGTCGATGTCGCCAGTTGTATGACTGCTGCCTCATCTGCCAACGACAGTCCGAGAATATTGCCCTCGAGCTGATCAATAGAGTCAGCCGAGAACGGTCGCCGCCGCAAGACCAGTGGCGTGTTGCCCCACATCAGCCGCCAGGTCTCGTTGTTGGCGCCGCCCGACAGCCGCTCTAACTGCGTCACCTGCTCGCCGGGTACTTTCCCGGCGAGGGATTCTCCTAACTCGGTATTCAGCAGCGCTGTCAGTTGATCAGGTGACATGGAAGAAAACGCTCCGGGCGCACAGCGTGCGGCGGTGCAGCGGTTAGCCCTTTTCGATCTGGAAGGTCAGGCCCGCATGATCCTGTAGTCGCGCCATCAGCGCGTCACCCATCGCTGCTGCGGGCGTCCATAGCCCTCCAGAAGCCAGATCCGGGTTGACCAGTAAACACATCGCCGCCTCGGCAAGCATTTTCGACGTTGAGCCGTAGCCGGGGTCCCGGTCTCCCTGCACGCTGCTGATCATCAGTTCGCCATCACTGCTATCGCCCGCAAAGATCGAGTCGTAATTGCCGTTCTCGCGCTCCTCCTTGGTGGGACCCTCGCCAGGCTGAAGATCACTTTTGGCGACCGAGTCGTCGTTGGCTACATAGTCAGCCTCGGCTTTGCCTTGATCACCGTCGCCGGTGAGAAGCATTTCGTCGTAGCGGAAATCCTTACCGTACTGATGTCCCAGCAGAAAATTGGAACGGTGAATATTCTTGGTATTGATCGGCGCCATGATAAACGGGGCGCTCCAGCTCTGAAGTTCTTCGTCGTACTGAGGCGCCAGGCCGGCGGGTTGTTTGGGCCCTGTGAACCCCTCCGTTAGGGCAAACGGATTGGTCAGGACCTGAATGATGGCGGGGTTGGCCTTGGCCGATGCCATGGTTGCGCGCATGGACGCGATGGTGCCGCCCGAGAAGGTGCCATTCATGGCGCGGACCCGGCCTTTGACTGTGCCGATCGGCTGGCCCGTTTTGGCGATAGCGTGTTGCTGTAGCCGATACACACCCAGGTCAAACGGGATGGAGTCGAATCCGCAGCTGTGAACGATCCGGGCGCCCGACGCCTTCGCCGCGCTGCTGTATTGCGCGATCGTCTCGTGCATCCAGCTTGGCTCTCCCGTCAGGTCCACATAGTCGGTGCCGCGCTCGGCACATTGCTTGACCAGTTCGTCGCCATAGAGTTGATAGGGCCCGACGGTGGTAATGACGACTCGACAGGCCTCGACCATTTTTGTCACCGAGTCGGGGTTGTCCACATCCACAGCGAGGAGCTCGACGGCGTCACTAATGCCCATCTCGGCGCGGACAGCGGCGAGCTTATCCAGCGACCTGCCCGCCATCGCCCACTTTAAGTCTGACCCGGCGTATTCGGATGCGAGATATTCAGCAACCAGACGACCGGTATAACCCGAAGCGCCAAAAACAACGATGTCGAAAGGCTTGTCTGAGAGGGACATGACTAGAGAAGCTCCTACGGTTGAAATAAAAAGGGACGGCAAGGGTAACCCCTTGTCTGGCGTGAGGGGAAAAATTTTAGGCGTTAGAGAGCGAACCTGATTCCGTCAGCCGGCCTGCGTGACTATGATCCCTCTATGAGTGAAGACCTGCGAACCCGCCAGGCGATCGATCGCTTGCTGATGGCCGTCGAGTCCCGCGACCTGCGCGCTGTTCATAGCGCGCTACACCCCAGCGCGATCTGGCAAAACGTGCCGCACCCGGCTAGCGAGGGCCGACCAGCCGTGATGATGCTGTTGGCCAAAATTCTGTGTTGGTCGGATCAGGTGCGTTGGGACGTTATCTCTTCATCAGTCGATGGCCACGTTGGGTGGTATGAGCGAATTGACCGGTTTTGGTTGCTTGGTGAGGAGCACGCCGTTCACTGCAACGGCGTGTTCAAGGTCGATCCCGACACGGACACGGTCTGTGAGGTCAGGGATTATGTTGATCTCGGTGAATGGCGAGCCCGCGTCACACCGGTGCTGCAGTCGCTTGCTACCCGACCTGCTGAGGAGGTGGTCTCGCAGCATCTTAGCGCAGTGGGCACGCGCGATCCGGTCGCGATGACGTCGGATTATGCGTTGGATGCTGTGCTGGTTCGACCCGACGCGCAGTTCACTGGCTGGTCTGAGATCGCCGATTATTTCGAGACTGTTCCGGTGCGATTAAAAGATCGCGAGGTGGTATTCGGCGAGCTTGAGGCGAGTGATTACCATGTTGCCGGCGTCACTTGGGAGATAACTGACGCCGAAGGTCGGGTGGCATCGGGTAGGGATGAATTTGTCGTGACAGAAGGTCGAATCACGCACCAACGCACGTCGCTGGACAGCGATGATTTCTGATTAAGTTCGATCAAATATTCCAGAGCGGTGCGGCGCAGCGCACAGCGACTGCCGCTCTGATTCGGAGACTAGCACTTTAAACATATTCGCTTCTAGCGACTTCGTCAGCAGGCTGCGCGCCGCCGGCAGTCGTCTCCACATCTATTTATTCTGCCGCGGGCGCCACCGTTTCAATATTCAGCTGGCCCGCCAGCCCCGCAGTACGGTGCACACTGATTGCCGCGTACTCGGGGAGTTGAATCATCTCAAACATGGCTGCGCGGGAGGGATACATGGCGATCGCTACCTGATCCCACAGCTCTTCTACTTCCCCGAGCATCAGCCGCTCCACGTTGGCCCCGAAAGTCAGCTTTCCACCTACCTGAGTAATGACTTTCGCGACTTCAGCGGCGTAGAGCGCGTAAGCTTCTCGCCCCGATAGAGGCGTCTCCCGACCATCCTCGTACTCGGCACGTTGCTTGAATTTGAGCAAATTCACCATGAAGATCGGCCCCGCGGCGTCCGGTGCAAGGAACCCCTCGATTTGCGCCGCAGTGGGCGTGACGGCGTTGTGCACTTCCATGGCTGGCTCCTGTTCGGTCTTTTCACTGTGATTCTATCTGTCCAAGCGCTTGATAACCCGGCCAGCCTCAGCTCTCTATTCAAAAGAAGAGAGTCTGGATGCGATTCCCCCGACATAGTGGCATAATTTATGTCATAACTTAAGCGATGACCTCAGGCGGCTCGACATAATGGAAACTCTTCGAACACCCGACAGCCAGTTCCAAAATTTGCCGGACTATCCCTTTGAGCCTCATTACACCGAGATTGACTCGGGTGATGGCAGCAGCATCAGGATTCATCACATTGACGAGGGTGATCGCGCCGCGCCCATCGTCCTGTGTTTGCACGGGCAGCCGAGCTGGAGCTATCTGTATCGCAAAATGGTGCCGCTATTAACTGCATCGGGATTACGGGTCATCGCCCCGGACCTGCCGGGCTACGGTAAATCAGATAA
>CAJXDE010000079.1 GCA_913052635.1 uncultured Halieaceae bacterium
TCAATATGTTGGATGCACCGCATGGACACATGCGCGTCAAACTCGAGAATGTGCGTGTGCCCAAGGACAACATCATTCTCGGTCCCGGCCGCGGCTTCGAAATCTCGCAGGGGCGTCTCGGACCGGGTCGAATTCACCATTGTATGCGTTCCATTGGCTCAGCAGAAAAAGCGCTTGAGCTGCTGTGCGAGCGCGCGACCGAGCGCGAAGCGTTTGGTCGCCCCCTCTACAAACTCGGCGGCAACATCGACATCATTGCCGATGCACGCATGAACATTGAGCAGGCCCGATTACTCACGTTAAAAACCGCTTGGATGATGGACCACACGTCGCCCAAAGAAGCCCGTATTTGGATCTCGATGATCAAGACGGTGGTGCCGAATATGGCACTAAAGGTCATCGACGACGCGATTCAGATACACGGTGGCATCGGGGTGTCGCAGGACACGCCGCTGGCCGAGATGTGGTCCGGGCAGCGCACGCTGCGTCTGGCGGACGGCCCCGATGCGGTGCACCGCATGGTCGTGGGCCGCAATGAGATCAAACAATACTTGGCGGAGGCCGGTGAGGTCGCCGCAACCTTCCGCGATGGTTGAACACCGATAACACTGAGGAGACATCAGCGATGGCATTAACGATGGTAAAGCCAGAGGAAATGGAAGCACAGGCGGGGACAAAGCTGCCCCCGGGGGAGTGGTTTGAGGTTGATCAGGAGCGTATCAACACCTTCGCTGACTGCACCGAGGACCATCAGTTCATTCATATCGACGAGGCCGCCGCCGCGCAAACACCGTTTGGTGGCACCATCGCTCACGGCTTTTTGACGCTGTCGTTAATGACCAAGCTTTGCTCGGAAAATGGCGTATATCCGGAAGGGATTGTCATGGGTGTGAACTACGGGCTCGACAAGGTGCGTTTTTTAAACCCCGTACGCGCGGGCAAGCGAGTGCGTGCGCATACGGAGATCATGTCAGTCGATCGCAAAGACGCGAACCGGTTTTTGGTCAAGCAGGCCGTCACGGTCGAGATCGAGGGGGAGGACACCCCAGCGGTCTATGCCGAGTGGCTCGGCATGTCGATCATTGGTTGATGGATTGGTGACAGAATATGACGATTCGATATGACGATAAAGTGGCGCTGGTGACCGGTGCGGGCGGTGGCCTGGGCAGAAGCCATGCCATTGAACTGGCCAAGCGGGGCGCCAAGGTGGTGGTTAATGACCTCGGTGGCTCCGTTTCGGGAGAGGGTGCCAACTCGCAGGCCTCTCTCGATGTGGTGGCCGAGATCGAAGCACTTGGTGGCGAGGCCATGGCACACGGCGCCAATGTGGCTGACCTCGAACAAGTGCAGGATATGGTCGCACAGACCATGGGCCGCTGGGGGCGTCTAGATATTCTCGTAAACAACGCGGGTATCCTCCGGGACAAGAGCTTTTCCAAGGGGTCGGTAGAGGATTTCAGGTTGGTGACTGATGTGCACCTGATGGGCACCGTCCACTGCACCAAGGCGTGCTGGGACATCATGAAGGATCAGGAGTATGGTCGTATCGTTGTGACATCTTCCTCGAGCGGGCTCTATGGCAATTTTGGCCAGACCAACTACGGTGCCTCCAAGATGGGGATGATCGGCATGATGAACACGCTGGCTCAAGAAGGTGCCAAGTACAACGTCAAAATCAATGCGCTGGCGCCGACCGCAGGCACACGGATGACAGAGGGGCTGATTGAAGAGAAGGCATTCGTCCTGCTCACGCCCGAGACAGTCACACCGGCAGTGCTGTATCTGGTGTCAGAAGACGCGCCGACTCGCACTATTTTGGCAGCTGGGGCGGGAAGCTTCGCCGTTGCCAAGATTGTCGAGACGGAAGGTATGTGGCTACCCGAAGCGGAGCAAACCCCTGAGGGCATTGCTGCGAACTGGGCTCAGATCTCTGAGGGCGGTGAGCGCGCCCTGCAAGCGGGATATGAGCAGAGCATAAAAATGGTAGGCCAGGCAGCCAAAGGGTTGGGGCTGGAGATGGGGTGATGCGCGGGTGTTCGGTATAGCCTTTGTCATGATGCATCGCTTATGCCGTGCTCAAAATCTCCAGCTTGGCCAGCGACAGGTGGCTCGAGTGCCTCGACTTAGTTAACACTTTTTACTCACAAAACAGGAAGGATACGAAAATGAGAGAGGCGGTCATTGTTTCAACTGCACGCACCCCAATAGGCAAGGCTTACCGGGGCAGCTTCAATAATCTGGCCTCGCCAACCCTCGCAGGTCACGCGATCAGCGTAGCGGTAGAGCGCGCGGGTATCGAGGCGGATCGCGTCGAAGACTGCATTATGGGAGCCGCGCTGACTCAGGGCAGCCAGGGCGGCAACATTGGCCGCACGGCGGCACTCCGTGCGGGCCTGCCCGTCAGCGTGTCAGGCATGACAATCGATCGTCAGTGCTCCTCCGGCATGATGGCTGTCGCGACTGCGGCGAAGCAGGTGCTTCATGACGGCATGGAGGTTGTGGTTGGCGGCGGTGTCGACTCCATCTCGCTGGTGCAGAACGAGCACATGAATCTGCACCGCGCTGCCGATGAAGAGCTGCTGGCCATGCACAAGGACATCTATATGCCGATGTTGCAGACCGCTGAGGTGGTCGCGGCGCGATATAGCGTGAGCCGGGACGCCATGGACGAGTATGGTCTGCAGTCCCAGCAGCGCGCGGCTGCGGCCTACGAGGCAGGGAAGTTTGAAGACGAGCTGGTTCACGTGACCTGTGAGCGCATTGTCTATGACAAGGAGACGGGTGAGCAGTCGACTGCTGAAGTCACGGTGAGTGCCGATGAGGGCGTTCGTGCTTCCACCCTCGAAGGTGTGCAGGGCCTGCGGACCGTTATCGAGGGTGGCACCATCACCGCGGGCAATGCGTCCCAGTTGTCTGATGGCGCCTCCGCACAGGTCGTGATGGAAGCGGCGACCGCTGAGAAACTCGGCTTGAATCCCCTTGGTGCTTACCGCGGGATCGCGGTAGCCGGTTGTGAACCCGATGAGATGGGTATCGGTCCGGTGTTTGCCGTACCGAAACTTCTCAAGGAGCACGGCTTGACGGTGGACGACATCGGCCTGTGGGAGCTGAACGAGGCCTTTGCGGTACAGGTACTGTACTGCCGAGACACGCTGGGCATCGACAACGATAAGCTCAACGTCGACGGCGGCGCGATTGCTGTGGGCCACCCCTACGGCATGAGTGGCTCGCGACTTCTTGGTCACGCGCTGATTGAAGGTAAGCGCCGCGGCGTCAAATACGTTGTTGTCACCATGTGCGTAGGTGGCGGTATGGGTGCAGCCGGCTTGTTCGAGGTGTTTTAAATGAAAGCTGTCGTTTGTCGTGAGCACGGCCTGCCCGATTGTCTGGACTTGGTCGACGACTGGCCATCGCCGGAGTTGGGCGATAACGATGTCCGGATTCGGGTCAAGGCCGCAGGCCTGAACTTCCCCGATGTGCTGATCATCCAGGGCAAGTACCAGGTCCAACCCGAGCTGCCGTTCATCCCGGGCGGTGAGTGCGCGGGCGTTGTAGAAGCCGTCGGCGCCTCGGTCACCCGCTGGAAAGTGGGTGACGAAGTCATCCACAGCGGAGGCTCTGGGAGCTTCTGCGAGGAGATCGTCGCCAACGAGCTGGCGGTGTTACCCAAGCCACCGGCGCTGTCTTTTGAGGCGGCCGCCGGGATCACGATTACGTATCTGACCTCTTATCACGCTCTGGTTCAAAGGGCGAACCTTCAGCCCGGTGAGACACTCTTGGTATTGGGTGCCGCAGGCGGTGTCGGCAGCACGGCCGTCGAGCTGGGCAAGGCGTTGGGTGCGACGGTGATCGCCGCGGCGAGTAGCGATGACAAGCTGGCACTGTGCACTGAGCTGGGTGCGGATCACGTCATCAATTACAGCAATGAATCGCTGAAGGATCGGGTAAAGGAGCTGACTGGTGGTGCCGGCGTTGATGTCGTGTATGACCCGGTGGGCGGCGACTTCAGCGAGCCTGCGGTGCGCTCGATGGGCTGGAAAGGGCGTTATTTGGTGATCGGATTCGCCTCCGGGCCCATACCTAGCATTCCTCTCAATCTGACGTTGCTCAAAGGCTGCTCGATTGTGGGCGTCTTCTGGGGCCGGTTTACGATGGAAGAGACCGAGGTGCATTTGGCTAACATCGACACCCTGTGGCAATGGTTTGAGGCAGGCAAGATCAAGCCCGTTATCACCGATGTGTTTCCGATCGAAGAATACGAGGATGCCTACGCGGCAATGATGGAGCGCCGCGCCAAGGGCAAGGTGATTCTCACCTTCTGATATGACCGGCTACCGGTTTAATACCGCTCCAGAGCTTCGCGTTGGCTTGGGCACTGCGCGAGAGGTGGGTGCCTATTGCGCCCAGCTGGGTATTAAGCGACCGCTATTGGTAACGGATCCCGGCTTATTCACACTGGGTTTGGTCACCCCCGTGCAGGAAGTCATGGCCGCGAGGTGCGAGCACGTCGGTCTCTTTTCCGATGTGACCGCTGACCCTGCCGAGTCGGTGGTACTGGACGCACTATCGGTGCTGCGAGCGGGCGAGGCGGATGGCGTGGTTGGACTCGGCGGCGGCAGCTCCATGGATGTTGCCAAAGCCATCGCCCTGCTGGCGGCGGGCACCCAAACGCTTGCAGAAGCATACGGTGTAGACCAGGTTGTCGGGGGTCGATTGCCGCTTATTCTGATTCCCACTACCGCGGGCACGGGGTCCGAGGTGACGCCAGTGGCGGTCATCACCACGGGCGAGACCACCAAAGCGGGCATCAGCTCTCCTGTATTGCTACCTGATATCGCGGTGCTCGATGCCGAACTGACGCTGGGGCTGCCTGCTCAAGTGACGGCCATGACCGGCATCGACGCCATGGTGCACGCGATTGAGGCCTATACATCGAAGATCAAAAAGAACCCGGTGTCAGACATGCTCGCAAGGCAGGCGCTGACCCTGCTGAGTGCCAATCAGCGACGCGTGCTGTCTCATCCCAACGATGTCGTGGCTCGCGAAGCCATGTTGCTTGGCGCCACGTTGGCAGGCCAGGCTTTTGCCAATGCGCCGGTTGCTGCGGTGCACGCGCTGGCCTACCCCTTGGGGGGGCACTACCACATGCCCCATGGGCTAAGTAACGCGCTGATGCTGCCTGCCGTGCTTCGTTTCAATGCGCCGGCAGCCGAAGCGAGCTATCTGGAGCTGGCGCAGTTGTTACCCGAGCCTGTAAAGCCTGGCTTCAAGGGCTTTGTCAGCTGGTTTGAGGATCTCATTGCCGATGCCGCACTGCCGACGACGCTGTCGGCGGCTGACGTGCCGGAGAGCGACCTGCCGACGCTGGCCGCTGACGCCATGCTGCAGCAACGGCTTTTGGTGAATAATCCGGTCGAGGTTGATGAAGCCGCCGCGTTAGCGCTATACACCGCTGCTTGGAGTGGCTCGGCGTGAGCGATCGTGCGACGCCGTCGGCTCGGTCGGACTATCCGATTTTTTATTCACTCGAATCTCGTTGGGCGGATAACGATATCTATGGCCACATCAATAATGTCGCCTATTACGCTTACTTTGACTCGGTAGTGAATCGGTTCCTGATTGAGGAGGGTGGCCTGCGCCCGGGCGTCGACACCGTCGTGGGCTATGTTGTGCACTCGAGCGCTGACTATTTTTCCCCTGCCAGTTATCCCGCGACGCTGACGCTGGGGCTCAAAGTACTCCGCATCGGCGAGAAGTCCGTGCGCTGGGAGGTCGGCGTGTTTGCATCGGATGCGGAGCAAAGCTGCGTTACTGGCACGTTCACCCATGCCTTTGTCGATCGAGAGTCAGGTCTTTCAGCGCAGGTTCCAGATGGGATTCGACGCGCAATCGAGACATTGCCTGCGGCTGACTGACCTTCAGGATTACGCCTGCAATAAAACAGGATTGTTTCGGGGCCTCAGCGTTGCCGCGAAGACTATGAGTAGAATCAACACTGCACCCCAGCCCGCCGCTGGCTCACAGTGCTGGTAGAGAAAGCCACCGCTTATTGGGCCAAGGATGAATCCTGCGGCGGGGCAGGCGCTGACCAACCCTGCTACCCCCCCCTGCTCTTCAGGACCCACAGCCAGCGAGGCGCCGGCGGCGACCGCGGGCATGAGGAGCCCCAGACCCGCGCCGATCAGTGCCATGCTGGTCAGCACGACTGCCCAGCCGTCCATTGAACTGATGATCACGGTACCGACTAACGATAGGCCGCCACCCCAGCGCACTAGTTGAATTGGTGGCCCAGCAAAGCGTTGGGCAATGGCGACCTGCATAAAAAGTATGCTGGTAGCCGACACCATCATCGCCCATCCCGTGTACTGAGCGGTCTCGATGCCCGAGAGATTCAATGCATCCTGTAATCGAAAGGCTAGCGTCTGTTGCACCATGGCAACGCCCGTGAAGGCGCCGATAGCGGAGATCAGATAAACACGCAGGCGATGATCTAGGAAGCCAAGGCGACGTTGATGGGTTTGAGTGGCGCGCGGTGTCACGCCCTCGGAGAGTTTCAGAGCAATGATGGCCGCGGCTAATCCGGACAAGATCGACGCCACCACCAATGGCGCCAGTAGCCCCAGGCCGGCAAACAGTCCCGCCATGACCGGCCCAGTTATCATGCCAATGCTTTGGGCGCTTGAGAGTCGGGCCAGGGTCTTAATGCGGAACTGTGCCACGGTGTGATCTGCGGCATAGGCGGTACAGCCGGGGTTGGTGGCCGACATAGTTGCCGCCTGAAGCGAGCGGATGATCAGGGCGCTGATGAAGAGGGTGAGGCCGGTGATGTCGCCATCCCCGGCAAGGGAAAACAGTAACGCAAAAGACAGAGAGCCAATGCAGTAACCCATGAGCCCGATGAGAATTACAGGCTTGCGACCAATCTGGTCCGAGAAACGTCCCCAGAAGGGTGCGACCAGCGTGAAGACAAGTGCTGATGTGGAAATGATGGCGGTGATGCGAATCTCATCGAGGCCCACCGATCGACCCAGAGGGGGCAAGATGGCGTAGACAAAAGCCTGCCCGATAGCTGTTGCATACAGACCAATGAATAGCAGTAAGAGAGACTGACGATCCAATCGCTCCGTGCCCGCCAGCGAGCCAGTGGCGACGGTATCAGTCATCGGCGACTCGGGCAGTGACCCAGTGATAACGGGTCGGCAAAATTTTCGTAAGCTGTAGTATCAGCCAAGCGTCCCAGCCCACCATGATCCGGCGTTTACCGCGGGCGGTGCCGCGCAGGATGATGTCCGCAGCGCGCTCCGGCGTGGTTTTGGCAAGACGCCTGAAATGAAGGTCCCGCTCATCTGCATCGGCCATGTTTCTATCGCCGTCGGTGCGGGCAGACCGTGCAATATTGGTTTGTACGCCACCGGGATGAACGCTCGACACAAACAGATTCGAGTCTAGGTACTCCGCCTGAAGCGCTTCGCTGAAACCGCGCACCGCAAATTTGGCCGCGTTGTAGGCGCTTTGTGTCGGGATGCCGACCATGCCAAAAATGGAGGACAAATTAACGAGATGTCCCCGCTCGGCCTGCGTGAGCAGCGGTAAAAAGGCTCTGGTGGCATGGACCACCCCCCAGAAGTTGATATCGATTAACCACTCAAAGTTCTCTTCGCTGGAATCAGCGAATCGCGCGCCATAGCCGACTCCGGCGTTGTTGAACAGCGCATCGAGACTACTGGTATCCGCGTTGACGGCCTCTGCCCATGAGAACAGCGCGTCTCGCTGGCCGCAGTCCACCACCTGCGATGTGACCCGCCCGCGAGCCTCATCCAGCGACGCACAGGTCTCAGCCAACGTTTCGGAGTTGATGTCAGAGAGCCAGAGGTGGCAGCCGGCTGCATTCAGTCGCTGACTGAGCGCTCTGCCAATCCCGTCTCCGGCGCCGGAGATGGCGGCGGTCTTGCCCGCAAAGTAGCGCTCTATCAATGACATGAGGTGGTTTCCTTAGCGGAGGGGCGCGCAGTTTAACCGACATCGTCTAGGGGTGGGATGGCCCGCAAAAAATAGACAGGCCAAGCCCTTTGCCGTAGACTGCAATCCCAGCCCGCGCGGGGTTATTTGCTACCTCATCACGCGCTAAAAGTCCGCAATTTGCGACCACAGGGTGAATTTGACCCGGCTTACTCGTGCACCCGTTTGGCACGCGTGGCAACAACGACTGGGAGGTCCGTTTGTCTCAACCCGCTGTCCTCGCACTGGAAGATGGCACGATTTTCCGCGGCCTCTCCATCGGTGCTTCCGGCACAACAGTGGGTGAGGTGGTCTTCAATACCGCGATGACCGGATATCAGGAGATTCTGACCGATCCCTCCTACTGCCGACAGATCGTGACCCTGACCTACCCGCACATCGGTAACACTGGCGTCACCAGCGAGGATGAGGAATCCACCGGGATACAGGCGGCGGGATTGATTATACGGGATCTGCCGCTTTTGGCTTCGAATTTTCGCTCCGAACAGAGCCTGAGGGACTATCTGGCTGACAGTAATACCGTGGCAATTGCCGACATCGATACCCGGAAGTTGACGCGGATTCTTCGCGACGGCGGCGCCCAGAGCGGTTGCATCATCGCGGGCGCTGAGGTTTATGAGACGCAGGCGTTGGAGCATGCGAGGGCGTTCGCCGGACTCAAGGGTATGGATCTTGCCAAGGTTGTGACAACTTCGGAGCCCTATGATTGGACAGAGGGCACCTGGCAACTGCCCGCCACCGCGGGAGAGGCACCTGACCAGCGCGCGCCAGCGTTTTCGGTGGTTGCGTTGGACTTTGGTGTGAAGCGCAACATTTTGCGCATTCTGGTGGATCTGGGTTGCACTGTGACAGTGATGCCCGCCCAGTCGACGATTGACGAGGTCATGGCCCACGCGCCCGACGGCGTATTTTTTTCCAACGGACCGGGAGATCCCGAGCCCTGCGAGTATGCGATCGCCCTCGCGCGCGAAGTGATGGATCGCAAGGTCCCACTGTTTGGGATTTGTCTGGGGCACCAAATTCTGGCGCTGGCCAGCGGGGCCCGCACCGAGAAGATGAAATTTGGCCATCACGGCGCCAATCACCCCGTGCAGAACCTCAGCGACAAGACCGTGGTGGTGACCAGTCAGAACCATGGCTTCACCGTCTCCGAGCAGGATCTGCCTGACACACTCGAGGTGACCCATCGATCCTTGTTCGATGGCACGCTTCAGGGGATCGCGCGCAAGGATGCCCCGGCCTATAGCTTTCAAGGCCATCCCGAGGCTAGTCCAGGACCTCACGACGCGGCCAATCTCTTTAGGCCCTTCATCGCGGCGATGGAGCGAACAAAAAAATGAGTGAGGAGTATTAAAGCGTGCCGCGTCGATCTGACATCGAGAGTATTCTGATTCTTGGCGCAGGACCGATTGTCATCGGTCAGGCCTGCGAGTTTGACTACTCGGGTGCGCAAGCCTGCAAGGCCCTGCGTGAAGAGGGCTACAAAGTGGTGCTGGTCAACAGCAACCCGGCCACTATCATGACCGACCCGGAAATGGCCGATGTCACCTACATCGAACCCATCACTTGGCAGGTTGTTGAGCGCATTATCGAAAAAGAGCGCCCCGATGCCGTGTTGCCCACCATGGGTGGTCAAACCGCATTGAACTGCGCGCTCGACCTGGCGAACCAAGGCGTGCTCGAAAAGTTCGGCGTCACCATGATCGGCGCCAATGCCGATGCCATCGACAAGGCCGAAAACCGCCAGCGCTTCCGCGAGGCGATGGACAAGATCGGGCTCGAAAGCGCGGCCAGCGGCGTCGCCAGGAGCATCGACCAGGCGTTCGAGGTGCTCGAACGCACCGGGCTCCCCGCGATCATCCGCCCTAGCTTTACGCTCGGTGGGACGGGCGGCGGGATCGCCTACAACAAGGCCGAGTTCGAGCGGATCGTGCGCGAAGGGCTCGACGCGTCGCCCACCGCCGAGGTTCTGATCGAGGAATCGCTGCTCGGGTGGAAGGAATACGAGATGGAGGTGGTCCGCGACCGGGCGGATAACTGCATCATCATCTGCTCGATCGAGAATGTCGATCCGATGGGCGTCCACACCGGCGATTCGATCACCGTCGCACCCGCGCTGACGCTGACCGACAAGGAATACCAGATCATGCGGTCCGCCAGCATCGCGGTGCTGCGCGAGATCGGCGTGGAGACGGGCGGATCGAACGTCCAGTTCGCGGTGAACCCGGAAAACGGCCGGTTGATCGTGATCGAGATG
>CAJXDE010000080.1 GCA_913052635.1 uncultured Halieaceae bacterium
ACTGATGGATCACATAACGATGGTGCCGGAATGCGGCGCCAGCCAGCGTGCGCTCCAGGTCGAGGCGATAGAGCCGGTAGGAAAGCTGTCGCGCGGGTGACAGTTGACTGGTGTCGATACCTTCGAGAAACGCCAGACGTTCCCGGGCCAACTCGAGTGACTCAAGTTGGAAGGATTCGGACACATCGTTCCACTGGTCCTGTTGATCTTTGATGCCGAGGTAACTGGCGCTGGCCGGGTATCGGGCCAGATCAGCTTCCCAGGTCGCCGCAAAAAAATCCTCCAGTCGCTGCTGCTCGGCGGATATCGGCGGCGCGTTAACAACCGGCGACGCGGCTTCGTCTGAGGTCTTGCCGCAGGACACCAATAGCACCGCTACGAGCAGCCACAGTGCGCGATAGGCAGAGCCAGTTCTAATTACAAGCGATTGCAACCTTCCTTGATACAAACGGAACATGGGAACTTTCCTCACAAAGAGAGATGAGCCTCACAAAACGAGACCGATAAAGTGACGGGTTTTGAGGGCCGCCAGGGCGGCGTATTGTCACAGAATTCATCCGCCTCGGGGATACTCCCAAACGGGGGGTGCATGGACGCCATAATACTGTATAAAAATACAGTATTATGGCGTGATGTCGCTCTGGCTCTGTCTTCGTTTTGATTTATTGCCGCTGGAAGCCCTGCTGAAACAGCATGGCTATGCGAGCGATACCGCAACGATTGTTGTCGCCCAGCGACGCGTACTGGTCTGTGACGAATCGGCCAGCCTCGCCGGCGTGATGCCGACACAGACAGTCAGTACGGCACAGGCGCTACTTGCTCACAACAAGCACCGCTCACTGGAACGCGATCCGGAATCAGAAGATGCCCTGCTCGAGCAGCTCACCATCTGGGCCTATGGTTTATCACCGCATCTAGAGCGCTGGCGCGACAATGCCCTGACCATCGAAATCGGCAGCTGTCTGCGCCTGCATCAGGGACTTGGGCCGCTTTTGGAACGGGTCGATACGGAAATGAGCCTGCGTGGGCTGACTGTGAGCGTAGGCGTCGCCGAAACCCGTGATGCCGCCTGGCTACTGAGCCATGTCGAGGGCGATAGCGCCCGTCATCCCGAACGACCCCTCACAGAACGCTTGGCACCCCTACCGCTACAGCTGATTCAGGCTGACTTCTCCAACATCATCAAACGGCTTGAGCGCTCCGGCATACAGCGATTCGGACAGTTACTCGATATCCCGCTCCCCGCGCTCGGCAAACGGTGCGGTGAACCCTTTGTGAACTGGCTCAATCAGCTGCAAGGCCGGCAACAGGAACCGGCTGTGACTTATCAGCCACCCGAGCGCTTTGAGGACACGCTGTGGTTCGGCTTTGACATCCAGAACCGGCAGGAACTGCACCCCGCCATGCAGCGCTTGCTGGCCCACTTCTGTCAATTTTTGCGGAACACACAACTCGGCACTGCCGCCATTGAGTGGCGCTATTTACGACCACAACACTTAATACAGACACCGCCTCCAGCACACCAAACGCAAGCTGGCCGGTCCGCGTCACCGCAAGATTCACAGCCAGAGGCCACTGCGTTCAAAGTATTTTCCGACGTCGCTCAACACAATGCGAAGCTCTGGTTCGAGCTGTCTTGTTTACAACTGGACACGTGGTCACTGCCCGAGAATATCGAAGGGATCTCGCTGGTCGTCGATCAACTTCAGGAGGCGGCTGTCGCGCCGCAGGATTTATTTCATACCGGAGTCACGACCGCATCGCGACATGAACTGGTGGACCGCCTGCGCAGCAGACTGGGATTACAGGCTGTCGGCTATCTGGATTTCCGGTATGAGCACCTTCCGGAAAATGCCGTCTTCGAGACGCATACGCTGAGCACCCGGGAAGACCGCGACAGCGATGCTTTGGGGCAGCGCCCATTCTGGTTGTTACCGACGCCACAGCCGATTCATCAGGATACCGAGCGGCTGTACTGGAATGGACCGCTCGATGTCCTCCATGGCCCGGAGCGGATTGAGGACCAGTGGTGGACCACCCCTGTCAGCCGGGATTACTACATCGCCCAGACACCCCAGAAACAACCCGTCTGGATCTATCAGGACCGGCACAATCGCCGCTGGTATCTACATGGGCTTTTTGCCTGACGCCGGCGCACCTTACTGTCACATGCTGCCGACGGTGCTGGCTTCAGAGACTTCCGTCACGACCTTCTGTTACGGGCTGGCGATCAGCCCGCTATCGGTTCGCTACCGCCTCAGAGGCAGTATCCAGCCAGATGAGTTCAGCCGGGTCGAACCCCAGCTCGGTGATGCGCTGCAAAAATTGCGCTCGCAACGCTTCGTTGACCTGGGGCGTTCGCGCGAGAAACCATAAATAACTGCGGTTGAAACCTGAGACAAAGGCGTAGTCGTAGTCCTCCCCCAGCTCAAAGACCACGTAGCTGCCATAGAAGGGGCCAAAGAACGACACTTTCAGGTGCGCGATGTCGGGAGATTGCACAAAGCGCGCGACGCCTTGCGCCTCGCGCCAATCGCCTTCCTCCTGATCAAATCCGCGATTCAGCACCGAAATGCTGCCGTCAGGGTTCACGTCATAAGTTGCGCTGACTTCGCTCAGACCATGCTCAAAACTGTGGTCCAGCCGGGCAATTTCGTACCAGGTACCGAGATACCGGTTTTGATCAAACTCGGTAACAGGATCAACCCCTTCGGGCACCCCGGTACACGCCAGTAACCATAAAGAGAGCATGCCAATCAGGGCATATTGGCCACGGCGTCGGTCAATCACTTTCATGCTGCACTCCTGTGTCTGCTCACCCTTTGCTGGCTACTCCGGAGCTTGAGACCGAAAAAATGAGACGGCCTTCGCCCCGTCAGCAGCTACCATGAAAAACAGTCTACGCTATTTCACCGCAACGCTTTTCAGGGCAGCCCGCACACCGCTAGAATACTGTTTATTTATACAGTAATTATTGTGTACGCCGAACTTCATTGCCTGACCCACTACAGCTTTTTGCGCGGCGCCTCGGCACCCGAGGAACTCGTCAGCCGCGCAGCCGGTTGCGGTTATCACGCTCTGGCCATTACCGACGAGTGCTCGCTGGCAGGGGTTGTTAAAGCACACGTCGCCGCCAAAGAGCGGGGACTTAAGCTGATTGTGGGTAGCGAATTCACCCTGACAGAAGGTATTCGTCTGGTCGCACTGGTCCCCAGCCGCGAGGCGTATGGGGAACTCTCGGGGCTCATCAGTCGCGCGCGCCGCCGCAGCGGCAAAGGTGAATACCGTGTGCATCTGCGCGACGTGATCTTTCACCTCAAACGTTGCCTGCTCATCCTGTTGCCGGATGACACCGACAATCAGACCGTTCATCTGCAGCAGCTGGCAAGGCGGTGCAAAGGGCGGGTCTGGATCGGCATCAGCAGGCTGCTGGGGAACGACGAATGGCGCCGCTTCAAACACCGCTATCACATGGCACAAAACCTTCAGGTACCGATGGTCGCCTGTGGCGAGGTGCAAATGCACAGTGCCAAACGCAAGGCGCTACATGATGTGCTGACGGCGATCAGACTACAGACTCCGGTACAGCAACTGGGACACCGCCGGCTGATCAACAGCCAGCAGCACCTGCGCACACTGGATACCTTGCACTCGCTCTACCCCGAAACCCTCATCGGCGAGACGCGTCATATCGCTGACCGCTGCCAGTTCAGCCTTGATGAGCTGCGCTATGAGTATCCGGAAGAGGTCGTACCGTCACATCACAATGCCAACAGTTATCTGCGACAGGAAGTCGCGGCCGGGGCCAGATTGCGCTGGCCAGACGGCGTGCCGGAGGCCATCCAGACGCGCATCCATCAGGAGCTCGATCTGATTACCGAGCTGTCGTACGAGTACTACTTTTTGACCGTTTACGACATTGTCCAGTTTGCCAAGTCACGCCATATCCTCTGTCAGGGCAGAGGCTCTGCTGCCAACTCCGTCGTTTGCTACTGCCTGCACATCACCGAAGTCTCTCCGGAGCAGGTCTCACTGCTGTTCGAGCGATTCATCTCGCGGGAGCGGGATGAGCCACCTGATATTGACGTGGACTTTGAGCATGAACGGCGCGAGGAAGTGATTCAGTACATCTATGAAAAGTACAGTCGCCGCCGCGCGGCGCTGGCCGCAACGGTAATCACCTACCGGTCACGCAGTGCGGTGCGCGATGTCGGCAAAGCGATGGGATTTGATGCCAGCTTTATCGATGAACTGGCGAGCTCTCTGGCCTGGTGGAATCGGGAGCGAGAACTGACCGATCGTTTTCAGCAACAGGGCCTGGCACGCTCCGGGCAACTGGCAGAACACTTTATGGCGAGGGTTCAGGAAATTTTGGGCTTCCCGCGCCATCTCTCCCAGCATGTGGGGGGATTTGTCATCAGCCGTGGGCCGATTTCGAATCTGGTACCCGTGGAAAATGCCAGCATGCCCGACCGTACGGTTATCCAATGGGATAAAGAAGATATCGAGGCATTGGGGCTACTGAAGGTCGATATTCTCGCCCTCGGGATGCTGTCAGCCATCCGCAAAAGCCTCGACATGATCAGCCGGGATCGTCCTGATATTCGCCGCATACAGGATATTCCCAAAGAAGATGCCGCCACCTACAGAATGCTGCAAAAGGCCGACTCTCTGGGTGTCTTTCAGATCGAGTCGCGCGCGCAAATGTCGATGCTGCCGCGACTGAAACCCGCCTGTTTTTACGATCTGGTGATCGAGATTGCCATCGTTCGGCCCGGCCCGATTCAGGGCGATATGGTGCATCCCTACCTGCGCCGCAAAGCCGGACTGGAGGCCATCAGCTACCCCAACAAGGACATTGAATCAGTCCTGTCGCGCACACTGGGCGTGCCGATATTCCAGGAACAGGTGATTCGTCTGGCCATGGTGGCTGCAGGATTCACCGGGGGGGAAGCCGACGCTCTGAGGCGCGCGATCAGTAACTGGGGCAAGAACAGCAAGCTCCTCACCTTCGAGCATAAGCTCAAGCAAGGCATGCTCAGCAAGGGCTACACCGCGGACTTTGCAGACCGGCTGTTCAATCAGATCAAAGGATTTGGCGGTTATGGCTTCCCGGAGTCGCACTCGGCAAGCTTTGCCCTGCTCGCCTATGTCTCTGCCTGGCTCAAGTGCCACCACCCTGCGGCGTTCTATGTCGGGCTACTCAACAGTCAACCCATGGGCTTTTATTCGCCATCACAACTGATACAGGATGCGCGGCGGCATCACATCATGGTCTTGCCCGTCGATGTGAATCACAGCAGTTGGGATCACCAAATCCTGTCCTCAACGAACCAGCAGGAGCCACCCATCAGGCTGGGATTGAGGCTAATCAAGGGACTCAGTGAGGCGGCAGGTCAACGCATTCACACCGCACAGCGTCAGCGCCCCTTTGTCAACGTTGCTGACTTGCGCCAACGCGCCTGCCTCGATCGCGGCGATATGGAAGCGCTCGCCGCCGCTGATGCCCTCTCGGGTATCAGTGGCAATCGCTATCAATCCCACTGGCAAACCATGGCGCTGGAAGCGCATCGCCCGTTACTGTCTTATGACAGTGCAGCACAGCGTTCTCAGGATGATGCGGCCGTCACGGCAGCGCCTACGCTTCCCGAGGACGTCATCGCCGATTATCAAAGTACCGGGCTGACTCTCAGGTCACATCCCCTGTCCTTGCTGCGCCACCAACGCCCCTTTGATCGCTGTCGGCGGCAAACGGAGCTTGAAACGCTGGGTAATCACCGCTTTGTGCGGGTAGCTGGATTGGTTACCTGTCGACAACGCCCGGGCACCGCTTCAGGCGTGGTGTTTCTGACCCTGGAGGATGAAACGGGCAATATCAACGTGATTGTCTGGCCAGCGATTCAGGAGCGCTACCGACAAAGCCTGATGACCGCGCAGTTACTGTTAGTCAAAGGGACGGTAGAATCTCGCGACGGCGTGACGCATGTGATTGCCGGCACGCTGGAGGACTGCAGCGACCACTTGAGCGCCTTGGCGGTGCAATCCCGGGACTTTCATTGACAGCAGTCCAGCGCACGCGTGCTGAACGCGACACTGACACATCACATGAGACGTTTAAAACATTGCGGGACGCGCTACTCGACGTCGGATCGGACCTCGGCCTCCAGCCATCCCCCCGCATCCTCGCGCAGAAAAAACTCAATCGGCCGGCAGCACACCTGGCAATCTTCGATGTACTCCGCACCCACATCTTCAGGGTTCAACAGCACCTCTATCGACTCGCCGCAGTAAGGACAATAAATGCTGCTCTCCTGCAGCCCGGGCGCGGTCATGGATGACTAGCTGGCCTCCTGAAGCACTGCCGCCTCGGCCACCACACCCGCCCGTTCCAACACCAATTCATCATCCTGAAGCAGGTCATCGCGGAACATTTTGCGATCCTTGCGGTAGTTCTGCGGGTTCATCCAGGGCATCTGATCGCCCTGTTTGGGGAAGCGGTGCATCACCCGCTGCATGTAACCGGCAGAGAAATCATCAATCCAGAAACGTTGGCTCATGGAGTCGGCCAGCTCATCCGCAATGCGCGGCGTTGCCGTGGTCATACCTGTCGTGCGCAGGTGGTTCAGCAAACGACAGACCCAGGTCGCGATCAAATCCGCACGCAGCGTCCAGGACGCGTTGATATAACCGAAGGTGTGCACCATATTGGGAATGTTGGAACACATCATGCCCTTGTAGGTCCACTCGTTGGCAAAGTCGATCGCTTCGCCGTCGAGGGTAAATTCAGCCCCGCCGAGCACGACCAATTCCAGCCCCGTGGCACAGACAATGATGTCGGCCTCCAGATGCGCACCGGAGACCAACTGCACACCGCTTTCCGTGATCTTCTCAATGTGATCGGTCACCACCGAGGCCTTGCCTGACTGAATCGCCCTGAACAGATCGTCATCCGGCACCAGACACAGACGCTGATCCCAGGGGTTGTAGCGCGGGGTGAAATGCTTCTCCACATCAACCAACTCACCGATTTCTGCCCGCACTTTCTTCAGTAACGAACGCTTAACCACCCCGGGAGCGACGCGAGTCAGCTTGTACATCCACTGTTGCCAGATCGTGTTGCGCCATCGGACGAGGTCATAGGCCAACTTGGGAGGTAAAACGCTACGCAACCAATTGGCGAGGCCGTCGATAGAAGGCCTGGAAATCACATAAGTCGGGGACCGCTGCAACATCGTGACGTGCGTGGCCTGCCGTGACATATTGGGCACCAACGTCATTGCCGTGGCGCCTGAACCGATCACCACGACTTTTTTATCCGCATGATCGAGACTGTCCGGCCAAAACTGGGGATGGACCCATTCCCCTTCGAAGGCCGCTTTGCCCTCAAACTCGGGCTCATAGGCCTGGTCATAGCTGTAGTAACCCGCACACATCATCAGGAAGCCGCAGCGGTAGCGCCGGACACCCTCTGGCGTGTCGACTGTCAATTGCCACTGACCGCGATCGCTGCACCAGTCAGCGCCGACGAGCTTCTGACCAAAACGGATTCGGTCGCGGATGCGGTGCTCATCCGCGGTCTCGTTGACGTAGCTCAGAATCGAGGGACCGTCGGCGATGCTTTTTTCCGCTTCCCAAGGTTTGAAATCGTATCCCAGGGTATGCATGTCACTGTCAGAGCGAATACCCGGATAGCGAAACAGGTCCCAGGTGCCGCCAATCGCGTCGCGTCGCTCCAACAGGATGAAGTCGCGATCGGGGCAATCGCGCTGGAGTCGCACCGCAGTGCCAATACCGGAAAGGCCCGCGCCGATAATGATGACGTCGAACGCCTCTGCGTCCATTTCTTGCACTGGGGGGATATCAACCGTCGAATTCATAACCTTTTCCTTACCCGTCCCTGCCGGCAACTGTGCAGAGCAAAGCCAAAAACACAGCTTGCCCAGCCAACAGGATCACAGCGGCATAGGACCCGGTGATGACGCCCCACTTTACACCCTTTTCAAAGGACCAGCGTCTGGTGCGCGCAGGTTTGGTAGCGCCCACACAGAATCATTGCCTACGGCTCTTTAACTACTGATTCTGGCGGCCTTTGGTGGCGGCTATACGCAAACGCAACGCATTGAGTTTAATGAAACCCTCGGCATCGGCTTGGTCATAGGCGCCGCCATCTTCTTCAAACGTGGCAATGCTCTCGTCAAACAGCGAATCACTGGATCGCCGGCCGGTGACAGTGATGTTGCCTTTGTATAGCGACACCCGTACATCACCGTTCACCATGGTCTGTGTCTGGTCGATGGCGGCCTGCAGTGCCTCGCGCTCGGGGGACCACCAGTAGCCGTTGTAAATCAGCTTAGCGTAGCGCGGCATGAGCTCGTCTTTCAAATGCGCCACTTCTCTATCCAGCGTGATGGATTCGATAGCGCGATGCGCTCGCAGCAGAATGCCGCCTCCTGGCGTCTCGTAGCAGCCGCGGGATTTCATCCCCACGTAGCGGTTCTCGACGATATCGGCGCGACCAATGCCGTTAGCCCCGCCCCGCTCGTTCAACTTTGCCAGTATCTCCGCGGCGGTCAGCACCTCACCGTCGATAGCCACCACGTCGCCGTGCTCAAAGGTCAGAATCAACTCCTCCGCCTGATCGGGCGCGGCTTCAGGGCTCACCGTCCAGCGCCACATATCTTCCTCGGGCGGGATCCAGGGATCTTCAAGCACATCGCCCTCATAGGAGATATGCAGTAGGTTGGCGTCCATGGAGTAAGGGGATTTCTTTTGTGCCTTGGCAAAATCCACGGGGATATCGTGCTGCTCACAATAGGCCATGAGCGCCTCACGGGAGTTCAGGTCCCACTCACGCCACGGCGCAATCACCTGAATACCCGGGCTCAGAGCATAGGCGCCCAGCTCAAAGCGCACCTGATCGTTCCCTTTACCGGTTGCACCGTGGGCGATGGCGTCGGCACCGGTCTCGTTGGCAATCTCGACCAATCGCTGTGCGATTAGCGGCCGCGCAATGGAGGTGCCCAGCAGGTACTCACCCTCATACACGGTGTTGGCGCGAAACATGGGAAACACGAAGTCGCGCACAAAGGATTCCCGGAGATCTTCGATGTAAATCTCCTCCACACCCAGTGCCTGCGCCTTGGCGCGGGCGAGCTCAACTTCCTCGCCCTGGCCAATGTCCGCGGTGAACGTCACCACTTCGCACTGATAGGTTTCCTGCAACCAGCGCACGATCACCGAGGTATCTAGACCCCCAGAGTACGCCAGCACAACCTTTTTCGCCGTTGCCATAACCATGCCTAAAAAAATCGGGAGCGTAGTGTACGTCCGCGACTGGCTACGCGCCACACAAGCCACTACGAGGGCTACGGGCGGGCGACCTCTGCTACACTGGCCGACCCGAGCGGGTACCTTTGATCATGACCTCGTTAGCGCTGACATTACCGGATGACTGGCACATCCACCTCCGGGACGGAGCTGCCCTCGCCACGACAGTGCCTGATGTGGCCCGTTGGGCGGGCCGCGCCATCGTGATGCCCAACCTTACGCCGCCCGTTTTAAGCGTCTCCGATGCACTGAGTTACCGGGAGCGCATTTTGGCTAATGTGCCCGAAGGCGGGGACTTCGACCCGCTGATGGTCCTGTATCTCACCGACGCTACCACCCCCGAGCTGGTGGCAGAGGCGGCCGAGTCCCCCTATGTGCAGGGCATCAAGCTGTATCCCGCAGGCGCGACCACCAACTCAGATGCCGGCGTCACGGGGATCGAGGCACTGTATCCCGTTTTCGAGGCGATGGAACAGCATGATGTGCCACTGCTGATACACGGTGAAGTGACCGATCATCATGTGGATATATTTGATCGCGAAAAGGCGTTCATCGACTCCGCGCTCACGTCCATCGTCGGCGCGTTCCCCGCGCTCCGGATTGTGTTCGAGCACATCACCACCGCCGATGCCGTGCAGTTCGTTGAGGCATCCGGTG
>CAJXDE010000081.1 GCA_913052635.1 uncultured Halieaceae bacterium
CTATTCATCATGGCGCCGGTGCCACCCGCATAGACCTTGCGAGACAAGCCCACCGGGCACTGCGCGGCAAAGAGCAACGCGCCGCTACTCTGCACAAAACGTCTGCGGCTCAGCGAGCGCGGCGTCAGGGTCTCGCTCATGCGCTCTGCTCCTCTGCCATCAACGCAGCCGCGAGGTGCACCGCTTTGCGAATGCGCGGGTAGGTACCGCAACGGCAAATATTGCCCGCCATTGCAGCATCGATCTCGGGGTCGCTGGGGTTAGGGTTTCGGGCCAGCAGCGCCGTGGCCGCCATGATTTGCCCTGATTGACAGTATCCACATTGAGCGACGTCGGTTTCCAGCCACGCTTGCTGTACTGGTGAGAGGCCCGCCTCAGTCGACTGCCCCTCAATAGTTTCAATGTCCTTGTTCGCGACCGCCGCCACGGGCGTCACACAAGACCGAATCGCTACTCCGTCCAAATGCACGGTGCAGGCGCCGCATTGGGCGATACCACATCCAAACTTGGTACCCACAAGATTCAGTTCGTCTCGCAGCACCCACAGTAAAGGGGTATCAGCCTCACTGGTCACCTCGACATCATTACCATTCACCGTCAGTTTCATGGCCCTTCCTCAATTCCTGCGCCTGTGCGGACAATATGACACCGCCGAGGGCTTTGATAAAGAGCCGGCGGCCCCCCCGCGCTTTCTGACCCCTGACAAGCCGCGACGGAGCTTCATCAAAGGGCTAAAGTGACCCTGATAAAGTGTGTACACTTTTTGCGGTATTGCATACACTGAGAAATCTGTGGCCTGCTCTCGCCCCGTCAGGCCTCGCACTTGGAGGAAGAACCACCATGGAAATTCACCGCGTCAGCGCTTATCACGATGTCGAACATGCACTGAGGATCACTGACCTTAAACAATCGCTGTATGACGAGGGCAAGATCCTGATGGATAAAGTGCTGGTGACCCTGCACGGTGACGAGCACCGACAGCGACGCTCCATCGAAAGTCAGCTGTTCCGCAAGAACTTTTTTCGCGTATATGAAAACGAGGTATTCCCAGGTTTACTCAGCGAGACACTGGACCAGTTCCTCACCGAATCGTCTCTGGACTTGAAGGAGCTGGGTTACCGCATCATGGTTCACCTCTCACTGTCCTTCGCAGGCATCGACCGCATAGACGGTACCGTCGAGGAAGCGGACGCCCAGCACCGGCTGCTGATTCAACTGGGTCAAGCCGCGACCATCGGCCAGTTCAAGGGCGATAGGGAACCCATCTTTCAGGAAATCCGTGAGGCGATTGACGAATTCCGGGAGCGCTTCTTCCTGCCATCTCGAACCAGGCGTCTGGCGCTGCTGGAGCAATACCGCGCTGGCACCCTGAGCGAAGAGGACTTGCCGAGGGACATTCTCACCATTCTGCTGATGCATGATGCCGAGCTGTCCATGCCGGACGAGCTGATGGTGAGGGAGGTCGCTTTCTTCTATCTGGCGGCATCCCATACCTCCGTCCACACACTGGTCCACGCGACCAACGAACTCTTTAACTGGTGCGAACATCAGGGCCAAACACCGGTTGAAGTCGTTGCCGATACACACCAGCTTCAGCGCTTTGTATTAGAGAGCATGCGACTACACCCCTCCAGTCCCGAGGCCTGGCGGCGCGCGGAGACCGAGATCACCCTCGCTGACGGGCGCGTGGTTCCGCAGGGCGACAAAGTCGTCGTCGACCTGCAGACCGCCAACCGAGATACCAGTGTTTTTGGTGAAGATGCGGCCGAATTTAATCCATTGCGTGCCGTTCAGGGCCGCATCAGCCCCGCGGGTATGTCCTTCGGTGGCGGCATGCATGTCTGTCTCGGTATGAACCTCGTCGCGGGCACCGTGCTGAGAGATGGAGAGTCACCCAAGCCCGATAACCACCAGTTCGGCACAATCACGTTGATCATTAAGGAACTGATTGAGCGCGGCATGCGGCCAAACCCGGATCAGGCGCCGCAAAAAATCGAAGCCTCGGAGCGCGATGTCTGGGCTATTTATCCGGTGCTTTTCTGATTCCATGAATGCGCCCGCCCGCGTAAGCGGCTACCAGAATGCCCATCAGGCACTATGCGACCGGCGCCTTGTCCAGTCCATGTACAGTGAGTGCGATGTGCTGATGGAGCGTGTGTTGTTAACGCTTCACGGCGAGGCCCATACCTGCCGTCGTGCCATCGAGTGGAAGCTGTTCCGCCGGGACTTCGCGCGCTACTACGAGCGCGAGGTCTACCCCACCACATTGAAGCGCACTTTGGCGCCCTACCTCGCTCGCGGAAACCTAGATCTCCCCGAGTTTGGTTTCAGGGTCAACATCAACCTCAGTGCGGACATTGCCGGCATTGACCGACCCGAGGACTCCGAATCAGAGACAGACGCTCTGGTGGCCTTAACACGCAAGTTCAGCGAGGGAGCCACGCTCTTTCATTCCACCCGGAACAAGAACACCGTACGCGAGGAGGTCGCCGCGGCACTGGCACAATTCAATGAGCAATTTCTGTGCCCTTCCAGATCTCGTAGAGAGGCGCTACTCCAACAACTCGGCGAAGGCAGTCTGACTGAGGACGAAGTGCCCAGAGATATCCTCACCGTACTTCTCGCCAATCGCGCCGACCAGGACTTGGATGACGACATGATCCTGCGCGAGGTCGCTTTCTTCATGCAGGCAGGCTCGCACAGCTCAGCCAATGCGCTGACTCATAGCTTCCATGAAATCAATGAGTGGTGTCGCCATCATCCAGATGACCGCGATAGGCTCATGGTCGACGATCACTTTCTCCAACGCTGCGTCCATGAGAGCTTGCGACTGCACCCTGCCAGCCCGGTCGCTTGGCGTACTGCGGCCGAAGCCTTTTCGCTGCCCGACGGCACCGATGTCGCCGAGGGTGACAGCGTGGTGATCGATCTAATGTCAGCCAATCTGGAGGCGCCGCTGTTTGGTGAGGATGCCGAGCAGTTCAATCCTCACCGAGCGGTGGCGGAGCGTATACCGCCCTTTGGCCTGAGCTTCGGTATCGGCATTCACACGTGTTTTGGGCGCGACATTGCCGGCGGTCTGGGCGATGCCAAAGCTGAAGGTGAGGCGCCCCACCTCGGCACGCTGACCAATTTGTTAAAAAACCTCATGCAGCGCGACGCTCGGCCGGACCCCGCCAATCCGCCAGTAGCTGACGCTAATACCGAACGACCCAATTGGGGTAGCTACCCATTACTCATTGATCGGGGGCCCGCCACCACTGGAGCTGCGGCATGACCGATCGTGACCTGACACAGGCCGACACCGTGCGCCTCGCCATTGAACGCGAGATTTTCGGCGGTCAATTGGCGCCAGGGGACGCCCTCGAGGAGGGTCGCCTAGCCAGTCGATTCGGTGTGTCACGAACCCCGGTCAGGGAGGCCATCACTCAGCTTGCGCAAGCTGGGCTGATTACCAAACGCGCGCACAAGCGCGCGGTCGTCGCCCAACTGGATCCCAGCACCATGCTAGAACTGTTTGAAGCGCTGGCTGAGCTTGAAGGCGCCGCCGTTTTCTTGAGTACTTCGCGCATGTCAGAAGCCGAAAAGGGCGCGCTAAAGGACATTCACGAGGCCGCTGCCGAGAACCTTGGCAATGGCGGCGACCCTAACGAGTACGCCGATCTTGGCTTTGCCTTCCACCAGCAGATCGTTCGCGGCTGTCACAACACGGCGCTGATCGACACCACCGAGTGGCTCGCATTGCGGGTTCTCCCCTACCGTCGCTTTCAGGTGGTTGCGCCGGGTCGGCTGCAGAGAAACCAAACCGATCACGACGCCATTATTTCCGCTATCTTTGCAGGCGACGCCGAAGCCGCCCGCGAAGAAATTCGCCGGCACACGCTCGAGCAAGGAGATGCGTTGATGCGCTTTATTGCGCTCAATAAAACTTCCCACGCCGACTTCCATCCGAACGGGCTCATCAAGGAGCAGCCACTATGAGTGACGCTTACACCCTGATTAAAAATGGACTCATTATCGATGGGACAGGGTCCGACCCTTTCACCGGCGATGTGCTGATCAGCGGCCAACGCATCTTGGCCGTCGGCGCCGACGCGGCCGCCAGCGCCCCCGCCGATGCGGCAGTCGAAAAAATCGACGCATCGGGATGTCGCGTGATGCCCGGCATGATCGACAGCCACTGTCACATCAGTTTTGACCACCCCAACAGCAATGATGAGCTTTTCTTTCACCGCCGCTACGGCCTGGCTGCCCTCGTTGCCGGGGTCAATGCACAGAAGGTGCTTCGTGCCGGGTTCACCAGCTTCTTTGATGCGGACTGCGTGTTCGATGTTGGGGTAGATCTCCGCGATGCGATCGAGGGCGGCGTTATTGAAGGACCAAGAATGACGACCGGCGGCAATGTCCTGATCAACTGCGTGGGCGGCACAGCAGCGCGGCTGTTGCCTGACGAGGGTACACGGGGCTATGCGCGGATCGTGCACACGCCCGATGAAATTGTTAAAGAGATCCACAAGCAGATCAAAATGGGAGTGGACTGGATCAAAGTACACGTCAGTGGCCTGCCGATTCGACCCGGCAAGGAAGGGGGCGAAATCTCTACCTGGACGCTGGACGAACTGAAGCTCGTCTGTGACACCGCACACCAATTTGGTATCCCGGTGGTCGGGCACTGTCGCAACGCCACCAGCACGCGAGATGCCGCCATCGCGGGCTTCGACATGATCCTGCACGCCACTTACATGGATGACGAGGCATTGAAAGCGGTTGTCGACCGCAGAGTGCCGTTGGTACCCACCTTTACCTTCCAGGCAAATTTGGCAGACTTTGGCGCCGCAATCGGCTCCGATGAGAACCTTCGGGAGGTCTTTCGCGCCGAAATTACCGAGAGCGTCGGGACGCTGCGTGCGGCCTTTGACGCCGGCGTACCGCTCGCCACTGGCAGCGAGAGTGGCTTCAGTCTGACGCCCTACGGTGACTGGCACTACCGCGAGCTACAAGTTTTTGTCGAAGATCTGGGCATGACGCCCTTACAAGCGATCAACAGCGCCACCGAGCAAGGCGCGCGGGCGCTCAAGCTGGAAGGCGAACTGGGTTGCATCAAACCCGATTATCTTGCCGACATCCTGATTTTTGATGGCGAACCCGAAACCCACATCACCCAACTGGGGGACGCCGATCGATTCCGCCACGTCATCAAAGACGGCAGACTGGTCGACACCAGCACCCCCCTGCCCAAGGAGTGGCAGCTACCCGGCTGGCGGGTGAGCGAGTATTCGGAGCGCATCCTGACCAAGGAGCTGGTGCAGTCTATGGGATTTAATCCTTAATCCATGGGTCAAGGAAGCAGTTAACGATGTAGACAGCGCAACTACCCTTGGGGAGTGCTCGCTGGACCCATTAAAGAAATAAACGGTCACCCCTGTCATGAGAACGCATAAGCAGTGAGGTCAACATGAGAACGGCAGTGATTACAGGCGGAGCCGCCGGATTGGGGGCCGACGTTGCGCGTCGCCTGAGTGAGGCCGGCTATCGCATCGGCATCTTCGACTTGGGCGCCGAGCGCGTCACTCAGACTGCATCCGAGATGCACAACGCGGTGGGCATCGAGGCCGACGTTACCTCCCCGGAACAGATCGCAACCGCCTTCGAGGCCTTCGGCGAGACACCCGATCTCCTCGTGAACAATGCCGGGGTCGTGCGCTTCGGCGCCATGGAAGCGCAGTCAGTGCAGGACTACATCGACGTGGTCAACGTCAATCTGCTGGGGAGCTGCTTCTGTGCCCGCGAGATCGCGCCAGCCATGATGGAGAGAGGCTCCGGCCATATCATCAACTTTACGTCCATCAATGGCATTCACCCCGCCCCAGGTGTCGGGCTATATGGCCCTACCAAGGCAGCGATGGCCAACATGACCCAGGCCATGGCCATCGAATGGGGCCCCAGAGGAATTCGCGTAAACGCCATCGCGCCCGGCATGATCGACGCAGGCATGTCCAAACCGATTTTTGAGAACCCCCAAGTCCGTGCAATGAGGGGCGGCGGCGTGCCGCTGCGATGCCTCGGCGAGGCTGGGGACATTGCGGAAGCCGTGCTCTTCCTCGACTCCGAGGGCGCGAAATACATCTCCGGCCATGAGTTGGTGGTGGATGGCGGCGTCTCTACCAGCGTCATGGCCCACCTCCCCCGCGAATGACAGCTACTCGCCAAAATCTGATTCTCGTCGGCGGCATCTTCCACGACTTTCATGCGTCAGCCGAAGCGCTTGCGACCGTATTGGCGCCTCTGGGCATTGAGTCGCGTATTGAGCCCAACCTCGATGCCGGCACCGCCAGCCTCGCTGACAACCCGGTCGACCTGTTGACCGTCAATGCACTGCGCTGGGAGATGATTGGCGAGAAATACGACCCCTATCGCAAGACGGAGGCTTACTCACCTCCAAGCAAAACCCGAATGGCCATTGAGGCGCATCTGCATGCAGGTGGCGCGCTACTCGGCCTGCATACCGCAAGCATTTGCTTCTCGGACTGGCCAGAGTGGGGGTCGTTTTTGGGCGGCCGCTGGGTGTGGGGCACCAGTTGGCACCCGCAACCCGAGACGGTGACCGTAGTTCCGGATAAAGATAACGCCCTGGCAGATCTGTCGCCTTTTGACGTCCACGATGAGCTCTACACCGATTTACTGCTTGAGTCAGGCGCCCAAGTACTGGCCCATGGTCACAGCGCGGCTATGCCAACACCGCAGCCTATCGTGTGGTCGCACACGGTGGGCGCTGGCCGGGTGATATACGACGCGCTGGGCCACGACAGCGAATCTGTGCAGCACCCCTCTCATGCCCAGCTGCTGAGGGACATCGTAAAGTGGGCGCTAGGCGAGGCAGATCCGCAATGAAGTCACTCGAAGGCATGTCGATACTGGTCACGGGGGGTGGCTCAGGCATTGGCTTGGGTACGGCGCGGTACTGCATTGAGCGGGGTGCAAAGGTCACTATCTGCGGTCGACGAGAAGACAAGATTCAGGCCGCGGCCGCGAAACTGGGTGACGCCTGTCGCGGCCTCGCAGCCGACATCACCGTAGCGTCCGATCGCCAAAAATTGTTCGAGGCAGCCATCGACCACGGCGG
Source organism: uncultured Halieaceae bacterium (assembly GCA_913052635.1). Lineage (GTDB taxonomy): Bacteria > Pseudomonadota > Gammaproteobacteria > Pseudomonadales > Halieaceae > Luminiphilus. The sequence continues at coordinate 7,124 of CAJXDE010000081.1, forward strand.
CCAACTAGATGCACTGGTTAACAACGCGGGCAACATGTATCGGGGGGCCATCACTGAACTGGACGAAGCCGCCCTCCAAGAAGTGTTTCACACCAATGTGATCGCAGCCATGATGCTTACCGGCCTCTGCACACCGAGCCTCGCGCAACAACAAGGCGCCGTGGTGTTCGTTGGGTCCATCCACACCCGCCGCGCTTTCCCCGGCGCCTCACCCTACGCCGCAACCAAAGCGGCCATACAAGGCCTGACCCGCGTGCTCGCCGCCGAGCTTGGTGAACAGAGGATTCGCGTAAATTGCCTGCTACCGGGCGCGGTGTTCACAGAAATAAACCAGCGTGCCGGCCTCATGGACGACGAAACGGCGTTGCAAAGGCTGGAGGGAATGTCAGACTTGCACGCTTTGGGCCGCATCGGCACCACAGAAGAAATTGCTGAAGCCATGGCTTACCTGATCTGCGCCGAGTGGGTCACAGGCGCCATGATTGATATCGATGGAGGCTTGGGTCTAGGGATCACCGCAGACCCCGCCATCAACAAACAAAAGGAGAATAGCCACCATGAGTGAACCCATCAGCGTGCATGTCACCACCCGTGAGGGAGAGCAGCGAACCGTCTCACAGGGCGCAGGACACCAGACGCTGATGCAGTTGCTCTATGAAGAGGATATTGGTGTCGAGGCCATCTGCGGCGGCTGCACCTCCTGCGCCACCTGCCATGTGCTGATAGAACCCGAGTGGATGAGCAAATTACCCGATCGAGATCAAGCCGAACTGATGCTGCTGCAGTATGCGGAGCACTATGATCCAGACCGCTCGCGCCTGAGCTGCCAGCTTGACTTGAATCCAGAGCTTGACGGCATGCCGCTCACCATTGCACCCGAAGAGTGAGCCTCGCGCTGTGACGGCACTAGCTACAATTTCGGGGGTCTGCTGATGACCGATCGCGCCGCGCTTTCAAACGCTCAATCAATTGATATTCATGCCCACGCGGTGCTGGCGGGTTCGATGGGTACCGCCGGGCGACACGGACCGGAGATCGGCTACACCGAATCGGGAGCACCCTGGTTCCGGGTGGGAGATTATCGCCTCGATGGCGTTCGCTACGAGGGCAGCCCGTTTATGGAAGCCGATGTCCGGCTGACCAATATGGACGCTGCCGGCATCAACTTTCAGGTGCTCTCGCCTAACCCGCTGACCTATTTTCATCACATCGGCACCAGCGACGCCGTGGGTTTTTGCGAGCAACATAACAATGTACTGGCCGAGGTCGTGCTCGCGCACCCGACCCGACTGGCCGGCTTCGCGGCATTGCCCATGCAGGATATTCAGGCAGCTTGCGCAGAGCTCGAGCGCGCCATTAACGAGCTCGACTTGCTTGGCGCCTATATCGGCACCGATATCGGGCGCCCGTTGAATGATCCGGCGCTCGACCCTTTCTACGAGAAGGTCGTGCAACTAAATGTGCCGTTAATGATTCACCCTGCCCCCGCAGGTATCGACGGGCCTGCGGGCGATCCGAATCTCAAACAATTTGATCTCGATCTGCTGACCGGTTTCGCGGCACAGGAGTCAATCGCCGTCGCAACGCTCATCTTTGGCGGGGTACTGCATCGGCATCCCGATATCGATATCTGCCTGAGTCATGCCGGGGGCACCATGACATCGCTGATCGGCCGCTTTAACCGCGCTTGCACCAAACGGCCTTGGGTACCCGAACACCTCCAGTACGAGGGCGCCTTCGAGGAATCACTGCAGAAACTATGGTTCGATACCCACGTTCACGACCCGCGGGTGTTGAACTGGGTCATCGACATCATGGGCACCGACAAGCTGCTGCTCGGCACCAATTTTGCGGGCTGGGACCAGCATGCGATGACGCAAGATGTACCGGCAGAACTGGCGCTCACAATGGCCGATAACGCGAAACGCCTGCTGAGAGTGAACACCTGACATGGTAGGGCCGACCGAGCGGGAGCTCGCACAGCGCTGGCCGCTGATCATGGCGACCTGTATGGGCATTATCAGCAGTTCCTTTGTATTGCCTTACTACTCCATCGGAGCGCTACTCACGCCAGTGACCGAAGAATTCGGGTGGAGCCGCGCGCAGTTTCAGGCTGCCATTTTGTTCAGTTCGGGCTTGGGGGCACTGACTTCACCACTGATCGGCTGGTTGAACGACAAATACGGCCCGCGACGGGTCGCTCTCCCCTCTATGATCGGCCTGTCTCTCGGATTGCTGACTGCCTCCCAGATTCAGGGCGATTTGTGGATGCTGTTTCTGGCCTACGGCATGATGGCGCTGCTCGGTGCCGGCACGATACCTGTGACTTGGACGCGCGCTATCGCGACCAGCTTCTTCAAGCGACGGGGTTTGGCGCTGGGACTGGCGCTGACTGGAACCGGCATCTGCGCGTCGGTCGCGCCTCACTACACGGTATGGCTAACGGATCAATTTGGTTGGCGAGGCGCGTACGTGGGCCTCGCGTTAGTACCGCTATTGCTCGCCTGGCCCATGCTGTACTTCTTGTTCAGGCCGCTGGACGCGCATTCGCAGTCAGACGAACAGGGACCCAAGACAACGGCAGCGTTAGAGCGCGGCCTGACGTTGGGCGAGGCCGTCCGAGGCTATCGATTTTGGGTCTTATTGTTGTCGATTCTATTCGCCTACCAGGGCTTTTCAGGCATTGGACCCAACCTGCTGCCCTCGCTCACCGATGATGGCTTCAGTCGGGAGCAGGCAGCATCGGTGCAAAGCGTTTTTGGCCTGTCGATCATCCTTGGCCGCGTGGTGGTGGGTTACCTGGTCGATCGATTGTGGGCACCGGGAGTGGCGGCTTTCT
>CAJXDE010000082.1 GCA_913052635.1 uncultured Halieaceae bacterium
CGGGATCTATCCTGTATCAGTACACCGGTGGGATACGCGGTAGCTATGCAGCAGTCCTTGATTGCCTTTGGCCTCTCTACGGAACATCTCGTCTCCATTGCGCCCGATCTAAGGGCGGAGCGTGAGACCGCAAGCGCTTTTCAAGCTCTCGGGCGCCGAGCCCGGGAGCGGGGCTTTGAGCTCCGCGTCGCGTCGGCTTTTCGGGACTATGACCGCCAGGTGCGCATCATTAATGACAAGTGGACAGGGGCGCGACCCGTCACGGACGGAGAGGGCCGATTAATTGAGCGCACTCAATACAACCATGATGATTGGCTGAATCTGATTTTGCGATTCTCCGCGTTGCCGGGCACGTCGCGACACCACTGGGGTACGGATTTGGATATCTGGGATGCGTCGGGGGTAGGTGCGGACTACCGCCCGCTCCTGTCTCCCTGCGAGTACGGCCCGTCGGGCCCCTTTTTCAAGATGACGCGCTGGTTAGATGATTTGATGGTTGCTGACGATGCCGAGGGCTTCTACAAACCCTACGCGGAAGACCGTGGAGGGATTGCGCCGGAGGCATGGCACATCAGTTATCGGCCTGCGGCTATGAAGTATCAGGATAGGGTGTCACCCGAGTTGCTGATTCCCTTATGGCGAGGGGAAGCTGATGCCTGCGGCAACGTGCATGAGCCGCTGGCGATGCTGGAGGTGATCGAGCCCCGGGTGGATCATCTGATGGAGCGCTTCGTCGCAGCGCCTCAGTCTTAGCTCCTCAATAGCGTCGAAGGTCACCCCGCGAGCTATTGACGCCTGTCTCGCCTATGTACCTCAACTGATCTTGTGGGTTTGAGCCTGGACTAGTCAGACCACGCTTTGCATCGTCGGGGGACGAGCACTTTTTTGAGTCGGGTGTAGCGCGGCATGCCTTTTTGATAGTCGGGGTAGGCCTCGCCGGCAATCAGTGGCTCGAAATAGGAGCGCCCCGCGGCGGTCACGCCAAAGCCATCTTTGCTGATAAACCGGCGCGGCATTTTCTTCTCGCGATTGGCCACCCGATGAAGCGGGGCGGTGCCGATGGCCCAGCGATACGGTTTGGTCGAGCGTCGCTCGACGGTTGGCATCACCGCATTGGCACCTTCCAGAGCTAGCTCCACAGCTGCTTTGCCCAGCGCAAAGGCCTGATCGACATCGGTCTGGCTGGCAATGTGGCGCGCCGCCCGCTGCAGATAATCCGCGACCGCCCAGTGGTATTTGTATCCCAGCGAGTCCTTGACCATACCTGCCAGCAACGGTGCCAAACCACCCAGCTGAGCGTGGCCAAAGGCATCGCGCTCACCCTGATCCGACAGGAGTCGGCCATCTGCGGTGCTGGTGCCTTCCGACGCGACAACGACGCAGTATCCGTAGCGCTTCACACACTGGTCGACCTTGCTCAGGAATTTTTTCTGATCGAAGGCGACTTCGGGGAACAAAATAATATGGGGTGCGTCGCCGCGCTCGCTCGCAGCCAGCGCGCTGGCACCTGCGATCCAGCCGGCGTGTCGACCCATCACCTCGAGAATGAAGACTTTGGTTGAGGTCGCGCACATTGACTCGATATCGAGCGCCGCCTCGCGGGTTGAAATCGCCACATACTTTGCAACGGAGCCAAAGCCAGGGCAGTTATCGGTCAGTGGCAGGTCGTTATCAATGGTTTTCGGGACGTGGATTGCCTGAATGGGATAGCCCATCTGCGCACTGATTTGTGAAACTTTTAGACAGGTATCTGCCGAGTCGCCGCCGCCGTTGTAGAGAAAGTAGCCAATATTGTGAGCGCGAAATACCTCGATCAGCCGCTCATATTCGGCACGGCTCTCGTCAAAACCTCTGAGCTTGTATCGGCAAGAGCCGAAAGCACCACCCGGGGTGGTGAGAAGCCCCTCGATCGCGCGACGGCTTTCCCGGGACGTATCGATCAACTCCTCTCTCAGCGCGCCGACAATCCCGTTTTGTCCCGCGAGGACTTTGCCAAAATGTCGAGGGTGCGCACGCGCAGTTTGAATGACGCCCGCGGCCGAAGCATTGATAACGGGTGTGACTCCGCCGGATTGGGCGTAGAAGAGATTGCGTTGACTCATGCTGAACTGTTTGGGTGGCCTGTCGGGAAGTGCGTACCGTAGACCTCGCGGGAGCCATTGGCAAACTGCCCATGATAATCTCTTCCCATCGTGGAGAACCTCCTTGTCCGATCACATTCACATTCTCGGTATTTGCGGCACGTTTATGGGCGGTTTGGCGTTGCTGGCCCGCGAGTCAGGTTTTTCGGTCACGGGTTCTGATCGCAATATTTACCCACCCATGAGCACCCAACTGCTCAACAGCGATATACCCCTCATCGACGGCTACGATGCCGAGCAACTCACGCCCGCGCCCGGTTGTGTAGTAGTCGGCAATGCTCTGTCCCGTGGTCAGCCGGTCGTCGAGACGATGCTGAACAGCGGCATCCCCTATACCTCGGGGCCGGAATGGCTCGGTCGCCATATTCTTCAGAATCAATGGGTGCTCGCCGTCTCAGGCACCCATGGCAAAACCAGTACCGCCAGCATGCTGGCCTGGATTCTGGAGCAGGCCGGACTTCAGCCCGGGTTTTTGATCGGCGGGATCCCCACCAACTTTGGCCTGTCCGCGCGACTGGGTGGCGGAGACTTCTTTGTGGTCGAGGCAGATGAGTATGACTCTGCGTTTTTCGACAAGCGGTCCAAGTTTGTTCATTACCGCCCGAAAACGGCGGTGATCAATAACCTCGAATACGACCACGCGGATATTTTCCCCGACCTTGCTGCGATCGAGACCCAGTTCCATCACTTGGTGCGATGTATTCCCGGCGACGGGCTGATTGTTCGCGGTGGCGGCGAGGCGATCGATCGCGTGTTGGAGAAAGGGTGTTGGACCCCCGTCGAGACCGTCGCGGGGGCCGACGATGAGCCGAGCGCTGGTTGGACCTGGCGGGCGCTGTCGGGAGCTGCGGACGCGTTACACATCGCGGGGCCAGATGGCACGGAGGCGGAGCTGCATTGGCAGCTCATCGGGTCGCACAATGCCGCCAATGCGACCGCTGCGATTGCCGCGGCGCACCACGTCGGGGTGTCTCTGGATATCTCGGTCACGGCGCTGGCATCTTTCAAGGGTGTGAAGCGACGGCTGGAATTCTTGGGAAAGCCTGACTGTGTGGCGGTTTATGATGATTTCGCTCACCATCCCACGGCGATTGAGGGCACGCTGAGCGCACTGCGCGCGCAGGTCGAGGCAGGAAAGCTCATCGCGATCATAGAGCCCCGGTCCAATACGATGCGTTTGGGACAGCACAAAGCCTCGTTGGCGACCTGCGCCGAGGCGGCCGACTATGCGCTGTGGTCAACGCCGCCTGATCTGCAATGGGATTTGGGTAATATTGTCACCGCCGATGGACAGGAAGCCCTGAAGAGTACGGATGCCCTAATAGAGCGGGCACTGGCTTTGGCAGCACCCGGAGATAGCATTGTCATCATGAGTAACGGCGGATTTGACGGCCTGCACGGCCGCCTGCTGGCGGCACTGGAAGAGCGCGCTCAGTCGTGATCTGGGTAGAGCGTTTTTACGCGCTGGTTTTGCGCAAACCGATTTGGGTGCTGCTCTGCTACGCGTTGGTGATTGGCGTGGCTTTGATACAGCTGCCCAAGTTACGACTGGATGCCTCCTCTGACTCTCTATTGCTGCAGGGTGACCCGGATCTGGCCTATTTTCGTGAGTCTGCCGAGAAATACGCGGGAGACGAGTTTCTCATACTGACCTGGGAGCCCGGTGTGCCGCTCCTGTCTTCTGACTCGCTGGAGCCACTGGCGGCTATGGTCGACGAGCTTGAGCAGCTGCCCGGGGTGGCAGACGTGACCACGGTGCTCGATGTGCCGTTGTTGGAGAGCCCACCGCTCTCCCTGACGGCTCTGGCTCGCGCCGATAGTATTGCCACCCTGCGCGACCCCGAGGTGGATCGGGAGCTGGCGCTCAAGGAGCTTACAACCAGCCCGATCTATCGAAATCTGCTGGTCAGCGAAAGTGGAGACCTGACCGCTGTGCAGGTATCCCTAAAAGGTGACGAGTTGGCAGAGGCGCTACTTGATGAGCGAGAAGCGCTGCGCACTAAGGAGCGCGAGGGGGCGCTGGATACCGAAAAGGCAGAGCGATTGGCGCAGGTTGTGGCGGATTACGATCTGGCGCTTGCAAGGATCGGTGCTGACCGGGACCGTATGGTTGCCGCGGTGCGCGACGTCGCGGAGCGTTTTCGACCCTACGCCAAGATTTTTGTCGGCGGCGTGCCCATGATTGCCGCAGACATGATGGCCTTTGTGCGCTCTGATCTGGTCACCTTTGGTACGGCCATTCTGGCGGTCATGGCGGTGGTGCTATGGCTGATTTTTCGCAGTTGGAAGTGGGTATTCATCCCGTTGATCACCTGTAGCGCGACCGCAACTTTGTTACTCGGCGTGCTGGCCGGAACCGACTGGCGCATGACGGTTATTTCATCGAATTCGGTGGCGGTGTTGTTGATTGTGACGCTGTCGCTGTCGATTCACCTCGTCGTGCGATATCGCGAGTTGCAGCGTCAGCGTCCCGATGCGCCCCGCGAGCAGCTCTCCGCCGGCGCGTCAAAACTGATGATGGTGCCATGCCTGTATACGGCCATGACCACCATTGTGGCATTCACTTCGCTGGTGGTCGCGGGCCTGCAACCCGTGATCGATTTTGGCTGGATGATGACCACCGGCATCGTTTTGGGTTTTTGTTCGGCGTTTACGGTGGTGCCCGCCCTGATGGTGATCATTCCCGACAAGCCGCTGACCACAACGAGCCAGGCAGAGCGGCCTTTCACCATTCGATTCGCGCGGATGGTGCAACATCATGGCCGCCTGGTTGTCGCCGCCACGGTGGGGTTGGTGCTGCTGTCAGTGGTCGGTGTCCGCGCTTTGGAAGTCGAAAACCGGTTTATTGACTACTTCAAGGAACACACCGAGATCTATCAGGGGATGGAGCTTCTGGACGCGCGTTTGGGCGGCACGATCCCGCTGGATGTGATTCTCGAAGCCCCTGCGGCAGAACCTGAAGCCGCCGAAGCCGCATCTTCCTCTGATGATGAGGGCTGGGAAGACGACGATGACGGCTTTTTCGACGATGTGTTCGACATTGATTTCGGCTTCGGCGCCGACGAAACGCAGGCAGCGGGCTATTGGTTTTCTGTGCCGGGGCGCCAACTGGTCGATCAGGTACACGCCATTATCGAAAGTCGGGCCGAGTCGGGAAAAGTACTGTCGTTATCCACTGCCTTTGAAGTCATGGACGGTCTTTACGGCGGAAAGCTGGGCGGTGTCGAGCTGGCTTTGGTGGAGAACAGCTTGCCAGACGAGGTCAATAACGCGCTTGTGACGCCCTTTTATTTTGCTGAAGAGCAGGAAGCACGACTGAGTGTCAGGGTCAAGGAGACCAGCGAGTCGCTGCGACGTGATGCGTACTTGAGAGAGTTGCGTGAGCAGATTCTGGAAGAGACCGGCATTGAACCCGAGCGGCTGCAGTTCACGTCCTTGCTGGTGCTCTACAACAACGTCCTGCAGAGCCTCTTCCGGTCGCAGATTATGACGCTCGGTGCGGTCTTCATCGCCATCGGGCTCATGTTCTGGATATTGTTCCGATCGCTGTCGCTGGCGCTCTTGGCACTGGCACCCAATATTCTTGCAGCGGGACTGGTGTTGGGGCTGATGGGTCTGGCCGGCATACCGCTCGACATTATGACGATTACGATTGCGGCGATTGTGGTCGGGATCGGGGTCGACGACTGTATCCACTATCTCCATCGCTTTCGGGATGAAATTGCCGTGGATCAGGATTACCGCGCCGCGATGTTGCGCAGTCACAGCAGTATCGGGCGGGCGATGTACTACACCACGCTGACCGTGGTGGTGGGGTTTGCCATGCTCACCTTGTCCAACTTTACGCCGAGTCTGTATTTTGGGGTGTTGACGGTGGTCGCCATGATCGCCGCTGTGGCTGGCGCACTGCTGCTACTGCCGCAGCTAATTATGATCTTCAGGCCCTTTGGCCCGGATCACGGTTAATGGATTGTCGACCACAGTGCGGCGCCTGCTGCATCGCGCCGGCCATTCGGCAACCCTTTTGGGGCATGCCCGACGGCAAGCCAGCCGGGGTAGCCTGTTTGCATTTATTGGATAACGCGCATTGCGACTTATACGGTGATCCCCGCCGCCCCGCAGTCTGCGATCAGTTCAAACCCGAGCCCGCTGTCTGCGGTGAGAGTCGCGCTGAAGCGCTGGCGCTGCTGAGTGCCTTAGAGCAAGAGACGGCGGGCTGATCGGTGTCCGAGATCGCCCTTTTCCCCCTGTCGTCGGTGTTGTTGCCGTCAGGCCGCATGTCGTTACAGATCTTCGAGCAGCGCTACCTCGATTTGGTGGCGCACTGCATGCGGGAGGGCGAGGGTTTCGGAGTCGTGTGGCTGCAGCAGGGGTCGGAAGTTTCGGGAGGGTCACTCGATACCCCTAATGTTGGTGAGTACGGCACCTATGCCCGGATCGTCGACTGGGATCAGCTCCCGAATGGCTTGCTAGGCATCATGATTGAGGGCCACGAGCCCTTCGATGTGCAATCGGTATGGCGGGAGCCTAGCGGCCTGGTGAAGGCCGAGGTGGTGTGGCGTGACATACCGGAAACCATCCAGCTGCCCGATCGTCACGCAAGCCTTGCCGAGGTATTGGAAGGGTTGTTGCGGCACCCCCAGATCCAGCGGTTGCAGCTGGACAGCGACCTCACCGATGGCTGGCGCGTCGGCGCTCAGCTGGCACAATTACTGCCCATTGATGAAGGGCTCAAGTATCAGCTTCAGGGACTGACTTCGGTGGAGCAGTTACTGGAGGAAATGGATAACATTTTGGTGGAGCTCAGCGGGGAATCGGACCAGACCGGTCGCTGAAGCAATAGAGGAGGGCAACGCAGGCCCTCCAGGGCAGGAGAAAAAGTGAATGTTTGATCTCAAGATTACCGGCGGCTTAGTGGTGGATGGCACAGGCACTCCCGGGAAAGTTATGGACATCGGTATTGTCGGGGACCGTATCGTTGCGATGGGTGATCTGGCAGAGGGTGGCACAGAGGAAATCGACGCCACCGGACGCGTGGTCGCGCCCGGGTTTGTCGATATCCACACGCACTATGACGGCCAAGCCACCTGGGATCAGGAAATGGCGCCTTCCTCGTGGCACGGCGTTACCACCGTGGTCATGGGTAACTGCGGCGTCGGCTTTGCGCCCGCGGCACCAGATCGACAGGAGTGGCTGGTGGGCTTGATGGAGGGGGTGGAAGATATTCCCGGCAGTGCGCTCACCGAGGGTATGACCTGGAATTGGGAGTCGTTTCCCGAATACCTTGATGCGTTAGAGGGGCTGGATCGCACCGTCGATGTCGCCGCGCAGGTGCCCCACGGTGCGGTGCGTGCCTACGTGATGGGTGACCGAGGCGCGGCCAATGAGGAACCAACGGAGACCGAGATTGCGCGGATGTCGGCTATTGTCGAAGAGGGACTTCGTGCGGGCGCCGTCGGCTTCTCTACCTCGCGGACCATTCTGCATAAATCCATTGACGGGGAGTTGGTCCCTGGGACCACGGCAACAAAAGAAGAGCTGCTGGGCATTGGCCGCGCGCTGAAGCGAGCGGGACACGGCGTTTTCGAGATGGCGAGCGATCTGCTGCCCGAGTGGAACGAGTTCGAGTGGATGGGTGACCTTAGCCGGGAGACCGGTGCTGCCGTTACGTTTATCGCACTTGAATCACCCATCAAGAGTTTGCCTTTCAAGGACCAGCTCGGCGATATGCGTGCCCAGAATGCCAAAGGCGGCAATATCGTCGCCCAGATCTCCATGCGCGGGACCGGCTTGATTCTGGGGTGGCGCGCCACATTCCATCCGTTTTCGCAGCGCCCGAGCTGGAAGGCGATTGCAGACAAGCCCTGGTCTGAGCAGTGGCAGCACCTTCAGGATCCGAGTTTCCGAAACCGGCTACTCTCCGAGCAGGGCGAGCCCACGGGTAGCGACCTGCAGTTGATCGCTGATTTGATGGAGACCGCCTTCTCCATGCAGTATGAAATGCTGCCCGGCTTCAATTACGAGCCCACCGCGGAGCAATCCATCGAGCAGCGGGCCGTGGCGACGGGCGTGACGGCTGCGGAGTATGCCTACGATTTCATGATGCGGGATGAGGGCGCGGGTATGATCTACTTCCCGTTGCTGAACTATGCCGACGGCAATCTCGATTTTCTAGAAGAGGCGCTGGACTCGGATGACTGCGTGAATTCGCTCTCGGACGGTGGTGCCCACTGCGGCACGATCTGCGATGCCGCGGCCACCACCTTTATGCTCCAGCACTGGGTGCGTGATCGGGAAGGACACCGCATGCCGCTAGAGCACGCCATCAAACGCCAGTGTCATAATACCGCCCGGCTTTACGGCTTCGAGGATCGTGGCGTGCTTGCGCCGGGACTGCTCGCTGACCTTAACGTGATTGATCTCGAGTCATTGCGGCTGAATTTGCCGACGGTGGCCTTCGATCTGCCCGCGGGCGGGCGGCGCCTGCTGCAGACGGCGTCGGGTTACGACTGCACGATCAAGTCGGGCCGGGTGACCTTCCTAGGCGGTGTCGCAACGGGTGAGTACCCGGGCCGCGTTATTCGAGGTCCTCAGACGGAGCCGGAGTTGTCCAACCCCCGAGCGACTGCCAGCGATTCACGATAAGGCAAAATAGCTCAGCGGTTTTGGTCGCATCGTACTCGGCCGAGTGCGCCTCGTTGTTATCAAACGGGATATCTGCCAGCGCGCATGCCCGCGCCAGCACCGTGTGGCCCACCGCCAGACCGGCGAGGGTCGCCGTGTCGAAGTGAGAGAAAGGGTGAAACGGGTTGCGTTTGAGCCCCAACCGCTCGGTAGCAGCATTTAAGAATCCCGCATCAAAGTGGGCGTTGTGACCCACCAGAATGGCACGGTTGCAGTTACTCGCCTTGACTGCCCGCCGCACCACGCCGAACAGTTCTCCAAGCGCAATATCTTCAGGCACCGCGCCGCGCAGCGGACTCTCAGGGTCAATGCCGGTGAATTCAAGCGCCGAGGGGTCAAGGTTTGCGCCCTCAAACGGCTCCACGTTGCGGCTATGGGTCTCGGCGATCTCTAATTGGCCATCCTCACTCATCGTGAGCAACGTCATGGCGATTTCTAAAATGGCGTCGGTCTGACAGTTGAATCCGCCAGTTTCAATGTCCACGACGACCGGCAAGAACCCGCGGAACCGGTCGCGCATTGTCGGACCGGGTGCGGTCGTGACGACCTCGCTGTCATCGGTAGCCGCTGGGGGCGTCGAATCCGTCATCGTCGTTAGCGGGACACGGTCCAGCCCACGCTGTCACCCGCACGTATTGGCACGACTTCACTGTCGCCGAGATGGAACGCCTCGGGTATGGGCTGAGAGTCTTTGGTAAGCGTGACGGTGCTGCTGTTGCGCGGCAAGCGATAAAAGTCTGGCCCGTTGAAGCTCGCAAACGCCTCGAGGCGATCCAGCGCGTTCTCCTCGTCAAAGACTTCCGCATACAATTCGAGTGCGGCATGGGCGGTATAGCAGCCAGCGCAGCCGCAGCTCGATTCCTTCTCACCGCGGACGTGGGGCGCCGAGTCCGTGCCGAGGAAGAAGCGCGGGTGTCCTGACGTTACCGCCCGGCGCAGCGCCAATTGGTGCTGATCGCGTTTCAGCACCGGCAAGCAGAACAGGTGTGGCCGAACCCCACCCACGAGCATGTCATTACGGTTGTAAAGCAAATGATGTGCAGTCACTGTCGCGGCAACATGTTCACCGGATGCCTCAACGAACTGCACGGCATCGGCGGTGGTGATGTGCTCGAACAC
>CAJXDE010000083.1 GCA_913052635.1 uncultured Halieaceae bacterium
ACGCTGCGTTACCCCGCAGGTCACCGATACACGGGTTTCGTGATCGTGATCTGGCAGGGTGCCGGACCTATCCGACCAGTGTCTCGTGCGACAGGTGATGGTGGCGTGCGCGTATTGCTTCTCGCCACCCTCTGATGCAACGAGATGGAGAGTGGCCATGGAAATGCTGTCCGGCGGCGAGATGATCGTCCGAGCCCTTGAAGACGAAGGTGTCGAGTACATCTTCGGATATCCCGGTGGAGCCGCGCTCCACATCTACGATGCCTTGTTCAAGGCAGAAAAAGTCCCGCACATTCTGGTGCGCCACGAGCAGGCAGCTACTCATGCGGCAGATGGCTATGCGCGTGCCACCGGTAAGCCCGGTGTCGTGTTGGTGACATCGGGGCCTGGCGCGACCAACGCGATTACGGGCATTGCCACGGCCTACATGGACTCGATACCCCTGGTCGTGATCTCGGGTCAGGTCCAGAGTCATCTCATTGGTGAGGATGCGTTTCAGGAGACCGACATGATCGGTGTCTCCCGCCCCATCGTGAAACACAGCTTTCTGGTGCAGAAGCCGGAGGACATTCCTGCGACCATCAAGAAGGCCTTTTTTATCGCCTCCACGGGCCGCCCCGGGCCGGTTGTGGTCGACATCCCCAAAGACCTGACCCACCCGGAGCACAAGTTTGAATACGAGTACCCCGAAACGGTCAGCATGCGATCCTATCAGCCGTCTGCCAAAGGCCACTCGGGCCAGATTCGCAAAGCGGCGCGCATGCTGCTCAGCGCTAAGCGACCCGTGATATATGGCGGGGGCGGGGTTATTCAGGGTGAGGGCTCTGCGCACATGACCGCACTGGCGCGCCGGCTCAATTATCCCGTGACCAATACGCTCATGGGTTTGGGTGCGTATCCGGGCAGTGACCGGCAGTTCCTGGGCATGCTGGGTATGCATGGCTTCTACGAGGCCAACATGGCGATGCACCACTCGGATGTAATCCTTGCAGTGGGTGCTCGTTTTGATGACCGCGTCACTAATACGGTCTCCAAGTTCTGCCCGGGCGCCAAAATCATTCATGTGGATATCGACCCGGCGTCGATCGCCAAGATCGTGCCCGTCGACATCCCGATTGTTGGGCCGGTGGACACCATCCTCGAGGAGTTGGACAAGCAGGTTGCACTGCAGATGGAGAGCGCCGAGCGCGCATTGCCCGATCCAGAGGCATTGGCGCAGTGGTGGCAACAAATCGACAGCTGGCGAGAGGCACACGGTCTATGGCACGGGCGCCGGTATGGCGAGTCTGCATCGATCATGCCCCAAGACGCGATCTGTGCGCTGTATGAAGCGACCAACGGCGAAGCTTATGTTACATCAGATGTCGGACAACATCAGATGTTTGCCGCCCAGTACTACAAGTTTGACTACCCGCGCCGCTGGATCAATTCTGGCGGCCTCGGCACCATGGGCTTTGGGCTCCCCGCGGCGATGGGCATCAAAATTGCCCTGCCGGATGCCGATGTAGCCTGTGTGACCGGGGAGGGGAGCATCCAGATGAATATTCAGGAGCTCTCCACCTGCAGTCAGTACGGCTGCCCGGTGAAGATAATCAACCTACGCAATGACTACCTCGGCATGGTCAAGCAGTGGCAGGATATGCAGTACGAGGGCCGTTACTCAGAAAGCCATTACGCGGCGTCGCTGCCTGATTTTGTGAAGCTTGCGGAGGCTTATGGGCACGTTGGTATGGAGGTCAAATCTCAATCCGACCTGCTACCAGCGATGAAGGAGGCCTTTGCCCTGAAAGACAAGCTGGTCTTTATGGATATTCATATTGACCCTGATGAGCACGTGTATCCGATGATGGTCGCGCCCAACGGCGCGATGAAGGATATGTGGCTCAGCAAGACGGAGAGGACCTGATATGAGACGGATACTCTCAGTACTGCTGGAAAACGAGTCTGGCGCTTTGTCCCGGGTGGTGGGGCTGTTCTCGCAACGCGGTTACAACATCGAAACTTTGAATGTGGCGCCCACTGACGATCACTCACTCTCTCGATTGACGGTGACCACCACGGGAGATGATCTCAAGATCGAGCAGATCACCAAGAACCTCAACAAGATTGTGGATGTGGTGAAGGTGGTGGATCTCACAGAGGGTGCGCACGTTGAGCGCGACACTTTGCTGGTGAAAGTTCGCGCGGTGGACGCGCAGCGTGACGAGGTCAAGCGCACCGCCGAGATCTTCCGGGGGCAAATCATTGATGTAGGCCCCACGACCTATGTGGTGCAGCTCACTGGGCCCTCGGAAAAGCTTGATTCCTTCTTGCAGGCACTCGGTGAAACCGAGGTGCTCGAGGTCGTGCGTTCTGGTGTGGCAGGCATGGCGCGTGGGGAAAAGGTGCTGGCGCCGTAGGTCACTCTGTCTTCTGCCTGAATATTTCAATATGAGAGCGACTCAAAGTATCGGAGACAGGTAGGAAAGACTGAGCACAAAAAAAGGAGCCTGATGGCCCCTTTTTTGTTTCTCGACAGTTATCAGAGTAGTGGCGCAATCACCAGACTCACGATCGCCATCACGTTAATCAGGATGTTCATGGACGGACCGGAGGTATCCTTGAAGGGGTCGCCCACGGTGTCGCCCACAACCGCCGCGGCGTGTGTGTCAGAGCCCTTGCCACCCAAGTTACCCTTCTCAATGTACTTCTTGGCGTTATCCCAGGCGCCGCCGGCGTTGGCCATCATCAGCGCCATCAGGACACAACCCAGCAGACCACCAGCGAGCATGCCACCTAGCGAGGTTGCACCGAGCCCAAAGCCCACGACAACCGGCGCCAGTACGGCAATCGCACCAGGGACCACCATTCGCTTGAGGGCAGCCGTCGTTGCAATATCAACACAGCGCGCGGTGTCCGGCTCAGCGTTGCCTTCCAACAGGCCCGGAATCTCACGGAACTGTCGACGAATTTCATTGATCATGTCAAAAGCCGCCTCGCCCACCGCCGTCATGGTGATGGAAGCAATCAGGAAGGGAATGGTGCCGCCGATAAAGATACCGATTAGCACTTCCGGATCGGACAGCTGCAAATCGAAGTCAGGGTTGTTTACCGTCACGGTCTCGACGAAAGCCGCGATGATTGCCAGTGCCGCCAGAGCCGCAGCGCCAATCGCAAACCCCTTACCAATCGCCGCAGTGGTGTTACCCACCTCATCAAGACCATCGGTAATCTCGCGCGTGTCGGCACCCATGCCGGCCATCTCTGCGATACCGCCTGCGTTGTCAGCAACCGGGCCGTAGGCGTCGATTGCCATGGTGATCCCCACGGTCGCCAGCATGCCAACCGCCGCAATGCCCACGCCATAAAGTCCAGCTAGGTTAGTAGAGACGAAAATAATCGCGGCCAGGAACAGCACCGGCGCCACGACTGACTGCATGCCCACCGCGAGGCCAGTGATCATGACTGTTGCGGAACCGGTCTCACCTGCCTTGGCGATGGTCCTGACGGGCTTACCACCGGTGTAGTACTCGGTGATGAGACCGATGGCGATGCCGCCGACAGCACCCGAGACGACTGCCCACCAGATGTTCTGTGAGATGCCCATGCTCTCTGACAGGAACCAGGCCATGGCAATGAAGAAAACGGGGGCCGCCAGCGTTCCACTCCGCAGAGCCGCTTCCGGCGCAGCAGAGGAGCGCGCACGCACAATTAAAATGCCTGCTACGGAGGCGAGCAGGCCAATGCTGGCGAGGGCCAGCGGGAAGGCCATCATGGCGCTTTGCTCAGCTGTAGTGATTGCCATGGTGGATGCGATCGCAATGCAGGCGATCATTGAGCCACAGTAGGACTCAAAAATATCGGAACCCATACCAGCGATATCACCGACGTTGTCGCCAACGTTATCGGCGATGACGCCCGGGTTACGGGGATCATCCTCAGGGATGCCCGCTTCGACCTTACCGACCAGGTCAGCACCGACGTCGGCTGACTTGGTGTAGATGCCGCCACCGACTCGTGAAAACAGCGCCACGACGGAGCCACCCATGCCAAAGCCATGGATCGCATGCGCCGTGTGGGGATCACCACCAAAGTAGTAGTAGAGACCGCCGAGCCCTAGGAGACCCAGTGACGCCACGCAGAGGCCCATAATTGAGCCGCCGTAGAAGGCAATGTTGAGTGCCGAAGCCGCACCCTCGGTGTTGGCTGCGACCGCAGTCCGGACGTTGGCTTTTGTGGCCGCGTACATACCAAGATAACCCGCCGTGGCCGAGGAGACCGCGCCCGCTATAAATGCGATTGCGGTATTGGTGCCAAGCGGAGATACCAGGATGCCCACAATCAAGACTACGGCGAAGGCCAGTAGCAGTTTGTATTCACGGTGCATGAAGACCATGGCGCCGATATGGATCTGCTCAGCAATACCGCGCTCTTTTACGCCGCCATCAGAGGCGCGAGACATCAAGGTATAAATCACGAACGCAATTACGAGTCCTACCACTCCAAGAATGGGCGGCAACATCAGATTAAAGCTCATAGGAGTTCCTGGTGAGTACGGTTCAAAATTTGGTGGGGCGCAAGTCTAACGACCGGCTGGGTCCCTATCAATGGTATTGTTATGCGTTCTCATACGCGATCAACGCTGAAGTCGTTCACTCGGCGTCAGTCGGCAGAGGAGATGGCCTTCATTCCGGTCATATAGCCACGCAGTCTGGCGCCCACGACCTCAACAGAGTGCGAGCGGATTTCTGCATTGACGTCGATCAAACGCCGGTTATCAACTGCATTGCCGCCCGCCATGCCCGTGCCGATCACGTCGGCATGGAGACCCGCTACAAAGGCCTTGAGCAGGGGTCGCGCGGCTTGGTCGAATAGGTAGCAACCATATTCGGCGGTATCCGAGATCACTACATTCATCTCGTACAGCTTCTTCCGCGCAATGGTATTGGCGATGAGCGGTGTCTCATGAAGCGATTCGTAATAGGCTGACTCTTCGATAATGCCCGCAGACACCATCGTCTCGTAGGCCAACTCCACCCCGGCCTTGACCATTGCCACCATCAGGATGCCCTGATCGTAGTAGGTCTGCTCGTCGATGGCGTCATCAGTGATGTCTTGCAGTTCAAAAGGCGTGCCATTGGTTTCAGCGCGCCATTTCAGCAGGTTTGCATCATTCGCTGCCCAGTCGGCCATCATGGTGCTCGAGAAGTGACCCGACATGATGTCGTCCTGATGCTTTTCAAAGAGCGGCCGCAGGATGTCCTTCATCTGTTCGGCTAAATCAAAAGCGCGAATCTTGGCCGGGTTAGACAGGCGATCCATCATGTTGGTAATGCCGCCTTGCTTCAGGCCCTCTGTGACCGTCTCCCATCCGTACTGCACCAATTTGGCGGCATAGTCGGGATCAATGCCCAGCTCCACCATGCGGTCAAAACACAGCAGCGAGCCCGTCTGAAGCATGCCGCAAAGGATGGTCTGCTCACCCATGAGGTCAGACTTCACTTCCGCAATAAATGAGGACTCCAGAACGCCGGCCCTGTGCCCACCGGTGCCTGCCGCATAGGCTTTGGCGAGTTCGAGGCCCTGACCCTGTGGGTCATTCTCGAGGTGCACGGCAATCAGGGTCGGCACGCCGAAGCCACGGAGGTATTCCTCCCGCACCTCGGTACCCGGGCACTTCGGCGCAACCATGATCACGGTCAAATCCTCACGGATCTTCATGCCTTCTTCGACAATATTGAAGCCGTGGGAGTAAGACAGGCATGCGCCTTGCTTGATCAGTGGCATCACTGACTCGACGACGTTGGTGTGCTGTTTGTCAGGGGTCAGGTTCAGCACCATGTCGGCCTCCGGGACCATCTCCTCATAGGTGCCAACCTGAAACCCTGCTTCGGTGGCCTTGACCCAGGAGGGGCGCTTTTCCTCAATCGCCTCTTTTCTGAGCGCGTAGGCAACATTTAGCCCGCTGTCGCGCAGGTTGAGGCCCTGATTAAAGCCTTGGGCGCCGCAGCCAATAATCACGAGTTTCTTTCCTGCCAGTGGCTCCACGCCCGCGTCAAATTCAGCCGGATCCATAAACCGGCACTTGCCCAATTCCTGAAGCTGGGTGCGAAGCGGGAGAGAGTTGAAATAGTTACTCACTGACGTGTCCTCGATTGGGGCCCGAAAAAAGGGGGCGTATTGTGTCGGACATCGTGCCCGGGGTAAACGCCACTGTTACAATTAATTGAGAAGCGCCAGATAGGCGAGGGAGAGCAGTAGGCATGTCATCAACAGATCAGACACCGGACAGCGATGACCTGGAGCGCGCCGCGGAGCAGATCGAGGCGCCGCTGGCCAGCTTGGTGGGTGACTATGAAGAATCGCAGTCAGATTCGCCCGCACAGGCCAAGGGCATTTTCCTGCTACCCAACCTGTTTACCTCAGGTGCGCTGTTCTGCGGGTTTTACTCGATCATTGCGGGCATGCAGGGTGACTTTTACGCAGGAGCTGTAGCCATTCTCGTCGCCATGGTATTCGATGGCCTCGATGGTCGCGTCGCTCGGCTCACCGGCACCAACAGTGCATTTGGCGCGCAGTACGACAGCCTCGCCGACATGGTGAGCTTCGGTGTGGCCCCTGCTCTGCTGACGTTTAACTGGGCGCTAACCGATCTCGGGAAAGTCGGCTGGGTCGCGGCCTTTATTTATACCGCGTGCGTTGCGCTTCGTCTGGCTCGCTTCAACGCACATAAAGAAAATGACGACACCACGCACTTTACCGGCCTTGCCAGTCCGCCTGCCGCCGCCACAGCAGCCTGCCTTGTGTGGATGGGCCCTACCCACGGTTGGACGGGGCCCGCTTTGGATTGGGTGCATGCATTACTGCTTACGGTGCTGGGGTTCCTAATGATTTCGCGCTTCCCGTATTCCAGCTTTAAGAGCATCAACTTTGATCGGCGGGTGCCTTTCGTCAGAATGCTGTCTATTGTTGCGGTGCTGGGCCTGATTGCTCTGGACCCACCGCTTGCGATCTGGAGTATGGCCGTGGTCTATGGCCTGTCGGGTCCCGTGCAGTATCTCCGTCAACCGGATAAGGACCGCCAGGAGGGCGCCTCGCACCATGAAAAAACGGACTTACACTGACTGCAGCATCGCCTCTTCAGATATCACGCCGGAGCAGGTCTTCCTCAATCGCCGCGCCCTGATCAAAGCCTCAGCCGGCACCATGGCAGGAGCGCTGAGCGCCCCATCTATTGCCGCAGCCGAAGTCAGGGCGCAAAGCACCCTCAGCTTCAGCCCGGATGCCGACCGATCACTGGTCGATGAACAGACGCCCTACGATGCGGTGACGACCTACAACAATTTTTATGAGTTTGGTACGGACAAGTCTGATCCCGCCCGCCACGCTCATAATATGACTACCGATCCCTGGACTGTGAAGGTTGGGGGCTTGGTTAATCAGCCAGGGTCGCTACATTTAGAAGATTTGCTCTCCGGGTTTGATCTTGAGGAACGCATCTATCGGTTTCGCTGCGTCGAGGCATGGTCGATGGTGGTGCCCTGGGTAGGTTTCCCTCTGGCACAGCTCTTGAAGCGATTGGAGCCAAAAGCCGAAGGCAAATTTGTTGAGTTCAAAACCCTTTACCGGCGGGGAGAGATGCGCGGTACGCGCTCTTTCACCAGCATCATTGATTGGCCCTATCGAGAAGGACTACGCATAGACGAGGCCCTGCATCCACTGACGCTTTTGGCGGTGGGTCTATACGGCAAAACCCTGCCCAAGCAAAATGGTGCCCCGTTGCGGCTGGTGGTTCCATGGAAGTACGGTTTTAAGAGCATCAAGTCGATCGTGGAAATCAATGTCACCGCAAAGCAACCGAAGACAAGCTGGCAAATGCTGCAGCCCAGCGAGTACGGCTTCTACGCCAACGTGAATCCGGAAGTGGACCATCCGCGTTGGTCCCAGCGCTTTGAGCGCAAGTTGCCTTCCTCTATTTTCAAGCCCAACCGGGTGCCCACGTTGCCATTCAATGGCTACGCGGAGCAGGTGGCAGGCCTTTACCAGGGCATGGATCTGCGGAAGTTCTACTGAGCCGCCGAGAATATCGGCCTGTGGCGATGGATCGAGCCTACCCGTGTTGACCAAAGTAACAGTGCCGCCGTGGTGCGCGACTATCGCAGTGATCACGCTCTATTTGCTGCCTCTCGCACAACTCGCTTTCCAACTGGCATCTGGGGATTTGGGGCCAGATCCGGCCAAGCGGCTGATGCAGGGCACGGGTGAGTGGGGGCTGCGGGGGCTGGCGATTGTGCTGCTCGCCGCACCACTGGCCCAGAGGGGCTGGCGGAGCTTGTTCCGTTACCGGCGCGTTCTGGGGCTCTCTCTGTTTTTCTATATCAGTCTGCATCTCCTGCTTTTTGCTCAGGTGTACGTTGGCTGGAGCGGGGCGCTACTGGTCGAGGAGCTAAAAGAGCGGCCTTATGTCCTAGTCGGGTTTTCGGCGTGGTTGGCTCTGTTGCCGCTTGCCCTTACTTCAACAAACCGCGCCCGGCGCTTGCTTGGCCCGCTGTGGCGCCAGTTGCATCGCCTCATCTACCCGGCGACGGTGTTGGCCTGGCTACATCTCTTTTGGCTGGCGCGCTCCGATTTAGGTGAAGCGCTCGTCTATGGCGTAGTCTTTGCGGCGCTCTTGTTATGGCGATTGCGCCGCGCCCAACTGCGACCGCGCTGACGGTATAACAGCGGGTAATGGGCTGGCACCCCAAGCTGCCCGAAAACACCGGATTCATTGCCTTGCGGCCGGCTTAGGCTGTTGTTAACATCGCCGCCCCGCGTAGCAGTTTCGACCCCGTTTCTGCTCCCGCTCCGGGCCCCAAAACTTTTTTCAAAAAAAGGCTTGCACGGCTTCAAGCGGTACGTATAATGCGCGGCCTTGGCGGGGGTAACCCCCCCGGCCAGAGACCTGCCCGAGCGGCAGGTTTGTTGCTTAAAAATCAGATAAAGACAGATGTGTGGGCACTTGTTGGGATAGTTTTCACTAACTATTCAGACACAACAAGTGACCATTGATTCAATGATTTCGAATTGTGTCTGAGCTGAGATTTTGGATGGTAAAGCAAGCTTTGCGTAACCATCTCCTCTTGACTTCGGTCAGAGGTTAAAGATCTTCAACTGAAGAGTTTGATCATGGCTCAGATTGAACGCTGGCGGCAGGCCTAACACATGCAAGTCGAGCGCGAAAGCACTTCGGTGTGAGTAAAGCGGCGGACGGGTGAGTAACGCGTAGGAATCTACCTAGTAGTGGGGGACAACTCGGGGAAACTCGAGCTAATACCGCATACGCCCTACGGGGGAAAGCGGGGGACCTTCGGGCCTCGTGCTATTAGATGAGCCTGCGTTGGATTAGCTAGTTGGTGGGGTAAAGGCCTACCAAGGCGACGATCCATAGCTGGTCTGAGAGGATGATCAGCCACACCGGGACTGAGACACGGCCCGGACTCCTACGGGAGGCAGCAGTGGGGAATATTGCGCAATGGGCGAAAGCCTGACGCAGCCATGCCGCGTGTGTGAAGAAGGCCTTCGGGTTGTAAAGCACTTTCAATTGGGAGGAAAGGTTCACGGCTAATAACCGTGAGCTGTGACGTTACCTTTAGAAGAAGCACCGGCTAACTCCGTGCCAGCAGCCGCGGTAATACGGAGGGTGCGAGCGTTAATCGGAATTACTGGGCGTAAAGCGCGCGTAGGTGGTCTGTTAAGTCGGATGTGAAAGCCCCGGGCTCAACCTGGGAACTGCATCCGATACTGGCAGACTAGAGTGCGGGAGAGGGAGGTAGAATTCCACGTGTAGCGGTGAAATGCGTAGATATGTGGAGGAATACCAGTGGCGAAGGCGGCCTCCTGGCTCGACACTGACACTGAGGTGCGAAAGCGTGGGGAGCAAACAGGATTAGATACCCTGGTAG
>CAJXDE010000084.1 GCA_913052635.1 uncultured Halieaceae bacterium
ACGCGTGAGCGCGGTGGCCAGGCTGCGGTCAGAGCACTGGTGGATCGGGTTGCCGGGGTGCTCGGGGGTACCCTGCTGGTGCTGACCCTCATTACCGTGATGGCATCGCCAGTGGTGGCGACGATTTTTGCCCCCGGCTTTCTCCGTGATCCCGCCAAGCTGGCGCTAACGGGGGATCTGATCAAGCTGACCTTTCCCTACCTGTTGCTGATCTCCCTGACGGGTTTTGCCGGTGCCATTCTCAACAGCTATCAGCGGTTTGCTGTCCCCGCACTTACCCCGATATTGCTGAACCTGAGCCTGATTGCTGCTGCACTCTGGTTTGCCCCCAGTTTTGATGAGCCGGCAGTGGCATTGGCCCTGGGCGTCCTCGTCGCGGGGTTTGCGCAGCTTTTGTTTCAGGTCCCGGCGCTGGCGGGCATTGGTCTGGTGCCCCGACCGCGCTGGGCGCCCCGGCACGAGGGCGTCAGGCGGATCATGGTGCTCATGGTGCCGGCCTTGTTCGGTGTCTCGGTCAGCCAGATTAATTTACTGCTCGACACCGTTTTGGCATCACTGCTACCCACGGGGAGTGTCTCCTGGCTGTACTACTCGGACCGGCTCACAGAACTCCCTCTGGGCGTATTCGCGATCGCTATTGCCACGGTGATTCTGCCCACCTTGTCGGGTCAGCGTTCCCGCGCTGACGACCCCGCCTTCGCCGGTACGCTCAGCTGGGCGATTCGCAGCGTGTTGTTGATCGCCATTCCTGCGACATTGGCACTCGCCGTTTTGGCAGAGCCCCTTTTGGCTACCTTGTTTCAGTATGGCGCCTTCAGTGGTGATGATCGCGCCATGGCGGCGGCCAGTTTGCGTGCCTACACGCTGGGTCTGGGCGCCTTCATGTTGGTCAAGGTGCTGGCCCCTGGCTTCTATGCGCGAGAGGACATGCGCACGCCGGTGCGCATTGGCATCATCGCCATGGTGGCGAACATGGTACTCAACGTCGCCTTTGTTTTTCCTTTGATGTGGTGGCTGAACCTTGGTCATGTGGGCCTGGCGTTGGCGACCAGCGTATCGGCGTGGCTTAACGCGTTATTGCTCTTCAGAGGCTTGTGTCGCGACGCGGTGTTACCTCGGGGTAGCTTGCCGATGAAATGGCTGGTGCAGGTGGGCGCGGCGACTGCCGTGATGGTGTCAGTGCTGCTTTTACTGATGCCTGATCACGCAATGTGGGCGGAATGGCTCTGGTGGCAGCGGGCACTCGAACTTGGCATCCTGTGCAGCGCCGGTCTCGGTGTCTTTGGATTGAGTCTGCTCTGTTGCGGCGTGCGTCCCGCTGATCTGCGACGCTGACAAGCGGTCATATCCCCATGAAGTCGCCGCTTGGCACCGGCTGATCTGCACTGAGTGCGGCGGTATACTGCGGTTTTCTTGATGACAGGGTGACAAACGGGGATGGAGCTCATCCGCGGCCGGCATAATTTGCGTTCCCGTCACCGCGGCTGTGCGGTGACGATTGGCGCCTTTGACGGTATTCATCTTGGCCATCAGGCGGTGCTGTCGCATCTCAATAAAGAAGCGGATGCACGGGGTATCCCAACCACGGTTGTCACCTTCGAGCCATTACCAAGGGAGTATCTGCGCCCACTCGAAGCCCCGCCCCGGATCACCACGCTGCGGGACAAATGGCCGCTACTTGAGGCTTGTTATGTTGATCATGTGCTTTGCCTGCCCTTTAACGAGTGCTTGCGGCAGCTCAGCGCCCGGGAGTTCGTCGACCAGGTATTTGTCGAGGGACTTGGTGTGCAGTATCTGGCCTTTGGTGACGACTTTCGTTTCGGTAATCGTCGCGAGGGGGATCTGGATTATGTCCGCGCGCTGGCCGAAGAATTTGGCTATGCTGTCGCCCCCACGGCGACCTTGGAAGAGGGCGGAGAGCGGGTGAGCAGCACGCGCATTCGGGCTGCGTTGGCCGATGCGGATTTTGACAGCGCGGAACGCTTGCTCGGTCGGCCGTTTGAAATGGCCGGGCGTGTTCAGCACGGGCAGAAACTGGGCCGGCAGCTGGATGCACCGACAGCCAATATCGCGCTGCACCGCATCCGATCGCCGCTGCACGGCGTGTATGCGGTGAACGTATCGGGTGGTGGGCTCAGTGATGCCCCGGGGGTGGCCAATGTGGGTGTGAAGCCCACTATTGGCGAGAGCCTGGAGGCGACACTGGAAGTGCACGTCTTGGAGGGTGCGCCCCATTTATACGGGGAGCGGCTGACAGTGCGGTTTAGACACAAGCTGCGCGACGAACAGAAATTTCCGTCTCTTGATGCCTTGAAGGAAGGTATCGCGACGGACAAAGCCAATGCCCGTGCATGGCTTGCGGACCACGGATGACGTATGAGTGACTACAAAGCCACGCTGAATCTTCCCCAGACGGATTTCCCGATGAAGGCGAATCTGGCGCAGCGCGAACCGGAGCGTCTCAAGGCGTGGGCTGAGATGGATCTGTATGGCCAGATGCGCGAGGCAGCAAAGGGAAAGCCAACCTTTATCCTGCACGACGGCCCTCCCTACGCCAACGGTGAGCTTCACGTTGGGCATGCCATCAACAAGATACTGAAAGACATCATCATCAAGTCCAAGACTCTCTCTGGTTTTGACGCTCCCTATGTCCCCGGTTGGGACTGTCACGGCCTGCCTATTGAGCTCAATGTAGAAAAGAAAGTGGGCAAGCCGGGACATAAGGTCACGGCAGCCGAGTTCCGACAGAAGTGCCGCGACTATGCGAGCAAACAGGTTGAAGCCCAAAAGGCGGATTTTGTGAGGATGGGCGTGTTCGGAGACTGGGCGCACCCTTACCTGACCATGGATTTTCGCTTTGAGGCGAACATTGTCCGCACGCTGGCCAAAATTATTGATCGCGGGCACTTGCACCGCGGTTTCAAGCCCGTGCACTGGTGCCTGGACTGTGGTTCAGCGTTGGCGGAGGCTGAGGTGGAGTACGCCGACAAGCAATCCTCCGCGGTCGATGTCGCCTTCCCCTTTGTTGATCGCGGAGAGGCCTCCTCACGGCTGGGGTGTGACGATGGCGAAGCGATCGATCTGGCCATCTGGACTACCACCCCCTGGACCTTGCCTGCCAACCGTGCGGTAGCACTGTCAGCAGATCTGGAATATGTGCTGCTTGATCTCGGCAGCCGTCGGGTCCTCGTCGCCGAAGCGCTGGCTGAGGACTGTGCCCAGCGCTTTGGTGCGGCAAGTCACGAGATTATTGGGCGCGCCAAGGGTGAGGCTCTGGAAGGACTGTTAGTGATGCCGCCTTTTGGCGAGGCGGCGGTGCCTATTGTGCTCGGCGAGCATGTGACCACAGAGGCAGGCACCGGGTGTGTGCATACCGCGCCAGCTCACGGTCTGGAAGATTTTGACACGGGTCAGCGTTATGGGCTCGAGGTATACAACCCAGTTGGCGGCAACGGTGTTTACCATCCCGACACCCCGGTATTTGCCGGCCAGCATATTTTCAAGGCCAACGACGACATTGTGGCGGCGCTCGATGAGCGCAAGGTGCTGCTGTGTCACGCACCTTTCCAGCACAGCTATCCGCACTGTTGGCGCCACAAGACGCCGATTATTTTTCGCGCCACGCCGCAATGGTTCGTCAGCATGACGGGCAACGGCTTGCTCTCTGCCGCAAAAAGCGCGGTGGAGGACGTGCAGTGGATACCCGACTGGGGCCGGGCGCGCATCGACAGCATGCTGGCGGAGCGGCCCGACTGGTGTATTTCCCGCCAGCGAACCTGGGGCGTCCCCATTGCCCTGTTTGTTCATAACACGACCGGCGAGATTCACCCCGACACGCACTCTCTGATGGAGCAGGTGGCGGTGCGGATGGAGAGCCAGGGTATCGACGCCTGGTTTGATCTGGACCCTGCCGAGTTGCTGGGTGACGACGCGGCGCACTATGAAAAGGTGACTGACACGCTGGATGTCTGGTTCGATTCCGGGGTCACGCACGAGTGCGTGTTGCGGGAGCGGGAAGGCCTGAGTTGGCCCGCCGATTTGTACCTGGAGGGCTCTGATCAGCACCGCGGCTGGTTCCAGTCCTCACTGCTGACTGGCATTGGCACCCATAACACGGCGCCTTATCGTCAGGTGTTGACCCACGGTTTCACGGTTGATGGTGACGGTCGCAAGATGTCGAAATCGTTGGGCAATATCATTCCTGCGGGCAAGGCGATGCAGGATCTAGGCGCAGATGTATTGAGACTGTATGTGTCCGCCGCTGATTACCGCAATGAAATCTCGGCCTCTGACGAAATCTTCAAGCGCACCGCCGATGCTTACCGACGTATTCGCAACACGGCGCGCTTTTTGCTCTCCAATCTCGCCGGTTTCGACCCGGTGACCGACTGCTTGCCGGTAGAGCAGTTACTGCCGCTGGATCGCTGGATTCTGGGGCAAGCGCAAAGCCTGCAGGCCGACGTACGGACGGCCTACGATGACTATCAGTTCCACCTCGTATACCACCGGATACATAATTTTTGCAGTGGTGAATTGGGCGGCTTCTATCTCGATATCATCAAAGACCGACAGTACACCACGGGTACTGACTCGTTGCCGCGTCGTTCGGCGCAGACCAGTCTCTTTCATCTCGCTGAAGCGCTGTGTCGCTGGATCGCCCCGATTCTCAGCTTCACAGCGGACGAGCTATGGGAGAACCTGCCTAGGCCCAGACCCGCTTCGGTCTTTCTTGCTGAGTGGTATGACGCGCTGTCGGATTCCTCGTCGGACGATGCGATGGAGACGGCTTTTTGGTCGGAGATGATGGCCGTGCGGCAACAGGTGAACAAGGCATTAGAGCTCGCCAGAGAGCAGGGTGCGCTCCGCGGTTCACTCGATGCTGATGTCGCGCTCTATGCCGAGCCCGAATTGGCGGAGCGGTTGCGCAGTCTGGGAGAGGAACTGCGCTTTGTATTGATTACGTCTGAGGCGACCGTGGCGAGCTTGGACGAGGCGCCCGCTGAGGCCTACGAGGCAGAGGGTATGGCGCTGCGAATTGTTGCGGTGCCCTCAACGTGTGAGAAGTGCGAGCGCTGTTGGCACCGTCGACCGGACGTGGGGGAGCACACTGCTCACTCGACCTTGTGCGGGCGCTGCGTCACCAATATCGAAGGTCCTGGCGAGGTTCGGCACTTTGCCTGATGGGGGCTGGTTGGCGGCGATTGGCCGTCGCCCTTGGCTGGGTCTTGTGACGGCGGTCATCGTTGTTGCCCTTGATCAATGGACTAAGCAGATCGCCGTCACCGAACTTGAGTACCGCATTCCAATCATGGTCACTAGCTGGTTTGACTGGATGTTGACCTACAACACTGGCGCCGCCTTCAGTTTTTTGGCTGACGCCGGGGGGTGGCAGCGTTGGTTTTTGACCAGCATTGCGGTCGCCGTCAGCGCCTTTATTGTGGTGTGGCTGTTTCGTCTCAACCCCGCCGATCGCGGTTTGGTTTTGCCCCTAGGGCTGATTCTGGGTGGCGGTATGGGCAACTTGATCGATCGTGTGCTACTGGGGCACGTGGTGGACTTTATTTCGCTGCACTACGAACACCGTTACTGGCCGGCGTTTAATCTCGCGGACTCGGCAATCACGCTTGGCGCTGGCTGGTGGCTGATCGATGCGTTTTGGGGCCGCACTTCCCCTTCCAGAGAAGCCCCCGTATCCTGATGCCATGAATCTTGAGATTGAATCCAACACCCGTGTGACCCTCAATTTCTCCCTCGCGTTGGAGACCGGTGAGGAAGTCGATTCCAACTTTGGCGGTGATCCCGCCAGCTTCGTGATGGGTGACGGATCCCTGTTGCCCGGCTTCGAGAGACGTTTGTTGGGTATGCGTCCCGGTGATGAGGCCGAGTTTCGGATCCCGCCGGATGAGGCGTTTGGTGAACCTCAGGATGACAATATCCAGTCCATTCCCCGAGCGGATTTTGACGACGAAGCTCCACTTGAACCCGGGATGATGTTTACTTTTGCCGATGCGGCGGGTGGCGAAGTGCCGGGCATGATTGCCGAGGTGAGTGAAGACACGGTCACCGTGGATTTCAATCACCCTCTCTCAGGGCGTACTATTCACTTCAAGGTGCGCATTGCGCACGTGGAACCGGCAGAATTGCACTGATGGACATCGTACTCGCCAACCCCAGAGGGTTTTGTGCCGGTGTAGACCGGGCGATCGACATAGTGAATCGCGCCCTCGAAGTCTTCGGCGGCCCGGTTTATGTGCGCCATGAGGTGGTGCACAACCGTCACGTCGTCGACGACCTTCGCACCCGCGGAGCGATCTTCGTCGATGAACTCGCAGAGGTGCCTGATGATGCCATCGTGATCTTCAGCGCCCATGGGGTGTCACGGGCGGTGCAGGAAGAAGCGGAGGGCCGGGGCCTTCAGGTGTTTGATGCGACTTGCCCGCTGGTGACCAAGGTCCACGTTGAAGTGGCCGCGTTCAGTGCGGCAGGCAGGGAGTGCGTGCTGATCGGTCACGCTGGCCATCCCGAGGTAGAGGGCACCATGGGTCGCTATGACACCTCGCAAGGTGGCGCGATTTACCTCGTAGAAAATGAAGAGCAGGCTGCCGAGTTAGTCGTCCGTGCCCCCGCCTCACTGGCGTTTGTCACGCAGACGACGCTGTCAGTCGATGACACAGCGAAGGTGATCGACGCGTTGCGCACCAAATTCCCCGAGATTCAGGGGCCCCGCAAGGATGACATCTGCTACGCGACGCAAAATCGCCAGGATGCGGTCAAATCCCTCGCCTATGAGGTCGATTTGGTGCTGGTGGTGGGCTCTACCAATAGCTCAAATTCTAATCGCCTGCGTGAATTGGCCGAGCGATGTGGTGCCAGCGCCTACCTGATCGACGACGCCAACATGATTGAGTCCCAGTGGCTCTCCGGTAAAAAGAGTATCGGGGTGACTGCCGGTGCCTCGGCGCCGGAGCTTCTGGTACAGGAAGTCATTGATACCCTTCTTCAGCACGGTGGTCTAGCCGTTCGAGATCTCGACGGTCGAGAAGAGAATATTACTTTCTCTCTCCCCAAAGAGTTGCGTATTCCTACCGTGGCGGTAGAGGACTAATCTCACAGACGCTACCTCGCTTCCCAACTTGATCTAGCCCTCGGCAACAACTGGTCCGTGGTTACCAATCGATTGGGTCGGCCTCGTCTGGTGCGGGATTGGGGTGTGTGTCGGTCTGGTGTGTCTCCCTAATTCTTCGCCCCCAGCTTCTGTCAGGCGAGGCTAACAACACCACCCGACTGGAGGGAAATACGGTACCCTTCGGTCCCCTGTTTTAGCCTGTCCGGTATGAGAAAGGATCCCGTGATGAATGTCTGCATGGCGCAGATCAATACGCTTGTTGGCGATATTGCCGGCAACACCCAGCGTGTGCTTGAGGTAAGTGCAGCTCAGAAGGCGGCGGGCGCGCATGTGGTGGTATTTCCCGAGCTGACGCTGACCGGCTACCCACCCGAGGATCTTTTGCTGCGCGGCGATCTGCTGGATCGCACAGAGGCTGCGCTGGCGATGCTGTGTGCTGAGCTGCCGGCCGATTTGACAATCGTAGTGGGCTATCCTCGCGGGCGTGACGGTGCGCTGTTCAATAGTGCGGGTGTGATCTCGGCCGGGAAACTGCTGGCTCAATACGACAAGCAGTGCCTGCCAAACTATGAGGTTTTCGACGAAAAACGTTACTTTGATGCCGGGACTGAACCTTGCGTGATCGATATCGATGGCCTCTCCGTTGGGATGACCATTTGCGAGGACATTTGGCATCCAGAGCCCGCCGCACAAGCCAAAGCCGCCGGCGCCGAGATGTTGATCAACGTCAATGCCTCGCCCTTTCACCGTGGGAAGTCGTCAGAGCGGCTAGAGCAGGTGAAGTCCTGTGCTGCGGCACATCAGCTCCCCATTATTTATGTCAATCAGGTAGGTGGGCAGGACGAGCTGGTATTTGATGGCGGGTCCTTCGCGATCGACGCACAGGGCGAGCTCAGCGTCAGCGCGCAAACCTTTATCGAGGCCTTCCCTATCGTCACGGTTGACTGCTCATCAGACCCGCGGTTTGTCCGTGGTGACACAGTGGCAGAGCGGGAAGATCTTGACGCGGTATGGCAGGCCCTGGTGCTGGGTATGCGCGATTATGTCGATAAAAATGGTTTTCCTGGGGTGGTATTGGGGCTCTCTGGTGGTATCGACTCTGCCGTCACGCTGGCGGTCGCCGTGGATGCATTGGGCCACGAGCGGGTCGAAGCGGTCATGATGCCGTTTCGTTACACCGCGAGCATGAGCGTGGAGGATGCCGAGGCGGAAGCAAAGGCACTTGGCGTGCGCTTCAGCAATCTGTCGATTGAGCCCTTGTATGAGGCCTTTATGACGGCGCTGGCGGACGAGTTTTCCGGTTTGCCCGCCAATATCACCGAGGAAAACCTTCAGGCACGTTGTCGCGGTGTGCTGCTGATGTCGATCTCCAACAAGAAAAATCTATTGGTGTTGACCACGGGTAACAAGAGCGAGCTGGCGGTAGGTTATTCCACACTTTACGGAGACATGGCCGGCGGCTTCGATGTGCTCAAGGACTGCCCCAAGACGCTGGTCTATGCGTTGGCGAGGCATCGCAACACGCTGGGTGAGTGTATCCCCGAACGGGTGATTACTCGCCCGCCATCCGCGGAGCTGGCCCCCGGTCAGAAGGATGAAGATAGTTTGCCGCCATACGAAATACTTGATCAGATCATCGAACTGTACGTGGAGCAGGACGCCTCGCATCAGGACATGGTCGACGCAGGATTCTCGCAGGAGGATGTCGAGCGCGTTGTGAGACTGGTGGATCTCAATGAGTACAAGCGCCGGCAGGCGCCCGTGGGTGTCAGGATCTCACGCCGTGCGTTTGGTCGCGATCGCCGCTACCCCATCACTTGGGCCTGGCGCTCGACCAGTTAAGGTCCTTCAGGCCGCGCCTCAGGATTTGGGGCGGTAGTTAAACTGGGGTGGTTCGGGGGGGTCAAATAAACCCAGAGTGGCCTGGTTGATCCAGGAGCGCTGCAGTCCGTCCAGGGTGTAGACACTGTCGAAAGTGCAGCCCGAGGCTAGATTGGGGTGGTCTGGGTAGTTCTTGCACAGGACGTCGATGGAGTCCTCCGCCAGATCGTTCAGACCCAGCAAGAGATAGGCTTGGGCCATGATGGCAAGTCCGTCGGCTACGCTGGGCGTTTGCTGCATGTGCTCGACCACGTATTTGCCGCGATTCAGTGCCGCCATATAAGCGCCGCGGCGAAAATAATAGTTGGCCACGTGGATTTCGTGACGGGCAAGCATGTTGCGCATATGCACCATACGCTGGCGCGCATCTGGCGCGTAAGCGCTGTCTGGATAGCGCGCGAGTAACTGAGAGAATTCTGCGAAGGCAATCTGGATATGGCTGACATCACGCTTGGTGTCATCGGACGGGATAAAGCGTGAGAAGAATCCAGGTTCGATATCGTAGGCTGCAAGCCCCTTCATGTAGAAAGCATAGTCCACGCTCGGATGTCGGGGGTGAAGTCGAATAAAGCGATCTGCGGCTTCGGTGGCGGCCTCGAACTCATAGGCGCCATAGTGAGCGTATACCAGCTCCAGTTGCGCTTGCTCGGCGTAGCGACCAAACGGGTAACGGCTCTCGAGCATTTGCAGGCTGCGCACCGCGAGGCTGAAGTTCTCATTCTTGAGGTGGCGCTGCGCTTCCCGGTAGAGCTGCTGCTCTCCGGAGTCGGCAATCAGATCGTCGTCATCGCCGCCAAACCATGAGCAGCCCGAGGAAACAAGCAATAGGCTGAGAAATAAGCAGCGAGTTAACAATGTGCGGAAGGCCAAGAGCAGTCGTCCACCGTGGTACATTCTG
>CAJXDE010000085.1 GCA_913052635.1 uncultured Halieaceae bacterium
CGCAGATGGCGGCACTTTACGAGGAACATCAGTGTTCCATCGTCGCGGTGCAGGAGGTGCCCAGGGAGGAGGTCGATAAGTACGGCGTTGTGGCGGGCACGGCGGAGAGAGACGGGCTCACCCGTGTCAGTGAGATGGTCGAAAAACCCTCGCCAGAGGAAGCGCCCTCCAATCTAGCAGTGATTGGCCGCTACATCCTGACGCCGGATATTTTCGACATCATTCGTAACACTCCACCTGGCAAAAATGGTGAGGTGCAACTCACCGACGCGCTGCAGGCGCAGGCTCGGGAAGGCCGCGTACTGGCCTACCAGTTCGAAGGTCTACGCTTTGACTGCGGCAGTGTGCCGGGCTTTGTCGATGCCACCCAGTATGTTTTTGAACATTATTACGGCCAGCCTGAATGACAGACGTTTTCGACTGCTTTAAGGCCTATGACGTTCGCGGGCGGATCCCGGACCAACTTAACGAAGACATTGCCCGTCGTATCGGTAAAGCCTATGCCGAGGTAATTCAGCCAGGCACGGTCGTGGTGGGTCATGACATCCGTCTGACCAGTGAATCGATCAAGGGCGCGCTCATCGAAGGGCTTCTGGAACAGGGTGTGTCAGTGCAGGACATCGGGCTGTGCGGCACGGAAGAGATTTACTTCGCGACGGCCCACCTTGGTGTGGGGGGCGGCATAGCCGTCACCGCCAGCCACAACCCGAAAGACTACAACGGTATGAAGTTCGTCCGAGAGGGCGCCAAACCTATCTCTGGGGATTCAGGCCTTGCGGATATTCGCGCGCTGGCCGAGGCCAATGACTTCACCGGGGCGGATACGCGGGGCTCGTTGGCTGCTGCTGACACCCAGCGCGCCTATGTCGAGCATCTGCTGTCCTATATCGATGTGTCGGCGCTCAAGCCGCTGAAAATTGTCTGCACGGCAGGTAATGGCGGCGCCGGTCGGGTAGTGGATGCCCTGGATTCACATCTGCCCTTCGAATTGATCAAAGTTCATCACGAACCCGATGGCCACTTCCCCAATGGCGTCCCTAACCCGTTACTTGTCGAGAACCGCGCTGCCACAGCGGACCGCGTGGTTGCCGAGCAGGCAGATCTTGGCATTGCCTGGGACGGAGATTTTGATCGCTGTTTCTTCTTCGATAGCACGGGCCATTTCATCGAGGGTTACTACATTGTGGGACTGCTGGCCGAAGCCTTCCTGTCGCAGTTGGGGCCGCAAAGGATCGTCCACGATCCGCGTCTGACGTGGAACACGCAGGACATTGCTCGGATCGGGGGCGGTGAACCGGTGCTCAGTAAGACCGGACATGCCTTTATCAAAGAGCGTATGCGCGAGGTCGACGCGGTTTACGGTGGTGAGATGTCGGCACACCACTATTTTAGGGAATTCGCCTACTGCGACAGCGGTATGATTCCATGGCTCCTGATTGCCGGGCTGATGTCCCGAACCGGTCAGTCTCTAGGCGAGCTGGTGGCGGCTAGGGAGGCGGCTTTTCCCTGCTCCGGAGAGATTAACCGCGAGGTGGATGATCCCGCGGCCTTGCTGGCAGCGGTGGAGGCGCATTACGCGCCCGACGCGCTGGCCATGGAAAAGCTCGACGGCTTGGGCGTCGAATTTGCAGAGTGGCGTTTCAATTTGCGGATGTCCAACACCGAACCGGTGGTACGTCTTAATGTGGAATCCCGCGGTGATCAGGCGCTTATGACGGAGAAGACTGAGGAATTGCTGGCGATGATTGACGGCTGAAAGGTCAGTCCGTATTAGCTGCGCGCCAGGCTTTTGCGGCAGCGAGCGTAGCGGGATCCATCTCGACCTTACTGCCAGTGCCAATGAGCACGCTTTGCATTTGTCCCGCAATGACCTTGCCCAGCTCTACACCCCACTGATCAAAGGGATTGATCCCTAACAGCACCGCCAGAAAGTAGGTTTTGTGCTCATAGGCAGCGATCAGGGCGCCAAGACACTCTGGCGTAATGGCGTCCATGATGAGCAGCGAGTGGCTGTGATTGCCCGGCAGCTCAAATTGTCGACTGCTTGACTCATCAAACCCGCGCTCAGCGCCCAGCTGGAGCGCCTCTTTGGGCGGCCGGCCAACCATCAGCGCGCGGCTCTGGGCCAGGGCGTGGGCGGCGAGTGCGCGACGCGCATCGCGATCACCCTCACCCGAGCGCAGTGGCAGGATGATGTCGGCACTGAAAGACTGCGTGCCCTGATGCAGCAACTGATAGTAGGAGTGCTGTCCGATGGTGCCCGCGGAGCCCCACAGCACTGGCGCGGTGTCGTGTGCAAGCGGTTCTCCTGATGAAGAGACACGCTTGCCGTTGCTCTCCATGGTCAGCTGCTGCAGGAAGTCCGGCAAGTGAGCGAGCCGCTGGGCATAGGGCAGGACAACATGAGTGTGGGCGCCGATATAGTGGGTCTGCCACAGCTCCAACAGCGCCATAACCATGGGTAGATTCTCAGCGTGTGACGCGGCGAGGGTATGCATGTCGAGTGAGTGCGCACCGTATAAAAGACGTTGAAAGCTTTGCCAGCCCAGCGTCAACGCAATGCTGATTCCAACGGCAGACCAAAGTGAATAGCGGCCACCCACCCAGTCCCATAGAGGGAAGCAGCGCTCTGGCGGAATGTGCCAGTCACCGGCCTTTGCAACTTGGGTGGTCACCGCGATGAGATGCGCCCCCACAGCCTGCTCCCGAATACCCCCGGCTTGCAGCCAGCGGATGGCGCGCTCGCCGTTAGAGAGTGTTTCCTCGGTGGAAAAAGACTTTGAGCAGATGGCAAATAGGGTTGTGCCGGGGTCCAGTGGTGCCAGCGTGCTATCGAGATCGTCGGGATCGATGTTGGCCACAAAGTGCGGCTTGAGCGATGCGGCTTCGGATTGGAGCGCCTCGCAGACGAGCCGCGGACCGAGATCGGAGCCGCCGATACCGAGGTTGACCACATCCGTAAAAGGTTGTCCCGAGCTGCCTGTTGTCGCGCCGCTGTGGATGCTGTCCACCAGCGCCGCCATCCGGGCAAGCGTGTCCTCTACCTCTTTTGATTTTTCCGGGTGTTGATCGCGTGCGGTGCCGCGCAGCAATGTGTGCAGCGCCGGGCGGTGTTCTGAGGTGTTGATCATCTCGCCATCGGTCAGCGAGGTAAACGCCGTAGGGAGTGCCTGCTCATCTGACAACTCGAGCAAAGTCTGCCAGGCTTCGTCATCCAGCAGATGCTTCGAAAAATCGAGGGTCAGCCCTGCAGCTTCGCACCTATATCGGCTTGCGCGATCCGGTGTTGCATCGAATAGCCCCTCGATGCGCTGCGACTTCAGCGCATCAGCCGCCTGCATCAGCGTGGAGTGTAACGCGGCGGGCGTTATGGCCATTAGCCTCGGCGGTCCACCGCTCTACCCGCCATCTCGCTTAATGCGACGGTTGCCTCATTCTGTCCGAGCGTCTCCAGCGCCGCCATCGCCTGATTTTGATGCTCAAGTGCGGCTTCCCGGGTCGCACCGATGCCACCGGTTCGTTGCACTATCGCCATGATTTCGGCGAACGCACTGCTGTCCTTGTTGCGCAAGGTGTCAGCGACAAGACGCCGGTCACTCTCGTCACCCACTTTCATGGCGTGCAGCAGGGGCAGGGTGATCTTCCCCTCGGCCAGGTCGTCACCGACGTTCTTGCCCGTCTCGTCGGGGTCGCCGGCATAGTCGAGCAGGTCATCCGCCAGCTGGAAGGCAATCCCGAGGTGCATGCCGTAGTCGTGTAGCGCATCGGCTTTCGCCGTACTCGTGGTGTGTAAGAGCGCAGCGCCGTGGCAGGCAGCCGCAAATAGTGCGGCGGTTTTGCGGCGAATAATTTCCTGATACTGCTCCGCCTGAGTATCGGGGTCACCCGCGTGGACGAGCTGCATGACCTCGCCCGCAGCGATCGTATTGGTGGTTTCCGCCATGTGCGCCAATAGCGGCATGTTGCCGAGCCCGACCATCAGCTGGAACGCCCGGGTGTAGATAAAATCTCCGACCAGCACGCTCGGGGCATTGCCGAATTCGGCGTTGGCGGTGGGCATGCCGCGCCTGAGTGTGGAGAGATCCACTACGTCATCGTGTAGCAGGGTCGCCGTGTGAATAAACTCCACCACCGCGGCAAAGCGGATATGGGCGTCCTCGATGCCGCCCAAGGCCTTGGCAGACAGCAACACCAGTAGGGGCCGCATGCGCTTGCCGCCTGCCTTGACGATGTAATGGCCAATATTCTCGACCATTTCCACGTCGGACTGAAGTAGCTCGACGATGACATCATCAACCTGCGCAAATTCGGTCGCGACGCTGTCTTTGATAGCTACATTCACAACAGATCCCCCAGCAAGCCCGCAAGTATAGGACGGAGACGCACTGCCCGCCACGCTCAGTTGACCTTGTGGGCAGCGCGGGAATTCCCCCAAGCCCGCCTCGGGGGCGACTTCTGGGCGGTTTGAGGCCTATTTCTCACACTTGCGCTTCATCCCGTGAGCGCGTATCTTTCGCGCCCTTGGCCTGACCTTGTGGTCGGGCTTCGGTGCCTGAACTCTGCCCCGCGCCAGCGCGGTTTCCTCTGCGAGCAGGCTAACTGAGAGGAAGACACCATGTACGCAGTGATTAAAAGCGGTGGCAAGCAGCACCGTGTAGAAGAAGGTGAGCAGCTCAAGCTCGAGAAGATCGAGGCCGCCACGGGCGAGACCATCGAATTCGACGAAGTCTTGATGGTGGGCTCAGGCAGCGACGTTAAGATCGGCGCGCCACTTGTTGAAGGCGGCAAGGTGACTGCGGAAGTTGTGGCACACGGCCGTCACGAAAAGATTCGCATCGTGAAGTTCAATCGACGTAAGCATCACCGTAAAGAGACTGGACATCGGCAGTGGTATACCGAAGTCAAGATTACGGCGATCAGCGGCTGACAGGAGACACGAGATATGGCACACAAAAAAGCAGGCGGTAGTACCCGTAACGGACGCGATTCCGAGAGCAAACGGCTCGGTGTCAAAGCCTATGGTGGCCAGGCAGTGTCCGCGGGCAGCATTATCGTGCGCCAGCGCGGCACGCGCTTCCACGCGGGTGAGAACGTGCGCGTGGGCAAGGATCACACGCTGTACGCCACCGCTGACGGCAAGGTAGAGTTTTTTAACGGCGGCCCGCAGAATCGCAAGCAGGTCCGTATCGTAACGGCGTAAACCGGGCGCCTCAGGATCAGAAAAACCTCGTCACCCGGCGAGGTTTTTTTTTGCCGCGGCGCCAGTAGAACCTTATCAGGCCAGATCATGAAATTTGTCGACGAAGCCACAATCGAAGTCACCGCCGGAAAGGGCGGCAATGGCTGTGTGAGCTTTCGCCGCGAAAAGTACGTGCCCAGAGGGGGGCCGGACGGGGGTGACGGTGGCGACGGGGGCTCGGTGTTGCTAGAGGGTGACGTGGCACTCAATACCATGATCGATTACCGCTACACCCGCCGTTTTCGCGCCGACAATGGCGAGTCGGGGCGTGGTCGCAACTGCTCCGGCAAGTCAGGCGAGGACCTCGTGTTACCCGTACCGCTGGGCACCACAGTGCTCGATGAGGAAACGGGCGAAGTCCTCGGCGATATTCGTGAGCCGGGGGCGCGCCTGCTGGTGGCCAAGGGCGGTTTCCATGGCTTGGGTAATACGCGTTACAAATCGAGCGTGAACCGGGCGCCGCGCCAGAGCTCGCCGGGGACAGAGGGTGAGTCGCGCAAGCTGAAGCTGGAGCTCAAAGTGCTCGCCGATGTGGGCTTGCTGGGATTGCCCAATGCGGGCAAATCCACCTTTATCCGAGCGGTATCGGCGGCGACGCCCAAGGTGGCAGACTATCCCTTCACGACCCTGATCCCCAGTCTGGGCGTGGTGAAAGTCGATGCGCATCGTTCTTTTGTGGCGGCCGATATCCCGGGTTTGATCGAGGGCGCTTCGGAGGGGGCCGGTCTCGGTATTCGCTTTCTGAAACACCTGACGCGCAACCGGGTTCTGTTGCACCTAGTGGACATCGCACCGATTGACGGAAGTGATCCTGCAGACGCCGCGTGTTCTGTGGTGCGTGAGTTGGAGCGTTTCAGTCCGGCACTGGCGGCAAGACCCCGATGGCTGGTGCTCAACAAAATTGATTTGCTCGATAGCGATGCGGTTGCCAGTTGTCGGGAGCGCGTGGTCGCGGCGCTGAATTGGCAAGGTCCTGTATATGAAATCTCCGCTGTGGCTGGGCAGCACACCGGTACCTTATGCGGAGATCTGATGACCCATCTGGAAGATCAGGCTGAAGCGCTGCGAGACAACCCAGAGGCGGAAGAAGCTGAGTACGCGGCCCAAGAGCAGATGCAGCAGGAAGCCCGAGGCCGCATAGCTGCGCTGCAGACAGCCAGGGCAGCAGCGCGGGCACGGGCGCGCGACGGGCTTGATGATGACGATAGTAAAGTGGAAGTGGAGTACCGACATTGACTGATGCGGTGCAACAAACTGATCGGCAGCGGCTCGCTGATGCTCGACGCTGGGTTGTCAAGGTAGGCAGCGCGCTGCTGACCAATGACGGACGCGGTCTGGACGCGTCAGTGGTCAAGATGCTGTCAGATCAACTGGCTGCACTCCGCTCGCGGGGCTGCGACGTTGTGCTCGTCTCCAGCGGCGCGATTGTGGCGGGCCTCGCGCGCCTGAATCTCGCCGAGCGTCCCCACGAAGTGCATTTATCCCAGGCCGCCGCGGCGGTCGGGCAGTCCGCGTTGGTGCGCGCCTACGAAGAGCATCTCAGCCCCCACGGCGTGACCACGGCGCAGATTCTGTTGAGCCATGCAGACGTGCGCGCGCGTGATCGCTATCTCAACGCTCGAAGCACCCTCAGCACGCTACTGGCCATGAACGTGCTGCCGATCGTGAACGAAAACGACACGGTCGTGACCGATGAGATCCGTCTCGGAGACAACGACACCCTGGCGGCACTGGTGGCAAATCTGATGGATGCCGACGCCTTGCTGATTCTCACTGATCAGGACGGCTTGATGGACAGTGACCCCCGTCAGAACGCGGACGTGGCACTCATCCAAACCGCAGATGTACACGACAGCTCGCTGGATGCGATTGCAGGCGCCGGCAGTGTGCTCGGTCGCGGAGGGATGGTGACCAAAATCAGTGCGGCACGCCTAGCCGCCAGATCGGGCACGGCCACGGTCATCGCGAATGGACGGCAGCCTGATGCCATTACGCAGGTTTCGGGGGGCGCGTCGCTGGGCACCTTTCTGCAGACCCAACGCCGACCCCAGAGCGCGCGTAAACAGTGGCTGGCCAGCTTGCTGCACCCGCAGGGCAGTCTGGTGCTGGATGATGGCGCCGTGAAAGGGGTCTCGGATCAGGGCCGGTCGCTACTGCCCATCGGCGTTGTCAGTGTTGCAGGGGATTTTCAGCGCGGTGATCTGGTGTCCTGCCTGGACAGTGCCGGTCGGGAACGCGCGCGGGGTCTGGTGAACTACTCCAGTGAAGAAGCCAAAGCGCTGGCGGGCAAGGCGTCTGCCGATATCGAATCAGTGTTGGGCTACCGGGGCGAAGAAGAACTGATTCACCGCGACAATCTGGTGGGGAGCTAGGATCATGACCGATGCATCGCTGCTGGCGCTGTATGGCACGGTGCTATTTGCCGCCTCGCTTCTCGGGAGCGGCTTGCCGCGACTGTTCCGTATGACTCATACCCGCACCCAGATGGTGTTGAGTCTGATATCGGGACTGATGCTGGGCGTCGCCCTGCTGCATTTGATACCGCATGCCTTTGCTAAAGGGCAGTCGATTGACACGGTCATGATCTGGACCCTGTCCGGCCTGATTTTCATGCTGCTTTTATTGCGTTGGTTTCATTTTCACCAGTACGACTTCGCGAGCGCCGCGGCGGACGGCGATCTGGCCTCGGCGGATGAGCATCATCACGCGCATACCCACGACCATGCCCACCTGCCCGAGCAGGCGTTGAGTGCCATGGGTTTGTTTGCGGGACTGTGTGTTCACACCGTCGTCGATGGCATTGCCCTCGGCGCAGTGCTTGTTGGGTCAGCGCACGGGGCATCAATGGCAGGCATTGGTGTCCTCTTGGCGATACTGCTGCACAAGCCGCTGGATGCGTTATCTATTGAAACAGTGATGGGCGCGAGGGGTTGGTCCTCAAGCAGTCGCTGGACAGCCGGCACGGTCTTTGCGCTCCTGTGCCCGTTGACCGCCGCCGCCTTTTATTTCGGTGCGTCGGCGCTCGTTCCCTACACCGGCCTGTTGTCGGCCAGCCTGGCTTTTGCGGCCGGTGCTTTCATCTGTATCGCGTTGGGTGATTTGTTGCCGGAGGTACAGTTCCACAGCCATGACCGGTTGCGACTGACGTTGCTCTTTTTACTGGGCGTGGGAATCGCGTTTGCCCTGGGCTGGCTGGAACCCGCGCATTGAGTTTTTAACGCTCTGCGCCCAACTTTTGGGCTAGCTTATCGGTGCGTTGGGAATCCGGCTCGGTGTCGAGCCAACTGCTCAGCTCGTCGTTGATGAGGTCGGTCAGAGCGGCCAGATGACCTTCCTGGGCATTGAGACAGGGAATATATTCGTAGCGCGCACCGCCGGCCTCGAGAAAGATGTCCCGGTTCTCCATGCCGATCTCTTCGATCGTTTCCAAACAGTCAGCGGAAAAGCCCGGGCATACCACCTGCACCGCTGTTACGCCCTGGCCTGGGAGCGCCTCCAGCGTTTCGTCGGTATAGGGCTGTAGCCATTCCTCGCGACCGAACCGCGATTGAAACGTGGTGATCATCTCGTTCTCGGACAAGTCCAACTGCTCAGCAATGAGTCGAGAGGTTTTATGGCACTGACAGTGGTAGGGGTCACCCTCGAGCAGATAACGTTTGGGCATACCGTGGTAGGACAGGACCAGTTTGTCTGCGCGCCCGTGGTTTGCCCAGTGGGCGCGAATGCTGTCTGCTACGGCGATAATGTAGCGGGGATCGTCATGATACGAACT
The DNA here is from genome assembly GCA_913052635.1 of uncultured Halieaceae bacterium. Taxonomy (GTDB): domain Bacteria; phylum Pseudomonadota; class Gammaproteobacteria; order Pseudomonadales; family Halieaceae; genus Luminiphilus. The sequence goes on from CAJXDE010000085.1 coordinate 9,012, forward strand.
GATAAAGCGCAAGGCGGGTAGCCAGCGCCGTCGGGTGAGGTCGCTACTTACCTCGTCAAATGTCGAGCCGGTGGTAGGTCCTCCGTACTGCGGGTAGAGGGGCAGTACCACCAGCTTTTGTACGCCCGCCTCAAACATTTCGGTCAGCACATCGGCGATGGCAGGCGAGCCGTAACGCATGGCGCCCCGGACCACAAAACGATCGCCATGTTGGTTCGTGAGTTGCGCGGAGACTCCGGCTACCTGATCTTCAAGGTGGGCGAGCAGGGGCGAGCCACGTTCATTCCAGACCGCGGAGTAGGCTTCAGCCGAACGCTTGGGGCGCGTATTGAGAATGATGCCGTTGAGAATCAGCCACCAGATCGGTCGCGGTACCTCTACAACACGAGGGTCCCACAGGAACTGCTTCAAATACGGCCTCAGCGCCTTGGCAGTTGGGGCCTTAGGCGTGCCGAGATTGGTCAGCAGCACGCCAATGCGCGGCATGGTCGCATGCTGATAATCGGACTGGCCGAGGTATTTCATAGCGGGTTCCTGAGCGCTGTCTGCTTGATCTGCGCGGCTCAGCACAAGATCACACGGGCCGCGATTGTACCTTATACGCGAATTGACTCGTCTCTGATCAGTGCGTAAAACGAGGGCTCTCCGGGCCTGAGCCCGGCGCATCCCCAAGGTAATGACAGGACCTGATCATGAGTCTCGATTTTGACAGCGCGCGCCTACCGAACCCGCATTTCACCGAAGAACACGACGCCTGGCGGGCTGC
>CAJXDE010000086.1 GCA_913052635.1 uncultured Halieaceae bacterium
CGCTCGCTGTTATGCTAATCAGAGAAATCATCACTGCTGTGGCAGCGGCCTAAAACGACTGAATAGGGAATCTAATGTTTAACATCTGGCGGCAGTCGCTTTGTCTGATATTTGTGTTTGTGTTGTTGAGCTCGGCAATGGCAAAGGCTGAGCCTTTAGACGCCGCGGCGTCTGATCCCAATGTGATGGGATGGATGCAGGGTTTCCCGCCCGCCGATGACCGCATCATCGGTTACCCCGCCAGCGACTACTTCAGTTTCCCCAAGCTTCGTTGGACCTTTTGCCACTTCAGGGAAATACAGGCAACGAAGCGCGTCGGGCGGGGACTGGGCCCCGTCTCCCCGTTCTCCGAAGCGCTGGATCCTGCGATTGATGACGTGACTTTCACGCCCATTGGCGCCACCGAGGAAATGACCTGGAAAGCATCGCTTGATGCTAATTACACCGACGGCATGCTGATTCTCCACCGCGGTGAGATTGTTTACGAGTATTACTCCGGCTGCCTTGACCGCGAGGGCCGCCACGGCGCCATGTCGGTCACAAAATCGTTCGTTGGAACCATTGCGGAGATATTGATTGCTGAGGGGGACCTCGACGAATCCAAGCTGATCAGTGAGTACGTTCCCGAACTCGCACCCTCTGCGTTTGGTAACGCAACGGTTCGGCAAGTCATGGATATGACCACCGGACTTGATTACAACGAGAACTACGCCGACCCAGAGTCAGACATTTGGCTCTACGCGGCGGCCGGTGACCCCACGCCTAAGCCCGAATCCTATAAGGGTCCGCGGAACTTCTATGAGTTTTTACAAGGCGTGAAGCCTGAAGGCACCCACGGCGCGGCGTTCGTTTACAAGTCGATCAACACCGATGCGCTCGCCTGGGTCATTGCCCGCGCCACAGGCAAAGACTTTATCGAGCATCTCTCTGAGCGCATCTGGAAGCCGCTGGGTATGGAGCAGGAAGCGGACATGATGATCGACAGCCTTGGCACACCCTTCTCAGCAGGTGGGCTGAATTTGTCCCTGCGGGATGCGGCGCGATTTGGGCAAACGCTGTTACAGCAGGGGGTTTGGCAGGGCGAGCGGGTCATTCCAACTGCCGCGGTGCAGTCGATCAGTGGGGGCGGTGACCCTGCCAAGTTCGCGGGTGCGGGTTACACCACGCTACCAGGGGGCAGCTACCGCAGCCAGTGGTGGGCGCTGCACAATGAAAATGGCGCGTACAGCGCGCGGGGTATTCATGGTCAGGCGATTTACGTCGACCCTGCTGCCGAGATGGTAATCGCCCGCTTTGCGACGTTCCCTATTTCCTTTAACGCGGCAATTGATCCCACGTCACTGCCTGCCTATCAGGCGGTGGCGGATTATTTGATTAAGAAGCCGTAGCAAGCGCTTTGCCCGGTATCATCCATAGTCGTTGGGGGACTATGCCGCCTCTTGGCCTTCCTCGACGGTGTCAGTTTGCGCTTCCTGCGACTTTTCTAGCTGAGATTCAAGCTCTTTAATTTTCAGTTCAAGTTGACCGTTCTCGGACCGCGCCTGCGTGAGTGACTTTTGTAGCTTATCGGCGGCCGTCGACTTTTCAGCCAGCTTTTTCTTCGAGGCATCCAAATTTTTGCGCAGTCGTTGAGGATCATATTTTTTCAGCTCAGCCAATTCAGCGCGCTCCGCGGCGAGGTCCTTCTGCAGCGCCTTCAGGCGGTTTTTGGCGACCGCGACTTCTTCTTTCATGTTCTCCGAACGGTTATGCAACTCACGATTACGCTGCTCAAGTGCTTGCGTATCGTTGGACTTACCCGACATATCCTTAATAGTCGCCAACTGGGTAGAGATGGTTTTTTCCAGCTCAGCCATTTTGGCTTCCACGGCTGCTTTGTCGTTTTGTAGCTCTGCGATGGTCGCGTCCTTATCGTCGAGCTGCTGTTGGTACTCACCCCGGAGTTGAGTTTCCATTTCAATCAGTTTTTCAAGTTTGTTCAGTGAAAGTGTTTCGCTCATTAAGTTCCCTAATTCCTTGTCTGCAAATTTCAATTACACCCTTTAGCCGCCGCATTCTGGTGACCGCAATGGTTGTCTGTCTCTTAGCTCACAGCTGTTCTCCGAGCCTCAGCGCCAGCGGCCTGCCACCCCTTGCTCAAACTGACTCAGGCACAAAGCGCGCCCGCGTGGCTCGGCATAAATGGTGGGCCCACCAGGACTTGAACCTGGGACCAATCGATTATGAGTCGACTGCTCTAACCAACTGAGCTATGGGCCCGGAGAGGGCGCGTAGTCTAACAGAAGCGAGCCCAATAGCGCGGCTGTTTAGCCGTCCAAATCGCTCTCGCTGTGGCGCTCCGGGAGGCGCTTGGCCTCATCTCCCCAAACGCGATTGACGCGCTGGCCCCGCTTGACCGCTGGCCGCTCTTGCACTGCCTTGGTCCAACGCTGCACGTTTTTATAGGAGTCGACATCGAGGAACTCACCCGATTCGTACAGCATGCCCATGGCGAGTGCGCCGTACCAAGGATGGATGGTGATGTCGGCAATGGTGTACTCATCACCACACATAAATTCACGCTCAGCCAGATTGCGGTCCAACACGTCCAGCTGGCGCTTGACCTCCATAGTGAAGCGATTGATCGGATATTCCAGCCGCTCAGGTGCATAGGCATAAAAATGCCCGAAGCCGCCTCCAAGGAAGGGCGCACTGCCCATTTGCCAGAACACCCACGACAGGCATTCAGCGCGAGCGCTCAGGTCAATCGGCAGAAACTGCCCATGCTTTTCAGCCAGATACATCACGATGGCCGCTGACTCGAACACACGCGTGGGTGTGGGGGTGCTGCGATCCACCAGCGCTGGGATCTTTGAGTTGGGGTTGGCGCCCACAAAACCACTGGAGAACTGGTCGCCCTCCATAATGTTTACCAACCACGCATCGTATTCAGCCTCACTGATACCGAGCGCCAGTAATTCTTCCAGCATCACTGTCACCTTCACGCCATTCGGTGTGGCAAGAGAGTAGAGCTGTAGCGGATGCTCACCAACCGGCAGATCTTTTTCGTGCGTGGCACCCGCTATCGGGCGGTTGATCTTGGAGAAGCGGTTCTCCTCGTCTTGATTCCACTGCCAGACTTTTGGCGGAGTGTAGGTCGGTGATTCTTTCATCGTGTAGTCGTCGTATTCATCTGGAGTGGGGTACAGCTCATCGTCAGACATCATGTCGTGCTGCTCTTTGATGCGATTGTGTCATGTCACTCGGGGTTGGTGCTGATCAGTCCCTCGGTGGCAGTCCGTGCACCAAGGTCAAAAACTTGAGCTCGGTGCCGGCGCGGCGGTGCTCACTCAGCGCCTGATAGTCAGGGTCGTTGTACCAAGCTACGGCGTGCGCCTCAGACGGGAAAGTAAACATCACCATGCGACCTTCGCGCGGGTCGTTGCCCTCAAAGGTCACGGTGTTGTCATCGTAGGTAAAGAAAGATCCCTCATGGCGCTTGAGGATGGGGAAAAAGCCTGTCTCGTACTCTCTGTAGGTATCGGCATCGTGCACCGTGAAGTTGGCTACGACATAAACGGGAACATCAGACATATGGGTTCTCCTTATAGGGCGGCGTGCCAGGTCGCAATCGCCTGACCAATCTCTTGCGGGGAGTCTTCCTGCAAAAAGTGCAGGCCTTTCACGGTGACCTCAAGCTGGTTCGGCCAGCTGCGGCAGAACTCGCGTTGCTTGCCTACCAGAATCGAGCCCGGGTCAGCATTGATGAACAGTTTTGGGATATCAGAGCCTGCCATAAACGCGCCATAGGCTTCGACCAGTTCAACCATGTGCGCGGGCTCTCCTTCGATCGGGATTTGCCGGGGCCAGTTAAGAGTCGGTTGGCGGTTATCGGGGGTATCAAAGGGTGCGCGGTAGGCGTTCATTTCTTCATCAGCAAGCTCCCGGATGATGGAGCTGGGCAACACCGCCTCGACAAACATGTTGCGCTCCAGCACTAAGTCCTCACCCTTTGGCGAGCGGAAGCCCTGAAAAATACCTCGAGCACTCTCAGGCCAGTCGTCCCAGCTCATGGGCATGACAATCGCCTCCATATAGGCAATGCCTTTGACTGATTCAGGGTTCAGGCGGGCCCAATGAAAGCCAAGGCCGCTACCCCAATCGTGAATGACCAGCGTGACGTTGTTGTTGGCGCCAATTTCACGAAGCAGCCCGCCCAAAAACTCAAAAGCGACCTCAAAGCTGTAGCGGTCGGCGCCATCACCGGCGGGTAATTTTTCGGAGTCTCCCTGACCGATGAGATCGGGGGCAATGACTCGCCCGCATCCTTCGAGCTTGGGAATAATATTGCGCCAAAGGTAGGACGACGTCGGATTGCCGTGCAGCAATACGATGGGATCGCCAGTGCCTGCCTCAAGGTAGGCGATGCGCTTTCCGTTCACGTCGGCAAAGTGCTGGGCGGTAGGCATGTCAGGCCTCTCTTCTATGCTGACCAATAAATTGCTGGATAACTATTGGCACTCACAGTGCCATAAAAGTGCCAGGTGAGCTACTTGCCCCCAATATAGGCGGTTCTGAGTCGTCCGAATTCAACAGGGTTGGCACGGGTGCAGATGCCCCGACGATAGCTCAGTTTGTTAACGCCAGCATGTACTCTCCGACCAGCTGTCGCATCGGCTCAGAGAGATGATCCTGCGGCGGCATGGTCGGAAAGTCGGGCCGCTTTTTCTCGGGGTTGGCAATGTAAGCCGCGATGCTACCCGCGTCTTCTCCATACTGTGCCTGAATGGCCAGTGTCGGCGGGCCAATCAGCCGCACGTTGTAGGCATGACAGCCCGCACAGATGCCCTGATAAACAATCTCTGCTCCTGAGGCATCGTCATTAATCACTCTAGGCGCAGCGGGCTCAGGCAACATTTTAGTTGCCATAGCGCGGGTAGAGTCGCTGGGCTCGCGGCCGGCGATGGCATCGGTGGCACGAATTGTCGGGCTGTCACAGTCCGCCCAATCGTCTACGCCGTGGGCGCGGTAGGCGTTGCGACGGGAGATGCAGCTGCCTCGCTCGGCAGCAGTCGCTCCCTGATACGCCAAAATATCGGGCCCGGTGGTTGAGAACTTGGTGAGCATCAGGAGCTTCATCTCACCCTCGGGTGAAGCGCCGTTATTAAACATAACGTTATCGCGGATCTGCACCGCGTCCGGGTTTGGGTCCGAGCCTGTGTCGGTCGCGATCTCGGTCACGAAGTCCTGGCTGGTGACGATGATGCCGGCGTTGTTATTACCGGTGATCACGTTGTCCTCAATGATCACCTCATCCCCAGACATCACGATAATGCCGCTGCCCGCTGGAATCTGCGAAACCAATGAGCCCGGGATGCCAAAGTTCGGGGTGTTGTTGTCGAGTACAAAGTTGCGCCGAATGATCGCGTCGTAGGAGCTCTTGATCGGGAGGCCTGGAGTGATGAACACCAGAATGCCGCCGGTGTTGTTTTTGGCGAGATTGCCTTCGACCAACACGTGGCGGCTGTTTTCGATCTCGATGCCGGCGACGCTATCGAACACCTGATTGTTGCGCACGTCGATATAGTCGCTCATGCCGACATAAATCGCGGCATCCTCGATGCCCGAGAGGATGTTGTTTTCAATCAATCCGTTTTCACCAAACTCCGGGAAAATGCCATACACACCCGAGTTGATGACCCAGTTATTGCGGATGGAAAAATTATTCCCCGCCTGGCCCATTATGGCGTTGCCTTTGTAGTGAGTGATTTTGAACCACTCCACCGAGAAGCCGTTTCCGGAATACAAAATGGCGTCGTTAAGCTGCTTGTTGCCATCGAGGTGCGGCCAGTTGCCGCCTTCAACGACCCCGCGCAGGGTGATGTCGTCTTTGTCGACGTAGACTGTCTCGCTATAGAGCCCGGGGTAAACGAGAATCTCATCGCCTGGCGCGGCTTGATTGACCGCATCCTGAATGCGCTCGCCTTCCCGCACCTCAATGATGGTCGCCTGCGCTCCACAAGCCGCTAACCACAGTGTCAGCGCGGAGGCACCGGCACGATAAAGTGAGTTCGTCGTTAAATTGAACATTGTTTGCCCCCCAATGGGCTGTTTGTAAGGGCCCGCCGTTTTTGGCATTTTAGTCCCGTACCTTCCTTTAGCGACCGATCCCGCTAACCACCTGCGTCAGCTATCGGCTGTTTATTGTGTGGGCTGACTCCTATCTTTTTATTGTGCACCAAAGCCAACGTCATTGCCCGAGGCGAATTTTCGAGCCTGTGTGACGGGCAATCCCGAGGGCACCGCGGTCGGAATCTCGGGCATAAAGGCCTCATCTGTGAGCGCCCCCATAAAGGTGGCCAGTAGCTGTATCTCTCGGTCGGTCAGCTGTGGCTCCCAAATGTGCCAGTGAATCATCAGTGACTCGCCCTCGGGCACTTCGTGGCCCCTGCCGCCGGTGTAAAACCGCGCGGCGTGCTCCAGCGTCGCTTTCTGCCCGCGGTGCATATAAGGGGCAGTGCGAGTGATATTGCGCAGGCTGGGTACTCGGAACGCACCGCGCTGGCTGGCGTCTCCGGTGATGGCCTCGGCGCCCAGGTCAATAAGCTCTCCCGGCGCGTCGGCCACGCCCAGCACCGCCAGCTGCTGGTTGGAGAACAGCGGCGGTGTGTGGCACTCGGCGCACCGCGCAACAAACGAGCGAAACACATTGAGCCCGGCGATCTCCTCTTCATTCAGCGCCGCGTGATAGCCGTGGGCATACAGGTCGTAGCGGCTATTGAGTGATATCAGTGAGCTCTCAAACGCTGTGATGGCGGTGTAAATTTGATCCAGTGCAATGGGTGAAGAGCCAAGTGCCTGTTCAAACAGTGTGCGATAGGTGGGGTTGCCGTTCAGTACTTCGAGTAGTTGCGCGGGGTTGTTGCCCATCTCGACAGGAGAGTAGAGCGGGCCCTGCATCTGCTCCTCGAGGCTACTCTTCGAGCCATCCCACAGCAGCGTCGAAAAGAAGCCGATGTTCCACAGGCTCGGTGCAGAGCGGGGTAGGGTTTGCCCGCTAATACCCACTGCTTGGGCACGTCCATCGGCAAACCCCTTTGCCGGGTCATGACAGCTCGCGCAGGACACTGAGCCATCTGCTGACAACACGGGGTCGAAAAACAGGTAGCGCCCGAGATCGATTTGTTGCGGCGTGAAACCCTCGCGCAGGAGGGGTAGCCCGGTTTTGAGGCCGCCGACGCCTGCATCCCGCAGCGACCGGTAGGCTTTATAGCGATTGCGTAGCACGCAGCCGCCGTCTTGTAACTCAAAAGAGGCGGGGCATGTGTCTGTCAGCCTGAACTCAAGAGGGGCTGGTGATTCCCCCTTCGCTGCTGCGGGGACTAACAGGCTGGTCACCAACAATAGTGTGAGCAGGCGATATACCGCGGCTTTTGCTTGCTTGATTGGAGTGCGCATCATGCGCGCCACTATAGAGGAACTAGGGCGCTCGGCGCGGCGGCAACGCGGTGATAAAGGCGATAACATCATCGATATCGTCGCCTTTGGCTAGCGCGGGCGCAAGCCGCGCCATTTGGGCTCCATAAAAATCATCGGGGTGGGTGCCGCGAATGCCCTCGAGATAGCTCTGATAGGAAGACTTCAGATACCAGTCATTGAGACCCGCGAGTGCTGGGGCTCCGAGTGCGTCATTCCCTTGGCCGTTACCGCTATGGCAGGCACTGCAGATATTGACGTAGTAGTCCTCACCGCGGGCCGCGTCGCCACTGATCGTGGCGGCTGGTCGGGCAGCAGGAGGTAACTCGGTTGTGATCAACGCGGCAAGGTCTGAGATATCGCTCTCGCTTAAGTTCGCTACGCTCAGAGCCATGCGCTTGCCTGCGGCGTCGTCGGGGTGTGCGCCACGCACGCCATTCACAAAGTGATTGAGTTGCCGGGCTAGATAATCAGTAGACAGTTGCGTGAGTACTGGCGCACCGAGTGCCCGGTTGCCCTCACCGGCCGCGCCGTGACAGGCGGCACACTGCCCCTGCCAGATCTGCGCGCTGGGTGAGCCAGAGAGTGACACCGACATGACGCTCGCGGTGGATGAGGTACCTGTCGAATCGCCGCCGCAACTGACCAGAAACCCTAAAAGCGCAAGCAGTATGGCGAGGCGGCACATGGGCGGCCGTTTACTCGTCGAGGAAACTGCGCAGGTAATCGGAGCGGGTAGGGTGGCGCAGTTTGCGCAGTGCTTTGGCTTCGATCTGACGAATCCGCTCGCGGGTGACATCGAACTGCTTACCCACTTCCTCGAGGGTGTGGTCGGTGTTCATGTCGATACCAAAACGCATACGCAGCACCTTGGCTTCGCGCGCGGTCAGGCCACCCAGTACTTCACGGGTCGCTTCAGTGAGACCTTCCTCGGTCGCAGACTCCACCGGTGAGGCAATGGTGAGGTCCTCAATGAAGTCGCCCAGATGCGAGTCTTCGTCGTCACCAATGGGCGTCTCCATCGAGATCGGCTCTTTGGCTATCTTGAGGACCTTGCGGACCTTGTCCTCGGGCATTTCCATACGCTCGCCCAGTTCTTCAGGTGTGGGCTCTCGGCCCATCTCTTGCAGCATTTGGCGCGAGATACGGTTCAGCTTGTTGATCGTCTCGATCATGTGCACCGGAATACGGATGGTGCGCGCCTGGTCCGCAATAGATCGCGTAATGGCTTGGCGGATCCACCAGGTCGCATAGGTCGAGAACTTATAGCCGCGGCGGTACTCGAACTTGTCGACAGCCTTCATCAGGCCAATGTTGCCTTCCTGAATCAGATCGAGGAACTGTAGGCCACGGTTTGTGTACTTCTTGGCAATGGAGATCACCAGACGCAGGTTCGCCTCGACCATTTCTTTCTTGGCGCGACGGGCACGGGCTTCACCCATACTCATGCGGCGGTTGATCTCTTTGATCTCGGCAATGGTCAGACCTGTTGCTTCTTCAACGTTGGCGATCTGGCGCTGGAGTCGTTGCAACTCGTCTTTGTGCTGGCTGATCTTGGCGCCCACGTCTTTCTTGCGTGCCACGCGGCCCACCCAGCGGCTGTCACTCTCTGAACCCTGGAAGCTCTTGATGAACTCCTTGCGGTCCATACGGCAGTCGCGCACCACGATACGCATAATCTCGCGCTCGGGCTCACGGACCGCGGCCAGCGCAATGCGCGGTTCATCAATCAGCGGATCAAAAACACGCGGCGTTAACTTGAAGAACTTGAACAGCTCTCCCAGCTTATTCATTTCGGTAATGGCGTCTTTGTGTCCGCGGCCCTTGGCCGCTATGGCCTTCTCGGTTTTCGTGCACTGGCGCTTCAGTGCTGAGAAGCGCTTTTTCGCCTCGACGGGATCGGGGCCCACAGCGGCCTCATCTTCGTCATCGTCGTCTGATTCTCCCTTGGCTTCGGCGGCCGCGGCCATTTCCGAAGCAGAGGGCACATGCTCAGCGGGGTCCAAGTAACCGATCATCACGTCGGTCAACTTACGCTCCTCTTTGGCGACTAGGTCGTATTCGTTGCAGAGTTGACGGACGACGCTGGGGTAATGTGCGAGCGCGGCCATCAGCTCTCGGATGCCTTCCTCGATACGCTTGGCGATAATGATCTCGCCCTCGCGCGTCAGCAGCTCCACGGTGCCCATTTCGCGCATATACATACGCACCGGGTCAGTGGTTCGGCCGGCCTCCTGTTCTACGGCGGCCAGCGCCGCAGCGGCTTCTGCAGCGGCAATCTCGTCCGCCGATCGATC
>CAJXDE010000087.1 GCA_913052635.1 uncultured Halieaceae bacterium
CTGAAATACGCCAATAATCAAGCCCACGGACAGCGCAATGATTAGCACCGGCCCTGCTACGTAAATGACGGTCCAAATCGCTTCTCTGCCAATACCGATGACTTCTGTCGTCTCCATATCAATCGGTCCTATACATAACTGCCGGTCAACGACGTCATAAGCAACATCCAGCCATCTACCATGACGAACAACAGCAGCTTGAAGGGCAATGAGATAATCATGGGGGACAGCATCATCATGCCCATGGACATCAATACGCTGGCAACGACCATATCAATGATGATGAACGGGATATAAAGCATAAACCCAATGGTGAACGCGCTCTTGAGTTCTGAGGTAATAAAAGCTGGCACAAGGACAGTCAGCGGTGTCTCCATCGGCGAGGTGATATCCGGGTTATCCGCGATACTGACGAAGGTCTGCAGGTCCTTCTCTCGGGTTTGGCGCAACATAAAATCCTTCATTGGGATCTGCGCCGCCTCGATCGCGGCCTCCAGTTCCATTTGGTCGTTACTGTAGGGCGCGATCGCGTCGTCATACACCTGAGTAAAGACGGGAGCCATGATGAAAATAGTGAGGAAGAGTGCGATGCCCAACAGGATCTGATTGGGCGGCGTCTGCGCGGTACCCATTGCTTGCCTGAGCAATGACAACACAATGATGATCCGCGTGAAGCTGGTCATCATTAGCAGAATTGACGGTAGCAGGGTGAGCACCGTCATCAAACCGAGTAACTGCAACGTGACCGAATATTCGGTCTCGCCCGCCTGGCCCTGCACCGCGCTCAAAATCGGGATGGTGCCCTGTGCAGCAGCGTCAGTCGCTAACAAGAACATCAGCAAGAGCAGCAAGAATCTGAACATTAGCCCCCCAAGTCGATGGGCCCGGTTCTGCTCCCGCCCCCGCGGCGGAATTGAGTCAGCCTGGCCTACTCAGCACCGCGACTTGCCGATTCTGGGGGCCCAAGCGCGTCGTTCCCAGTAATATCGGCAGGCCACTTTGCAATGGTGTTGATATTAGCTGGAGTTGCACCAATTAAGAACCGTTCATTGTCGACTTCTACCAATACCAACTCGGCAGAGCGGTTCAGACGAACACGCCCGGTAATACGGATGGGTAGCCAACTCCGACTCGAGCCTTGTACTCGACGCAGCGTCCAAAAGCTAACCGCCATTGCGATCGCTACCGCAAAAATTGCAGTCAACCACCTGACCCAACTCAGCTCCTCAGCCACAAGTTGTTACCGGAACTCAGAGCTTTTCGACGCGGTCTTCTGAAGGCAGGATGCGAGTGAGCCTCACACCATAACGATCGTTAACCAGGACAACTTCCCCCTGCGCGACCACTGTATTATTCACAAGCAGATCCAAGGGCTCACCAGCGTTTCGCTCCAGCTCGATAACGCTGCCCTGCTTGAGTCGCAGCAAATCGCGAATCTTTAGGCGCGTTCGGCCCACTTCAACAGAGAGCGTAACGGGAACACTCTGGAGTACATCAGCGCTGACCATGGCGTCAAAACCCTCGCCCTCAGCCTCTTCACTGAGCTGATCAAGCGACACGTCGGCAGTTTCTTCTTCTTCACTCATGAATATCTCCTAACGGTGTTCGAGCGGGTGCTGACTAGCTCTCTGCCAGCTCAACGGCCTGAAGCAATCGTGCCGCGGCATAGCCATTTGCAGTGCCTACCTCAGCCTCAAACAACGGAATGTCGTCCACCAATACGCGCGCCAAATCAAACTTGCGCAAATCCAATACATCGCCGGCCTGCATTTTATTGAAGTCACCGAGCGTCATTTCGACCTCACCCAAAATAACGCGATGTTCGAGCTCGGCGTCAGAGGCCGCGCCGGCAAGCTCTCGAGCCCACACATCATGATCTACGGACGGATCTTCAGAATCCTGAACCCGACCCCTGAGAATGTCACGAATAGGCTTTAACGTTGCAAAGGGATAAACCACATCAATTGTGCCGCGCTCCTTGTCAGACAGCTCCACCTCGAGGTGGCACACAATGACTAGATCGTTCTCATCAACAATTTGCACAAACTGCGGATTAATTTCGGAGCCGACTTGCTCGCACTGAATCTCCATAATGGGAGACCAGGCTTCATGTATGGAGGCGAAGATCACCTCGAGCATAATGTTGATAATACGGGTCTCGGTTGGGGTGAACATCCGGCCCGGGGGTAGCCCCTCAATACCGCGCCCAAACCCGCCAAAAAAGTTATCGAGCGAGGCAAAGATCACGTTGGGGTCAATGACCACCATCGACGTGCCGCGCAGCCCAGACAAGCGAACCGTATTTACAGATAGCGGTGCCTTCAAGTCTTGCAGATATTCTGAGAATGGGAGCGTCTTGACCCGGTCGGCAGTAACTCGCGGGCTGGTTCGCAGTACCTCAAGTAACCCTAACCGCAAGTGACGTGTAAACCGCTCGGTGATCATATCCACCGCAGCCAAATTGATGCCGATAGTGGTGTCTTCTGTCACCAAATTGTGGGGACGAATCTCTGCGCTGAGGGCAGCCTCAGGGTCAATCAGAGAGGCTGAATCATCATCAAACCCCTCCTCGGAGGCCAATGCATTGAGCTCCTCTTCAGAAAGTCTGCCGCTATCTTCAGCCATAAAGCTTATCTCACCTAATTACCGAGCTCACTGAACGACGAACTCAGTGAACATGACTTCTTCCACGCCGCCAAAATCCTCGTATCTCTCAAGCACTGAGTTCACCGCCATCTTGAGTTGCTCGGCGAGATCAGAGCGGAAATTGGGTTCGGAAATCCGGGTTTCGTCAATCTTTCGCATCACGTCCAACATTTCGGACCGGATGGCAAACTCGTGTTTTTCCATATTCGCGACAACCCGATCATCATAGTGGGTCATGATTGCGACCTTAACCTGCATCACCTTTCTGGAGTTCACGATATTAGCGACCAGCGGACGCTCAATTTCCATATAGGTATTTTCAAAGCGGGTCAGTTCTGGAGAATCAAGTGTTTCCTTGTCCGGACCCTTGGCCAGCTCTTCCGCGCGGGTTCGCGCTTCTTCAGCGTCCATTTCGAGCTGCTGCACAGTCGCTTCGATCCGCTCGGCAGAGTCCGGATCGAAATATCCTACGAAATACATAGTCGCCAATATCGTAATGGCCAAGGCGACAATCACACCCACGCCAATCAGGATATAAGTCAGTATTGGCGATTTTTTTCCGCCTTCACCCGCTTCTAATTCTTCGTCAGCCATGATGCTTATCCATCCTTATTCGGGGCACGATTACCATTATGCCCAAAAATCGATCGAATCCAGATCTAGTCCCAACTCTAAGTCCTCGGATACGGTATCCGACCCAGCATGCGCCAGGGACATTTTGTCCTGATCCTGGGCGCCGGTATTATTAGTGCTCGCCTCGCGGCCCTGTGATTGACCCTGCTGCGTGTCTGATCCTACATTCAAGTGCGCCAGATTAACGCCACTTTGCTGCAGCGCATCGCGAAGTCGCGGGAGGGAGTCACCCAGGAGTTCTCTGGTCACCGCGTTGCTGGTATTAATTTGTGCATCGAGGCGACCGTCACGCATTTCCATGACAACATCGATCGCACCAAGCTCCCTCGGGTGAACGTTGAAAGTCAGCCGATAGTGGCCCGCCGCGATATTGGCCGCCAGACGTTGACCTAGCGCCTCAGAAAGCTGCCGTCCAGCAAGCTCACGGGCTGCAAGATTCTGGTTTGGCGTAAATTGATTTAACCGAGCAGCATCGGAGAGAGCTGATCGATCTGATCCAGTCAGAGCCTGTCTGAAAGACAGATCGCCTTGACCTGCAACACGCGCCGCGGCTGCGTCAAACACATCGCCCTGCACCAAACCCGCGAAAGGCGTCGGTTGGGCGGCCGGGGTTACTGCTGGCTTATCCGAAGCAGCAGCCAGTCGCGCAAGCTCAAAGCTGCGAGCGCTCACAAGGTCACGCAGTGCCATAACGGGATCGGCCTTGGCGCCCTTCACTACCTCAGCGGCCACTGTGGCGCCTGTCTTCGTGGTCTCCGCCTTGCCATCGGTCGTCACGTTCACGCCACGCAGCGCGAATCGATCCAAGGTTGCAGCTTGTGGCAACACAGCCGCCTCACTTATGGACTGAGGATTGGGCGCCATCACCTGAGCCAGCGCGCTGGCGAGGTTCTGGGGCGCCGGTTGAACGGCGTCAGATTGAGCGCCTGCAAGGGCCAAAGCGATGGGTTGTGGTTGCGAGACTACACTGGCGCGCAACGCGCTGATTTCTGCCTCAGAAGCGCCCCCTAACATCGCGGGGATAGTCGCCAAGGGAGCTGTCGTGCTGGCCGGCACCTGCTGTGCAACTGCGGCCGCCGGAGATCGCAGCGGATTATCCGTAAATGCCTGTATGGCCTTGATGAGTTCAGGTGCTATCTGCGCTGACAGCTGTTGTGCGGAGCGATCCACACTTTCTGTGTCTGCACGCCATTGAGCCACCTCGGGCGCCATGCGCTGAACGATGCCGCGAACCCACTGCTCAGGAACCGCGTTGCCAGTTGATATTGGGGATTGTGCTACCCACTTGGCGACCGCAGACTCAAGTTCTGCGGTCAAGCCGGGCGTTCGCAGCACAGTGCCCCCCACGGCAACACTGGCATCATGCTGAGAGTCGCTCAGAGTCGCGGCAATCAGCTGCGTAATTCGGTTGGCCAGCTCTTTAACGGCCACCTCAGCGTTAGGGTTTTCACCTTGAGCCATGACGTCGACTTGGCTGCCAGCAGCCCACTGTGCCACTGCGGGGGTTACAACCTCTCTGATGCGAGTCAGTAGATCGTTATTTTGTGTGGACTGGTCAGCGCCAGGTTGAGACGAGACGAGTGCCTGCAAGCCTGCCGTAATCTGCGTCGCTAGATTTACAGATGACGCTGCACCTTGTGCATCACCTTCCGCAGTCACCTGAGCAAGCATGGGAGCGATGAGCTGATCCAGACTCTCCACATCGATTTGAGCAGAGCCAGATTCTTGCGTTTGATTTGTTGCCAGCCAAGCGGCAATCGCTGTAGCGACTGCGTCAGCCAGGCTGCGCCCCTGCACTGACGAATCTATCAACTCTTGGTCAGTCACGGGAAAGAGCTGCGCTAATACCTCGGGAGATAGGCCTGCCCGCTCTGCATATTTCATCACGGCGAGCCGCTCGGCAGGCTCACCCACCACATGCAGGTCAAATCCCGGTAGAGACGTCGTCGAAACACGCTGGGCGTGGTCAGCGGGTTCTTGAGAGGGTCTAATCGACGCGGATGCCGGCGGCAAACCCTTGCCGCCCGTTTCAGCCGCCTGCGCCTGCTCAGATGCCACCAGAGCGCGCTTAAATGCTGCGCCGGCCTCACTGCCAGAAGCCAGAGAGCCGCTGGAGACCGTTGATTTACTTAGGCTTCCTAGCAGCTTGGCTATGTCTGTTCCGATCTGGGGGTCCACAGTTCAATCGCTCGTCACATTATTCAGTGCTAGTGACTAATGCAAGTCGCGTGCCAAGTCCGATCGAGCGTAACTCTGCACAGCCCATTCATCGAGAGAATCGGTCTCCCGGCGCTCGCGTTGGAATCGACGGCTGTTCAATGTTTGCTGCTGGAGGTGCTCATATTTTTGCAGAACCTGAGCAGTGCGCTGGTTTTGCTCCTGCGCGCGACCAATCAGCTCCCTGACCTCAATAAGCTGCCCCTCACAGCTGTTCCGCAATATATCGAGGTCTGCGAGAAAAGACTTCATAACACGCCAGTCGTCGATCTCCCGGAGAGTATTGGTATTAAGCTGGCGCCGGAAGTACGTCTGACGCTCGGCTACTTTGTCGCGGTTGGACTCAGTTTCCTTGAGATGCCGTCTCAGCTCAGTCAGTCGCCCTAATTCCTGCTGGTATTGTCGCTGATATTTCAGTATCAGGGGGTCCCACTTAGTGGCCATGCTGACCTCGCGCGATAATCTGCGCCATGGCGGCGGTCGCCTGCTCCATCGAGCATGCCTCGGTCGCTCCCTGACGGAGAAATTCCAGCATCATGGGCCTGATCGCAATGGCTCTGTCGAGCTCCGGATCAGTACCTTGCTCGTAGGCCCCCACCATAATCAGATCTCTATTTGACTCATACAGGGACCAAAGACGCCGAAATTCGGTCGCCATCTTGATTTCATGCGCACCGAGCACCTTGGGCGCTAATCTGGATATCGAGCCGCGTAAATTGATAGCCGGATAGAGCCCGGTATCGGCCAGCTCCCTAGACAGCATAATTTGTCCGTCGAGTGAGGCACGAGCCACCTCAACGATAGGGTCCATTCCCTCATCGTGCTCAGACAGCACGGTATACACGCTGGTAATCGTGCCTGCGCCATCACCGGGACCGCCGCGCTCCACCAGCTTTGGCAAATCACTGAAAACCGAGGGTGGGTAGCCCTTGTTTGTGGGCGGCTCCCCGGTGGCAAGACCAATCTCCCGTTGGGCATGCGCAATTCGGGTGAGACTGTCGCAAAGAAGCAACACATCCTTTCCTTGATCGCGAAAATATTCCGCCACCAAGTGAGCCACTTCAGCCGCCTGACGTCGCATAACGGACGTGCAGTCAGAGGTGGCTAGGATCACTACGGACTTGCGCAAACCCTCGGGCCCGAGACTTTCGGCAAGGAACTCACCTGCCTCTCGTCCGCGCTCGCCGATGAGTGCCAGCACCACAACATCAGCAACGGTGTGACGGGTCATCATGCCCAGCAGCGTGCTCTTACCTACGCCAGAACCGGCTATCAGGCCGATACGCTGTCCTTTGGCAAGCGTCAAAACACCGTTAACCGCCCGCACGCCAACATCCATTGGCGTCGATACCGGTTGGCGATGCAGTGCCGGGATACTTCGGCCATAGAAATTAGACACAAATCGTGGATGTATGAGCGGCTTGTCGTCCAGCGGATTGCCCAGAGGGTCTATTACCCTGCCAAGTAAATGTGCGCCCACTGGCAGACCAACCCGGCGATTGACCAAGCGAATCCTGCTCTCTCGCGACACCCCCACAGTTTCTGAAAAAGGGATCAATTTGAGGGTTTGGTCAGAGAAAGCCACTACCTCGGCGGGTACGTTGGGTGCCCCGGGATCATCCGTCTCGATTTCGCACATGGCACCCAGGGGTGCCTGGAGTCCGTCGCACTCCACAACATGACCCGAGACATGCCTGATCTTGGCCCATGTCCAAGCATCTGGCGCAGCCAACTGAGGCCAACTTCGGTCTGCCCGCGGCTGTTCAATAGTGTCGGGGCTCGGGTTCATGAATCCAGCAACGAATCAGGGAATTGCGCCACCAGTTGTTCACGCAGCTGATCGAATTCGCATTCGAGCAGTCTATCAATGACCAGATGGTCATACTGAACAGAGATATCCCCGTCTTTCAGGTCCGGATCGACCGTCAAAGAGACGGGTCGGTCAGCCAGCAGTTCCGAGAGCTGCTGCTCTGGCAGCACTGCTGCCATCGAGGAGGACACTTTGATTTCCACCGGTACGCCCTGCGGGAATTCAATGTTCTCCAGAGCCGTATTGAGATACGCCCGAAATACTTGTTCATCCACTCTGAGCGACTGCAAACAAACGGTTTTGGCGACGTCGAGTGACAGATCTGTGACCACAGGCCAGATCCTGGGGAGCGCGTCCATCTGAACCTGAATCGCGTCAAAGAAACGCTCGGCCAGCGCTTCCCGCTGCTGGCTCTCCAAATTGGACTGCCTGATGCCCTCAGCCACGCCCTCTTGAAATTTAGCCTCGAGCAGCTGATCAATATCGATTTCTTCCCGTTCCTCCCCCTCTGCCTCGTCGGCAGCCGCCGTTTCGCCGTCCGCTAATTTAGCCTCTTCGGCCGATTCGAAGTCACTCTCATGCTCCGCGGCCTCGGTCTCGGTCTCACTGCTGATCTTTTGCCAATGTGCTTCTTCAAAGCCCATCGGGCGCGCCGAGAGATCCCCGGCAGCTGAGGCTTCACTGAAGGCTTTGGCGCGGCGATCAGCAGCAAGGAGTTCATTCAACTCCCAGACGACGGTGTCACTGGCTTTAGACAAAGTCATCTCCGCGGCCGGCGAGTACCAGTTCACCGGAGTCAGACAGCTTTCTTGCAATGCGCATGATATTTTTCTGTGCGTCCTCAACATCAGAGATACGCATCGGGCCTTTAGACTCCATGTCATCAATAAACATTGCCTTGGCTCGTTGCGACATGTTGTCAAAGAATTTGTCGCGAGTCTCTTCGCTGGCACCCTTCAACGCCACCATTAGCAAATCAGACTCGATGTTGCGCATCATCACCTGAATGGCGCGGTTATCCACCATCGACAGGTTCTCAAAAGTGAACATGCTGTCTTGAATCTGAAGCGTGAGGTCCTCGTCCAGCTGGGTCAGAGACTGCATCACCGAAGTTTCAAGATCGACTTTGACGAAGTTCATGATCTTTGCGGCTGTCTTCACACCACCAAAGCTCGAGGATTGCGCGGAGGAATTACTGGAGAACTGCTCAGACATGATGCGCTCCAGCTCTTCCATCGCGGATGGCTGAACGGTCTCAAGACTGGCCACACGCTGCATGACCTCACCACGATTCTCCGGCGGTAAAAAGCTCAGCACGTCGGCGGCGACGTCGTATTCCAACACCGAGAGAATGATGGCAATCACCTGCGGGTGCTCGTTGATGATCATGTCCGAAATCGCCCGGGCATCCATCCAACGCAGAATCTCCAGACCCTTGGTTGATCCACCGGGCAGAATGCGGCTCAAGACCGTGCTGGCCTTGTCGTCACCTAGCGCACGCTTCAAAACGGATTCGACATAGTCTGTCGTGCCAAGACCCAGGTTCGTCTGTTGCTTGATAGTGCCGACGAAATCATCGAGCACCTCGCTCACGGTTTCCTGTGAAAGATCAACGACACCCACCATCGCCGAACCCAGAGCCTGCACCTCGCGAGGGTTCATATAACGAATGATATCCGACGCCTGCGTCTCACCCATTAGCAACATAATGACCGCCGCTCGTTCAGTGGTCGTCATGGTCTCCAGCTCCTCGCGAACAAAGTCCGGGAGCTCCTTTTCGCCATCTCCTGGCGGAATGTTTGTTGCTGCTTCTGCCATCATCCAGCTCCCTTAGACGGGTTTAATCATCCTCTTCAGTACGTTAGCAACACGGCCCGCGTCCTCTGCCACAAGTAGTCGCACCACGGCCACTTTGTCATCATAACTGTTGGCCGTATCGAGCATATCGGCTGAAATAGCAGACTTCTTGGGCTTGAGTTTTGCCTTAATCTCGTCGAGAGATTCTCCCTCCTCAAGCGCCTTTCTGTCAGCCACGCTGAGCTCACCATCCATCAATTGCTCCGCGAGCAAGGCATCGTTCTCCTCAATCTTGGGCATGTAGACCCGCAGGACTGGGGCGATGACCAGCAGGAAGAAAGCAATCAGTCCGATCGACGTCATCCCGTGGCGGCCCCATTCGATAATGGCGGGGTCCTTGTGCCAGGGCAACTGGTAATCCTGTGGCGGGTCGCTGAAGAAGGGCGCCGAGGTCATTGACAGTGAGTCACCGCGCGCCTCGTCATAGGGCAGGGCGGTAATCACCAGCGTGCGGAACCGCTCGATCTCTTCAGCCATAAAT
>CAJXDE010000088.1 GCA_913052635.1 uncultured Halieaceae bacterium
TGGAGGCGGCGATTCCGCTTTCTGGTCAGGTAGTGGGCCGCATCGATGCGGTACAGCCGGTGGCGGAGGTGATTCAGAGCACCATGACGGGCTTTTATCAGTCGCTGCATCAACTGCAGGACTGTGCCAGCCCGTAATGTCTGATCAAGGCACCGCACCGCTTACTTTGCTGGGTTCAAATATCTCCTACTTCACGGGGAAGATGGAGAACTACCTCCGTCTCAAGCAGATTCCCTATCGACTGGAGAGCATGCAGTTTCCAGCCATGCGCAAGGTGTTGGAGCGGGAGCTCGGGGTGATGCAGATGCCGGCAATCATCTTGCCTGACGGCCGATTCATAACCGATTCCACCAAGATGATCGAGTGGTTCGAAGCGCGTTATCCAGAGCACTCCATACTGCCGCCGGATCCTCTGCAGCGGTTTCTATGTCACCTGCTGGAGGATTGGGCTGATGAGTGGTGGTGGCGACCCGCCATGCATTACCGCTGGCACTATGCCGAGGGTGCGCGCTTTGCGTCTTATCACTTGGCAACAGAAGTCATGGTTAACCACCCGCTCCCAGTCTGGTTTAAGCGGCGCCTTCTGCAGCACCGGCAGCGCAGTGGCTACACCACGGGGGATGGCATCACCCGCGCCAACGTCAGAGCGGTCGAAGCCGATGTTGCCGTACTCTGGCAACAGCTTGAGGGCATGCTCAGCCAACAACCTTTCTTACTGGGAGAGCGACCGTCTCTCGCCGACGTGGGTTTTGCTGGGCCGTTCTTCCGGCATTTTGCGCTGGACCCCGTGCCGTTGGAGTTACTTAGGCAGCAGGCGCCGGCAGTACTGCAGTGGGTCACCCGTTTGTGGAATACCCAGCTCGATACCGCTCAGGGCAGGTGGCAGCCAGGCATCCCATCTGGCGTAACGACTCTCTTTGAGCAAATGGGGCGCGGTTATTTGCCCTACCTGTCGGCAAATGTGGAAGCGGTGCGATCGGGGAGTAAACGTTTTACTGTTGAGATCGATGGCATCCGCTATGAAGGTGCGCGCTATTCGCGATACCGGGTCTGGTGCCTGCAGCAGCTGCGGGACCACTTTGAGGCGTTGCCCACCGATGCCAAGACTGATGCAGAAGCTTTACTGAAAAGCACCGGTTGTTGGGAGCCCCTGTGGCACGATCGTGATTTACCTCTGCTCGAGGGGCAGGAGCAGGGACTGCCTTTTCGCGCTGATACGAAAATGGTGGGTGTGCACGAGACACACCTCAGTCGATACAAGAAGTAGCAATAGGAACACCGTATGGGTTTTGAGATAAGCGATCAGGTTCAAGCATTGAATGCACAGCTGCAGCATTTCATGGACGAGCATATTTATCCCCGCGAGCGTGAATGGCATGAGTGGTGCCATGACCCGGAGCACCTCTGGGAAGTGCCCGCCTGGTATGACGACATTCGCGACAAAGCCAAAGCCGAGGGGTTGTGGAACCTTTTTCTCCCAGAGGAGTACGCGCCCTGGAGTCCGGGCCTTACCAACGTCGAGATCGCACCGCTGTTTGAGACCATGTCCAAGGTCATGTGGGCTCAGGGTGTGTTCAATTGCAACGCCCCGGATCGCGGCAACATGGAAGTGCTCGCCAAGTACGGCACGTCAGAGCAGCAGGAGCAGTGGCTGAAGCCGCTGCTGGCAGGAGAGATTCGCAGCGCCTACGCCATGACAGAGCCACAGGTGGCTTCATCGGATGCGACCAATATGGAGCTCGAGATCCGGCGTGATGGCGACGAGTACGTGCTCAATGGTTGCAAGTGGTGGACCACTGGTGCGGTGGGTCCGCGCTGCAAAATCATGCTGGTGATGGGCAAATCCAACTCGGACAACGATCGGCATCGCCAGCACTCGACCATTTTGGTGCCGCGCGATACCCCCGGTGTGAAACTGGTCAGAACCCTGCGCGCCTTCGATAGCCTGCACTCGCCCAGCGGTGAGGCAGAGCTCTTGTTTGAAGATGTGCGGGTGCCGGTCAGCAATATGATCAAGGGCGAGGGCTGCGGTTTTGAGATTGCTCAGGGGCGGCTTGGCCCTGGCCGTTTCCAATACGCGATGGGTTTTGTGGGGATGGCCCAGCGCTGTCTGGAGCTGATGTGCGCGCGAGCCCAGGAGCGGGTGGCCTTTGGCGAGCCGCTAATCAAAAAGACCTCGATTCAACATGAGATCGCGCGGAGTCGCTGTGACATCGAGCAGTGCCGGTTGCTGACATTGCAGGCGGCGGAAGTCATGGACCGCGAGGGCCTCGACGGTGCGCGCCCTTACATTTCGATGATCAAGATTGTGGCACCCAAAATGGCACAGGAAGTTGCCGATCGCGCCATGCAGATTTTTGGTGGCATGGGCGTCTGTCAGGACACCCTAATCCCCGAGGTCTTTACCGTTGGCCGGTTCTGCCGCATCGCAGACGGTCCTGACGAAGTCCATATGTCCCAGCTGGGCAAACTGACCGCCCGTGAACTGACGTCCTGATGGAGGCTCTTGTAATGACTCGCTTGCCACTCAAACTGTTACTTCTCATGTTGAGTGCCATGGTTGCCTTGCCGGGTAACGCCGGAGACGAGTTAGCCGGCTACTGGCAGCATGAGAGCGATCCGGTGTGGATTGAGATACAGCCTGAAACCGGTCAGGGGGTCATGGTGCGCAACGACAACAGGCCGGACCGTATTGGCTTTTTGGTCGTCACCGATCTGGAAACCAGCGATGACCACAATGCATGGTCCGCGCAGGTCTTCGCCGCGCGCCTGGGCGAGTACCGTAAAGCGGAGATCACCTTGTCGGCCGATGACCGCATGGTCTTCACCGTGAAGGTCGGATTTATGCGTCGTTCGGTCGAGTGGCGCCGCGTATCAGAGGTGCCGCCTGCGCCCAATGACGCGTAAACTCCGCCCCTGACAACAATAAAGATCGAGAACGCGTCATGAGTCAACGTTTGGTTTTTGCTGCTAGCCTGCTGGCGCTCACCACTGCCTGTACCGAAGAAGTCGGTCTGCTCGACGAGGATCGTAACTTTGGCGGGCGCGGGGGCAGCTCGCTCGAGCCGGTGGTAGATATTCTGGATCGCACGCCGCCACGCGCGAACCCGCTCCGCAATGCGTATTTCGGTGATCTGCATGTGCACACCGAATACTCCTTTGACGCCTATAACTTTGGCACCACCGCCACACCCTACGACGCCTACCGCTTTGCTCAGGGCGAGGCGATCGAGCACCCGGCGGGCTATCAAATTCAGATGGCAACACCCCTCGACTTTTACGCCGTCACTGACCACGCCATGTTCCTCGGCCTCGCGCTGGAAGCGGGCGACACCACCACGCCGTTTTCCCAGTACGCCGTATCGCAGCCGCTGCATAACCTGAACGCCGAAGACAACATGGGTGAGCTGAGTCTGGTCACCCGGCTCGCTAACTTTGCCTCATTCATCCCCGACACTTTGGCGGGCATCCTCTCAGGAGAGATCTCGGAAGAAATGGCGATCGGTGTGACCCGCCGTGCCTGGGCGGACATCATCAATGCGGCTGAGCAATACAATGACCCCGGTCACTTCACGACCTTTGTGGCCTACGAATACACCTCCTCGACTGACGATGTCGGCAATTTGCACCGTAATGTCGTATTTCGCGGCGCCGACAAATTGCCGGCCGTACCGTTTTCCCGACTGAATTCCCAGAACCCGGAGGGTCTCTGGGACTGGATGGATACGCTGAGGGACCAGGGCATCGAAAGTCTGGCGATTCCCCACAACTCGAATGGCTCCAACGGCCAGATGTTCAAGCTGGTGGACTGGGCGGGCGACCCAATGGACGACGCCTACGCCGATCAGCGCATGCGCAATGAGCCGATTGTGGAGATCACCCAGGTCAAGGGCACGTCAGATACCCATCCTCTCTTGTCGCCGAACGATGAGTGGGCTGACTTTGAGATCTACAAGTTCCGCGTGGGCACCAGCCTGCACAGCGAAGAGAAGGGCAGTTATGTCCGTGAGGCCCTGCTCAATGGTCTGGCGCTGGAAGCACAGGGTGTGAAGAACCCCTATCAGTTCGGCTTTGTCGCGGCGAGCGATACCCACGTCGCGGGTACCAGTGACGACGAGGAAACCTATTTCTCCAAGGCGGGCCTGCTGGATGGGCTGCCCGAGCGCCGCGGCTCGGTACCGGTGGACACCATGTATGGCCTGTTCGCACGCTTCTTGGCCCCCGACACCCTGACCGAGGTCGACGGGCGGACTTATACCTACGGTGGTGGCTTCGAGAGCTGGAGCGCCTCCGGTGTGACCGGTGTCTGGGCCGAGGAGAACACCCGGGATGCTATCTATGATGCCTTCCGCCGCAAGGAAACCTTCGCCACTTCGGGCCCGCGAATGCGCGTGAGGTTTTTTGCGGGCCACGCTTACGCCCCGGACATTCTAAATTCCGAGACCATGATCGAAGAAGCCTACGCTCGCGGCGTGGCGATGGGTGGCGAGCTGGCTAAGACGGATGAGGCACCGCGATTCGTGGCCTGGGCCAGTGCCGATCCGCGTGGCACGGCGCTACAGCGGCTCCAAATCATTAAGGGCTGGGAAAAGGATGGCGAAACCTACGAGCAGGTCTACGATGTCGCCTGCTCTGACGGTCTGACCCCTGACCCAGATACGCACCGCTGCGGCGATAACGGTGCCCGGGTCAACATCTCCGACTGCAGCATCACCGAGGGTGTCGGCGCCGCCGAGTTGAAGGCCGTGTGGCAAGACCCCGCCTATGATCCCGAAAGCCGCGCCTTTTATTACGTGCGTGCTCTGGAAAACCCGACCTGTAGATGGTCGACCTGGGATGCGATCCGCGCTGGCGTTGAGCTGCGGCCTGATCTGCACACCACCCTTCAGGAGCGCGTCTGGAGCTCACCCATCTGGGTGCGTTAACGACCAGGCGCTGGTCCATTCACTGCCGTTGAGGGATGTTCCTCGCACTGCGTCACTCAAGACGTCAGACTTAACAGCGCTCAAGCAACAGCGCGCTGCCGCTGCCGGCAGCGCCGCTGGCGGCAACGATACCCTTGCTCAGCTGTTGTCGATGGAGTTCATCAATCAACGTGCCGGTCATGATGGCCCCGGTGGCGCCCATCGGGTGACCCAGTGCGATCACGCCGCCGTTGACGTTGACACACGAGTCGTCGATACCGAGCTCCTGGCGAGTTTTGACCACGGTTGCGGCGAAGGCCTCGTGTATCTCAAACAAATCGATGTCCTGAGCGCGGAGGCTTTGATCCGCCAGCAGCGCCTCCGTCACCGTGACGCAGCCGCTCACCACTTCCAGCGGCTCGCCCGATGCCGTGGTGCTGGTTACAAGGCGGGCTTTGGGCGATATACCGAGTGACTTACCCAAGGCGGCGTCTCCAAGCAAAACCAGCGCCCCGGCGTCACACATCGCAGGGGAGTTGCCCATGGTGTGGACGTGTTCGATGGCACCCAGCTCACTGAATTTCGCGAGTTGTAATTGGTCGGCGCCCGCCGCACCGAGCTCCGCGAACGCGGCGGGTAACCTCGCCAGTCGCTCTGCGGTCATGTCGGCGCGGATACACTCATCCTCACTGATCAGCCCTCCGGGTGTCTCGATGGGGATGATCGACTGAAACCGGCCCTCCTGCTGAGCTCGCGTGGCGCGCTGCTGGCTCTGCAGTGCCACCGCATCGCAATCCTCCCGGCTGGCACCAATGCGCGTGGCGATCAGATCAGCACCGCTACCCATCAACAACATCTGATGGCGGACGGCATATGCGGGATCGCTGAAGACCCGTGCTTCGTCAGACAGCATCGGCACGCGGGACATCATCTCGACACCGCCGGCGACAATAGCCTGAGTCTGTCCGGTCGCCACCTTGAGTCCTGCCAGCGCAATGGCATCGATACTGGATGAGCAGAAGCGGTGCACCGTCAGCCCGGACACAGATTCTGGCCAACCGGCAAACAGCGCAGAGGTCTTGGCGATATTGCCGGCTTGCTCCCCGTGTTGGGTGACGCAGCCCAGAATGACCTCTGACACGAGTGCGGGGTCAAGCTGGTTACGCTGTGCCAGTGTCTGATAAAGCGGTTTCAGTAACTCCGGTGGCGTTAAAGAGTGAAGTCCGCCGTTGGCTTTGGCCCGGGTCCGCGCGCTGCGTATAGCGTCGTAAATAAAAACATCTTTCACGAACCAACGCCCACGACAAAGCTTGCGCATGTCGTGGTACTGCCACCCACATTGAAGGTGATCATGTTTTCGGCATTGGCAATCTGATAATCACCTGCCTGACCGGTGACCTGTCGCGCGCAATCGAGCACCATGCGGACACCCGTCGCACCAACCGGATGCCCCAGCCCAATCAGCCCGCCACTGGGGTTGATCGGAAAGTCACCGTCCCGGGTGATGCGGCCTTCTTCCACCGCCTTCCAGCTCTCACCGGGGGCGGTCAGGCCACAGTGATCAATCGCCATGTACTCGGTGATCGTGAAGCAGTCGTGGGTCTCCAGACCATCGAGGTCAGTAATGTCCGTTATCCCCGCTCGTGCTCTCGCGTCGGCTAGCGCCTGCGCCGCATGCGGAAATACCAGTTCGTGGTCCTTTGAGGCGGCCAGCTTTGTTTCCAGCAAAATGGGTGCGGAGCGATGCCCCCAGCCTTTGATACGCGGTATATCGGCGAGCTGCTGACCGCGATCCTGAGCGTGTGCCCGGGCGAAGCGCTCACTGGCCAGAATCACGCAGGCCGCGCCGTCGGTGATCTGCCCGCAGTCGAGTTTGCGCACCCGGCCTTCGATAGAGGGGTTGAGTGCGGGGTCGTTGCCAAAGCTGCCCTCGGCAAATGCCCAGTCTCGTGTCTGTGCCCGCGGGTTCTGTTTGGCGTTGCTAAAATTGATCTCTGCGATGCGGGTCAGGGGATCGTCAGCGATTCCGTAGCGGTGGTCATACTCTTGGGTAATGCGATCGAATAGGAACGGCCAAGGGAATTCGCAGCTTGTGGCTTCATGTCCCTGCCACGCCGCGGCACCCAGATACTCGGCTCCGGTTCTGCCATCGACATTGCGCATCAGCTCCAGGCCCACCACGCAGGCCACGTCATAGTGCCCCGCCTCAATGTCGCGCATGGCCGCCAGCACAGCCATTGAGCCCGATGCGCAGGCGGCCTCGTGCCGGGCGGTCGGTAAATTCCCCAGCTCCGGGTAGACCTGGCCGAAGAAACCCCCGATCAGGCCCTGACGCGTAAACAGGTCACCCACGAAGTTGCCCACGTGGCCCACCTCAATCTGAGCCGGCTCGATGGCTGCGTGCTGCACGGCGTCTTGCAGCGCTTCGGCAAAGAGATCGTAGATCTCCAGCTCTTCCCGTGCCCAGTTACGCGCGAAGTCGGTTTGGCTGCCGCCGAGGATATAAATAGGCGCATGCATGGTGATTCTCCCTGTACTGACGCTGATCCTAGGCGGCGCGCCGTGGGGTGGCAAGCGCTACAGGCCGGCCGGCTGCTCGTTGCGGCCAGCCATTTTTCCTTGCTAGGCTGTCGCCCCGATAGCCGCACAAGCGAATGGGCGGAGACGACGATGAATCAAGCACTGCACCTGCCGGCTTACCCGGTCACCGATGAATGTATTGGTGGCGCCGCAGAATTTGAGCATACCCAGCCCTGGATTTATGGGCTCGATAACCCTTACCTGCACGGCGTTTATGCGCCTACCACGCTTGAGCTCAGCGAGTCCGGTCTGCGGGTGGAGGGCGAGCTACCTAAAGATCTGTTGGGTACCTACTTTCGCAATGGTCCGAACCCGATCTACCAGCCAGAAAACCGTTACCACCCCTTTGACGGTGACGGTATGGTGCACGCCGTGTCGTTCTGCGAGGGTGAGGCCGCCTACCGCAACCGCTATGTCGACACTGTGGCCCTCGCTGAGGAGCGCCAGGCGGGCCGCTCCACATCGAACGGGGTTATGGGGCCCTTTGATTTCGATGCCTCACCCTTTGGCATCAAGGACACTTCCAATACGGATCTCTTTTACTACGCAGGCGGGCTGATGACCCTGTGGTACAACGCTGGCCATCCTTATCGCCTGAATCCCCAGACGCTGAAAACCGAGGGTTACTTCGAGCTTGATGGCAGGAGCCA
Organism: uncultured Halieaceae bacterium; assembly: GCA_913052635.1. Classification (GTDB taxonomy): domain Bacteria; phylum Pseudomonadota; class Gammaproteobacteria; order Pseudomonadales; family Halieaceae; genus Luminiphilus. The sequence goes on from CAJXDE010000088.1 coordinate 8,135, forward strand.
TCGCCGGCTGTCGGCGCACTCGAAGGTCGACTGGACGACGGGGGAATTGCTTTTCTTCGATTATGGAGATGAGCCTCCCTTCATGACCTGCGGTTTGGCAGATCCTTCTGGCAAGCTCTTGCATGAGGCAGAGATCGATCTGCCCGGCCCGCGGTTACCCCACGACATTGGCTTTACGCCCAACTACAACATTCTTCACGACCTGCCTTTCTTTCATGACCCTAAGGTGCTCGAGCGTCACCGAATGAGAGTGCTGACCTTTCATCGGGATATCCCAACACGCTTCGGTTTGATTCCTCGCTACGGCCGGGGTGATGAGATCCGTTGGTTCGAGTGTGAGCCCTGCTACATCCTGCACGTGAGTAACTGCTGGGAAGAGGGCGACTGGGTAGTGATGGACGGTTGCCGATCGATCAACCCGATGCCTGCGGCCACCAACGGGGAGGGTGAGCTTTCGCACATGCTGGCCTACATGCGCCTCGAGGCAAATAACTACCGATGGCGCTTTAATTTGCGCACGGGAGAAGTGCGTGAGGGCGACATCGACGATCTCAACACCGAGTTTAACAAGACCAACCCCCTCTATGCCGGCGTGAAAAGCCGTTTTGCTTATCACCAGCGTATCCCGCTGCTGGAGGAGGGCGGGCATACCCTTCGCTTTACCGGATTGGTGAAGTACGACAATGAAACCGGCTGTCGGCAACAGTGGGATTACGGTGAGGGTGTGTTTGGCAGTGAGGCCGTGTACGCGCCCAAAACCGGTGCGACGTGCGATGATGCCGAGGACCATGGCTACGTGGTGACATTGGTCACTGACAGCACCGATTGGTCATCCCATTGCCTGGTGTTCGACGCGACCGATGTCGCGGCGGGCCCTATCGCCCGCGTGACCCTTCCGCAGCGGGTGCCGGGTGGTTTTCACGCCAGTTGGGCGCCGGGCATCTGATCTGTCGCGACGCTGAGGCTCAGATTCTGAAGAGCATCAAGGCGGCCACCAGCACCATTAAACCTGCCGCGACCTTGTTCAAGTTGGCGAGGTGCCGCTCAGTGGTGAGGAATCGCCTGAGACCGCTCCCGCCCGTGGCATAGAGCGTCATTGACAGAAATTCCGAGGGCAGCATTACGCCCAGAAACGCGGCGAGCTGTTGCGGCGTTGAGTACTCCACGGACATAAAGCCCGGTAACAGCGCAATCATGAACCCCCAGCCCTTGGGGTTTATTACTGCCGTCGCGTACCCCAGGGTGAGCAACGCAATGGCCGACAAGTGCGATTGATTGTTGCCGTTTGAGAAGCGGGCGGGTTGCGTCCACAGCCGGTAAGCAATCCACAGCAGGTAGCTGCCGCCTACCAAAGCCAG
>CAJXDE010000089.1 GCA_913052635.1 uncultured Halieaceae bacterium
ACGCGACCAAGGGCGAATACATAAATGTTATGGCGTTCAAACGCAGACTTCCACTTTGCCTGGACCTCCGCTACACTGAAAAACTTCCGCATACGAGCTGGTGTTATCCCATCTTCCTCAAAAGTGTTCACCTCCTCATAGGTGCCTCGGTAGTTGGAATTCAGTGCGTTATAAGGGCCCCAACGTTGTCCGAACAAGTATAACCTCGCCAGCATTTGCCCGTTCACGTTGTGCAAGTACGTCAGCCCATTGTCTGTGCTGTCTATTTCTGCAAAGCAGCCCATTCCCGCATTCAACTTCAATCGGCCTGCAGTCCACTCGAAGTTGAGTGATGCGCCTTGCCGGTTGTTGGCGGGTGATTGAAGCCCCACCATCGGACCCTGGTAAGGCGTTCGAATGGTAGCTCCAACCCCTGCAACATTGGGGAATACCTCGAGCACCGTTGTATTCAAAAAATTCCCGGTGACATTGACGAATTGGGGAGAAATCCGGTAGAGCTGAAGCGTCAACGGCACCCGATGGTTCTTATTCGTGCGCAAATTGAACAAGACCGCTTCACCGCCTCCCAAATCGTATTGGGAATTGGCAAATCGTCCCCAGCCCGCTTCCAGTTGAGCCGTCCAATGTTTCGATTGATAAACCGCTTCGCCCGTGGTTATTGAATACTGCTGGAAATCAGCTGCGACAGGCGATTCACAACAGCTATCGCCGTATCAATCCCAGAGGTGCGGTCGTGGACGTGGAGAAGCAACTCAATCGTCAGCTGGCGGAGTTGGGCGCCGGCGCGCAGCACCGGGCCTTCACTCCTGTCTTAGTGACGCTGCTCGGTGCGGCGGGTGCCGTCCCTGAGATCACGCTGACCTCCGTCAATTTCAGCGGTGGACGTGAGATTCGCGTCAATCTCTCGGCCCCCAACTTCCAGTCCGTGGAGCAGGTTCGGGAGCAGCTAGACCAGCGCTCGCTGCAGGCGATTCTGGAGAACTCCAATGCGCGTGGGGACGGCGTTGTGGCAAGACTGCGGGTGGAGATCTGACCATGCGTCAGTGGTTCGAATCGCTTCCCAGTCGAGATCAGATTGCGCTGATGGCGCTTGTCGCAGCCTTGGGGCTGTGGCTCTTTGTGCAGCTGATTTTTATCGAGCTTGATGGGCGTCGTGACCGTTTGACGCAGAGTAATCAGGCGCTGACCGAAAAACTGATTCGCGTCGACCTCAAGGTAGAGCAACTCGCCGCGTTGCGCGCCGGCGGGGGCGATCAGAAAATCAATCTGACCCGCACACTCAGTCAAGCCAGTGAAGCCAATGGCCTCGCTGTGAAGCGGCTACAACCCAACAGCCGAGGTGAGGTGCAAATTCGCTTCGAGGGCGTAGCGTTCGACAATCTGTTGCAGTTTCTTGAGCAGATAGAGGGCGTATCGGGCCTCGCCGTGCTGGATGCCTCGGTCAGCAGTGCGGGCCGCAATGGCGGTGTGAATGCCACGTTCAGGGTGGCAGGTACGTGAGGTGAATTGGCTGATCCGACACCATCGCCTCTTGGCAGCCGCACTCTTATCGACGTTCATTTTGTCGCAGATGCCGGCGCGGGTACTCACCACATTTTTGCCCGCCACGCTGACGCTGTCTGGTCTCTCGGGATCGGTATGGTCGGGGCAGGCCGTCAGAGCCTGGACCATGATCGATGGTAAGCCACTCATGTTGGGACGCGTACAGTGGCAACTGCAGCCGTGGCGACTCTGTTGGGGCTCGCCACTGACCCTGACCAGCGAGTGGGGCGATCAGATATTTACCAGTCGAATAGGTATGGGCCTGTCGGGCCTCACGGTGCTTCGCGATGTCAGCGTGAACTTCGATACCAGCGTATTGCGGGAGATGTTTCCGCTTTATCTGGGCGGCACATTGTCCGGCAGTTTTGAGCGCATCGAGGTCGAGCAGGCGGGCCTGCGACAGGCGCAAGGCACCGTTTATCTTCAAAATGCCATCTGGACCGCGAACAGCGGCGACATTCCTCTCGGTGATTATCGTATTGATGTTGCGGGTAACGCAGGATCCGCCGACGGGATTGTGGGTGAGGTCGTCACTGAAAATGGCGCGCTGGTGCTCGTTGGCGATTTAAACCTCTCGATGGGCGCCTATGCGGTCAAGCTTAGTGCGACTGGCCCGGTGGCCAGAGACGATGGTTTTCGGCGTGCGGTATCGATGCTGGCTACGCCCACTGCTGAGGGCTTTGACATTGTGTTGCAGGGCCAGTTGTGAGGTTGTGATTGGATGCGACCTTACGTAGTTTCTATACCGATAGATGACCAATACAGAGGCCAGCGATGCATTTGCTGGCGAGGCAAGAAGAGTTAGGAGATCTCCATGACGGCAACGGGAAATGCGGTGTGGTCCAGCCGGTTCGCTTTCATTATGGCGTCGGTGGGCTTCGCTGTCGGTCTTGGCAATATCTGGCGTTTCCCGTACGTCACAGGTGAGAACGGCGGTAGCGCCTTCGTGGTGATCTACCTGCTGTGCGCCGTTGCGATTGGCATTCCCTGCCTGATGGCGGAGCTGTTGGTTGGCAGGCGGGGTGGTGGCAGCCCGCCCACCTCCATGGCCGCCGTTGCCACCGAATCAGGCCGGAGCGATCGCTGGAAAGTCGTGGGCGGCTTGGGTGTGGTAACTGCTTATACAATAGCGATTACCTACGCAGTGGTCGTGGGTTGGGTGCTCTGGTACCTGGGCCGCGCGCTGCTCACAGGGTTTACTGATTTCGACGCGGCGGCCGCCGAAACCACCTTTGCGGGTCTGCTGGCGGACAACCAGTCGATGGTGATATGGACCCTGATCGGCAATGTGATCGTGGGCACCATCATCTATGCCGGTGTGACCGCCGGCATTGAACGCGCCGTGACAATCATGATGCCGCTGATGTTCTCGTTGCTGGTGGGGCTGAGTGTCTACAACTATTTTGCCGGCGGCTTTATCGAGACATTGGAGTGGTTGTTCACGCCGGATTTCAGCAAAGTCACGGGCGCCACCTTTCTCGCGGCAGTAGGACAGGCTTTTTTCTCCATCGGTGTGGGCATGGGCGGCATGATGACCTACGGCGCCTACCTGCCGAGAGATTTCTCCATTGCGCGGGGGGCCGGTACGATTGTGTTGGCCGATACCTTTATCGCGCTGCTGGCCGGTTTCGTTGTCTTCCCCGCGGTGTTCCATTTTGGTCTCGACATGGCCAGTGGCCCAGGGCTCATTTTTCAGACTTTGCCGGTGGCATTTTCGCAAATGCCCGGTGGCGCAGTTTTTGCCGTGCTGTTCTTTGTGATGCTGGCGGTGGCTGGTGTGACGTCGATGGTCGGTCTGTTGGAGAGCGTGACCAGCTGGACCAAAGAGAAACTGGGTACCACCCGACAACTCAGCACCATTTTAGTGGTGGGTTCAGTGACCTGCCTGAGTGTGATTTCAGTGCTCAGCTACAACATCTGGGAAGACTATCGTCTGCTCGGTATGAACTTTAATGAACTCACCGAAGCCCTGTATGACAAGCTGTTCCTGCCGATGGCGGGTTTGCTGGTAGCCATGTTCACGGGTTGGTTTATGCATCCGGATCACAGTGCAGATGAGCTGCGACATGACCCCCAGTGGCACGGACCCTGGCGCGGTCTCACCCGGTTCATCGTCGTGCCGGCCGTGGCCGTTATTCTCATCACCGGACTGATCTGACCGTTATGCTCATGACCGTCACGGACTGGCTCTGGTCATATGTATTGATCGGTGCGCTGCTGATCGTGGGGATCCGTTTCACGATTGGCTCCCGGTATGTGCAGATCCGCTTGTTTCGCCGCACCCTGGCAGTGTTGTCGGATATCGAGTGGCGGGGCTCAGAGCGGGGTATTTCCAGCTTTCAGGCCTTGGCGGTAAGTGTCGCCGGCCGGGTTGGCGGCGGCAATATTGCGGGTGTCGCAGTCGCGATTACGCTGGGCGGCCCGGGCGCACTGTTCTGGATGTGGCTGATCGCCTTGTTAGGCATGTCGACTAGTCTGTTCGAATGCGCGTTAGCGCAGCTATACAAGCGACGCCATGGCGACGAAACGTTCCGCGGCGGACCGGCCTACGTCATGCGCTATGGCCTGGGTTGGCGGGTGCTCCCGGTGATCTACAGCGTACTGCTATTGGTGACTATCGGCTTTGGCTTCAATGCGGTACAGAGTTACGTTTTGACAACGTCGATAGAATCCGCCTTCGGCGTTCCTGCCGTGACCAGTGGGCTGGTGATGACGGCGATCATGGCGTTCATCCTATTCGGAGGGATTCGACGCCTCGCGCTGGTCTCCGAAATTGTTGTGCCGGCGATGGTGGTGGGCTACCTCATGCTCGCGCTGGTGGTTTTGGCGCTGAACGTCGAGGAGATTCCCGGCGCGCTGTGGCTGATCGTCTCGTCGGCCTTTGGTTTGGAACAGGCGTTAGGTGGTGGCGTCGCCGCCGCTATCGCGCAAGGCGCTCGGCGCGGCTTGTTCTCCAATGAGGCGGGGCTGGGTACCGTGCCCAATGTCGCCGCCGCCGCAGACGTGCCCCATCCAATGTCTCAAGGGTTGGTCCAATCCTTGAGCGTGTTTATCGATACGATCATTTTGTGCACCGCGACTGCGCTGATCATCCTGATGTCATCCACTTATGGTGCCGATTCAGCGCAAATGCAGGGTGTGGTCATGACCCAGATGGCGGTGGCGGAACATATTGGCCCGTGGGGAGAGCCTCTGGTGAGCCTAGCGTTGGTGCTATTCGCCACCACGACGATCGCTTACAACAGCTTTCTGGGTGAGAACAGCATTGCCTATTTCGAGCGATCGGGGCCGAAAGCTATTCTGGTGTTCCGGGTGGCTGTGCTGACTATGATCGCGTGGGCATCGGTTCAGGATCTCGGCACGGTGTTCGGCTTTGCCGATCTCACCATGGCGCTATTGGCGCTCACCAACCTACTGGCGCTCTGGGCGTTGTATCCCGTGGCCCAGTCACTCCTTGCGCATTTCGAGTCGCAAGTGGACGCAGGGCAGTCGCCGCGGTTCAGTTGCGATGAGCTGCCGCGCGAGACGCTGGATCCCGCCAGTTGGCCACAACACCTCACTGACTGACCCGACTACTGAACCTCGGATAACTCTACGCTGAAGCGTTTTTCTTCGCCTGCGCGTGTGGTGACAATATCGATGGTGTCGCCCACGCGATGTGTTTCCATTGCTGAGAGAAATTCATCGTTGTTCGCGACCCGCTCACCGTCGATCTCGGTAATGACGTCTCCGAGGATGATCTCGCCCCGCGAGCCTCGTCTCGCACCTACCATTCCGGCTCTTTCGGCCGGAAAGTCCCGGTAGGTTCGGACGATCGGCACTCCGTCAACACGATAGCGGCGCAACCAGCGATCGGAAGCGAGCTCGACACCCAACACCGGGCGCATAATCTTGCCGAAGGCGATCAACTGCGGCACGACCTCGATCACCGTGTTGACGGGGATAGCAAACCCGATCCCCGCACTGCCACCACTCGGCGAATAGATAGCGGTATTCACGCCGACCAATTGTCCGAGGGAATTCAGCAGCGGTCCGCCTGAGTTACCGGGATTGATCGCTGCGTCCGTCTGAATGACTCCGCGGATGGAGCGGTTGCTGGGAGACTGTATTTCCCTATCCAGGGCGCTGACTACGCCGACTGTGAGAGTGGTATCCAGCCCAAATGGATTGCCGATAGCCATGACTTTGCGCCCGACCGACAGCTCAGATGAATTGCCTAGCGGCAGCTCGGTCAGGTCGTCAGGTGGCTCCGTCAAGCGGAGCACTGCCAGATCTCTCTCGGGCGCCAGGCCCACGACCTCTGCTTGAAAGGATTGTTCGTCTGCGAGGGTGATGGCCAGCCGATCCGCACCTGCCACCACATGGTAGTTCGTGACAACTAGTCCTGCTTCGGCGTCCCAAACGAAGCCGGAGCCTGCGCCCCGCGGAATTTCCATGACGTTGCGGGTAAAGCGTTGCCGGCGCAGCTCACTTGAGGTAACAAAAACCACCGCCGGGCTGGCGCGTTGAAATACCTTTGTAGTGTTGGCTTCGTCGTCAGTCGAAAAGCTCAGATAGTCGGGTGCTTCCTGAGCTGACAATGGCTCAGGCTGCCACGGCAGGAGTGCGGCCGCGAGGCACGCTATCCGGAGCCAGCCTCGTTTCATGCGTTTTGCAGGGCGAGAATGCGATCATCCAGCGGCGGGTGAGAGCGCAATAGTGCAGCGAGCCCAGAGCCGGTGTGCGATCGGATGCCGAAGGCGGTCAGTTCGCCGGGTAAATCCCCGGGTAGACCTTGCTCTGCTTTCAGCCGCTGCAGGGCTGCGATCATACCCTCGCGGTCAGCGAGTCGCGCCCCTGCCGCATCGGCGCGGTACTCCCGGTAACGGGAAAACCACATGACGATCATACTGGCGAGAATGCCCAATATAATCTCAGCGACAATGGTCACCACAAAGTAACCGATGCCATAGCCGCGCTCTGTCTTGAAGACTACGCGGTCCACGGTGTGTCCAATGATGCGGGCAAAGAACATAACGAAGGTATTGACCACGCCCTGCACCAGAGAGAGGGTAATCATGTCCCCGTTGGCGACATGACCGATTTCATGGGCCAGCACCGCGCGCGCCTCTCGTTCCTCGAAGCGCCGTAGTAAACCGTTACTGACGGCCACCAGCGCGTTATTGCGATTCCAGCCTGTCGCAAAGGCATTGGCCGCATCCGAAGGGAAGATGCCGACTTCCGGCATGCCGATCCCGGCGTCGTCCGCCAGCGATTTTACCGTGTCGAGCAGCCACTGCTCTTCACGATTATGGGGGGTTTCGATGAGCTGGGTGCCGGTGCCGCGTTTGGCCATGAACTTTGATAGCAGCAATGAGATCAGTGAGCCGCTCATGCCGAACAAGCCACAGAAGATCAGCAGGCTAATCAGGTTCAGGTCGACACCGTTATTAGCGAGGATGCCCTCCAGCCCCAGCAAGTTGAAGATGACGCTGACAAGCACCAGGACCGCTAGATTGGTCGCCAGAAATAACAGAATTCTCATCGTGTGGGCTCCAGAAAAAACACTGCGTGCTTACTCATCAATGGGGTCGTCTTCATCATTTTCAAGGTTGTCGCCCTTATCGGATTTGGGCACGGGTAACTCGCTGATTTCCAGGTTTTTGGGGAGCTGATCTTCGGTTTCGGTCAGCATCACTTCGCCCCGAAGATTGGTGTCTTGAGAACCTAGCTCGAACAGGGTGTTCATGGCTTCATCCCTGTGAGTCCAGCAGGCTACCTGCCCCGGGTGTCGTCCGTTGACCCAACTGCTTGACTTGCCCCGGTAGTGGCCCAACTGGTTGCGGATGACAAACGCACCGCTCATGGTTTTGCTCCTCTTTGCGTCACTCAGAGTCCGACGTATACCAATCCCGGCCATCGATGACCGCTCAGTCGATTAAAAAATCCTTGGCTTCGTTAATTTTCGCCGCCAGATAGTCATTACCCCCACGATCCGGGTGCAGCTTCTGAATCAGTGTGCGATGTGCCGCGACGATATCTTCCTCGCTGGCACCTTCTCTAAGGCCGAGCACGGCGAGAGCCTCTGCCCGTGTCACGCCCGCAGCGTTGGCAGTGCCGCCATGACTATTGTGCTCAGTATGACCCGCGTCATCGGGGAATCTCTGCTCAAGGTAGCTGGCCAATAGCTGTGCAGAGTCGGCATCTTCTCTTTGGCAAAACGCCATCAAGTCATCGAGTTGCTCGCGTTCGAGTTCTTCCAGCAGCCAGTCCCGATAGGTGCCCTCGAGTACCACGCCGCTTAGATCACCGCTGTCATGATCGAGCGTCATTCTCAGGATGCGCGATGACACCTCGGATTGTTTTCCCGCGGCATTGGCGTTTTGACCGCGCAAGCCTCCCAGCATAGGCAGAATGCGGATGAGCAGGGGTAACGTTTGACGTGCAAGCACCAGTGCACCGGTCAGTGCGGCACCAATCCAGTGCATCTTGCCCATCAGGGTTAGTATGATGACCCCGACAACGGCGCTGCCGAGCATAATCTGTAGGTAAGCGCCGCGCCGTTTATGTGGCGGTTGTCGCTGGGCACGCCGGATCAAGATGATCAGGGTCAGGGCGACGGCGAGAAGCAAAATCATTCTGGGCACGTGGCTGAGGGTTCCTTTATGGCGGGTCTACCGGGCAATGATATCGGTTTTGACGCGGCGCTATGGTCCTTTTTCCAATTGCGCCAGTAGCAGTTGATCGCCTGTTGCGCCGCTGTCCTGCAGCGCTTTCAGTCCGCCGCGGGCGAAACGCGCGACGGCGCCCAAAAGTTGTCGCAAAAGATCGGCGCTGCTGGCATCAAAGGGCACGGTGGCGCCGCCACTGACCTGAGCCATGCGCGCGAAAATGGCGCGTGTGTTGACGTCATTACCTTCCTGAAACAGAAACAGCGGCAGTTTTTTGATGCCGCACTGCCCGGCAAGTGACAACAGCGGTTCCGGTGCTTCCTCGCAGGCATCACCAACGAAGATGAGCGCGCGAATGGGCTGCGATGCAGAGCCCGCATCCAGCGCGTGTCGCAGCACTCTGCCTATCTGCGTGATGCCGGCTTCGCAGCTCACGCCGCTCATCTGGTCAAGGAGTGCGCCCGGTTCGGTGAGCCAGTGACTCGAGTGAAACTGGGCCATGCCGCGGTAGTAGCAGAGTTGCACCGCCAACGAGGTGGTCTCTGCTGCGGCGCTGAACAGTTCGCCATGCAATGCTCTCGCCTGAGCCCAGGTTGGCTCTCGGCTTGCGGTGGCGTCGAGGGCAAAGATCAGGCGTGCTTGGCGCTGGGTGACCGCCCGGATGACCCGGGTTTGTCTCAGGAATGCGGCGACATCGCCCGAGTGGGGGCGGTCAAGATCTTTTGGAATGAGAGTGCCCTAGGACGCGCGGGGCGCGAGTAGCCCGCGATCACGGAGCTCGCGAAGATAGTGGCGTCGGCTTGCCAGTTCGGAGACCACTGCGTCGAGCGCCTCCTGATCCAGCAACAGGCGGTCACCCTCGCGTTCGCCGCTGACCAGCTCCATGAGTTTGCGGCTTGAGAAGTCACCCGCATTGAAAGGTTCGCGTTTTTTCTGTGTCATCTTGTTTTCCTCCTCCGCCACCTGCGTGTGCAGGTTTTCCAGTCGGGCGGCTACCACTTGTGTAGCCTCATTCCCCGGGCGGGATTTACTGTCCGTCGTCAAAATAGCCGACTATTATGACAGA
>CAJXDE010000090.1 GCA_913052635.1 uncultured Halieaceae bacterium
CTTGCCGCAGCCGAGCAGGCCATCTCCAGCGATAATGCGTTGCACACCTTAATGGAGGCCTTCGATGGTCAGATCATTCCCGGGAGCATCCGGCCCAACGTGGCCGACGGTGAGCTCGAGGCCCATGTCGCCGATGCTGAGAGTCGCGTATGAGTGACCATGGTACCAGTCATATTCCGCATGATATTTGGTCTATAAAATATTGATTAATATGAAATTAAGTCCGTCCATTGAAGCGTTGATTGAAGGGTTTCGGCACCTGCCCGGCGTGGGGCCTAAGTCAGCTCAGCGCATGACCCTGCATCTGCTGGAGAGGGATCGTGAGGGGGCCCAGCAGATCGCGGAAGCCATCGAAGTGGCGCTGTCCAAGGTGAAAAACTGCAGTCGCTGCCGCAATTTTACCGAGCTGGAAATCTGCGAGATCTGCTCCGACCCCAAGCGAGATCCGACGACGCTGTGTGTTGTGGAGGCGCCCGCTGACGTCATGGCGATTGAGCAGAGCGGCAGCTTCCGGGGTCATTACTATGTGCTCATGGGGCATCTGTCGCCCATCGATGGTATTGGGCCCGAGCAATTGGGGCTCGAGGCGCTGTGTAAGCGGTTTACCGATGGTGAGATCAAAGAGGTGATTTTGGCCACCAATCCCACTGTGGAGGGCGAAGCCACGGCGTATTACATCAGTGAGCGGGCCCGCGCCGCCACCGTCACGGTCTCACGGATTGCTCATGGCGTGCCGCTCGGCGGCGAGTTGGAATACACCGATGCCAATACGCTGGCACACGCACTCAGCGGCAGAACGGTGGTGCGCGAGTGAGTTGGACGCTAATCGATAGCAGCGAGGCTTTGGACTCGCTACTGTCCGAAAATCGGCACCACGCTATGGTGGCGGTCGACACCGAGTTTCGGCGTCGCGATACGTTTTTCCCTCAGGTCGCCTTGTTGCAGTTGTGCTGGGGGAATGAGCCTTATCTGATTGATCCGCTCCAACTTGACGACTTCAGCGCGTTGCGGGCGTTTTTGACTGACTCCTCCCAGGTCAAGTTGATTCACAGCGCGAGTGAGGATCTGGAGGTGTTTTCCCATTGGCTCGGCGTGCTGCCGGCTCCGTTATTCGATACGCAGCGGGCAGCTGCCCTTGTAGGGCTGGGTGCGGGGCAAAGCTACCGCGCGCTGGTCGCACAATTCTTTGATATCGAGCTACCCAAGGACGAAACCCAATCCGACTGGTTGCAGCGACCACTCACGGATGCGCAGGCGCAATATGCCGCGCAGGATGTAACGTATCTGCATCCCATGGGTGTGCAGCTGCAAAATCAGGCCATGGAGCGCAATCGCCTGGACTGGATATTGGAAGAGGGGGCCCGTCTGCGCCCCGGCGGTAAGCCGCCCATTGCCAAATTCAAAACGGCCTATCGTCTGCCAGCGGAACAACAGCGGGTGTTGGCAGAGGTCGTCGAGTGGCGCGAGAGTGAAGCGCGTCACCGAGACCGTCCCCGCAGCTGGATACTCAACGACAAGATCGTTATGGGTGTGGCGCGGGCTGTCCCGCGGTCGGTCCACGAACTGGCTGCTGTAGAAGACATGCCACAGGGACTGGTGCGACGCGCAGGGGATGAGCTGGTGGCGCGTATTGTCGGTGCAGCGGAGACCGACACCGATCAACTACCCGCCGTGATCCCGAAGCCGCTGGCGAGTGAGCAACGCGGATCGGTGTCCATGCTGTCCGAGAGCCTGAAGGAAATTGCCGAGAGCATGGATATTCCAGCCGAGGTGCTCATGCCCAAAGCGGATTTGGAGCACCTGGTTCGCGAGCAGATGAACCCCTCCTTAACGGCACCTGAGAATTGGTCTGGCTGGCGAGCAGAAACCGTGGTGGCGCCTTTACGTCAGCGCCTGAAGGAGAGGGCGGCGTCATGACGTTACCCGCTGCCATGGAGGTAGATGTTTTTAAGACCGCGCGGCGGCCGGATACGTTTCTATTTCTCCCTGAGGGCCTGCCTCCGGGTGAGTGGCCCGATGGTCTGGAGCAGGTCTTTATGCCGGCCGAAAAGGTGCTGACGCTGACGCTGACGGCCGATCAGCCGCTGGCCGCACAAAGCGCGACGCACGTCATGGAAGAGATCGTCGACAGAGGTTACTTTTTGCAGCTGCCGCCCCAGCCCTCTCCGTCTTCCGATACCTCGAAGCCCACGCCATGATGACTATTCAGTCTTACCTGACCACTATGCTGATCTACTGGGTGGTGGCGGTGATCGGTGTCGTCCTGATGCGCAGACTGTGGTTCGCCACGCCGCTTACCCCCTTTGGCGGCATGACACTCGGGCTGATAGGGGGCGCTTTGTTGGTCCCCGCGTTTCCAGCCGCCGAGGTTCAGTCCATGGCGCCCGCGCTGATTATCGTCGTTTTCAATACGCTATTTGGCGAGGGCTTCCAGTCCGCCCTCGCCCCTGCGCTGTGGCTGCTGGGCGGTGCGCTGTCAGGTGCAGTCACTGGCTTTTTCTGGGCGCGGAGACAGACGGGCCGCACCAGCCTGTGAGTGGTTTGTCAGGCGGACTTCGGTTAGTCTGCTCGGCCTTATGAATTAGGACAAGAGCGGTGAATTATGAAGTTTGAAGGTACAGAGCGGTACGTCGCGACCGACGATCTGCGTATGGCGGTTGACGCCTCGGTAGCGCTCCAGCGGCCCCTGCTGATTAAGGGTGAACCCGGCACGGGAAAAACCATGCTGGCAGAAGAGGTGGCCGCGGGTCTGGGCAAAGAGCTGATCCAATGGCACATCAAATCGACCACCAAGGCGCAGCAGGGCTTGTACGAGTACGACGCGGTGTCGCGGCTGAGAGACTCGCAGCTGGGGGATGGCAAGGTTGAGGACATCGGCCAGTACATCAAGCGCGGCAAGCTCTGGGAAGCGTTTACCGCGGATGAGCAGGTGGTGCTGCTGATCGACGAGGTCGACAAAGCCGATATTGAGTTCCCCAATGATCTTCTGGTCGAGCTGGACCGCATGGAGTTCTTCGTCTACGAAACCGGCGAGACGATCAAGGCAAAGCACCGGCCGATCATCATTATTACGTCGAATAATGAGAAAGAGCTGCCCGACGCGTTCCTGCGCCGCTGCTTCTTCCACTTCATCAATTTCCCGGATAAGGAGACGATGAAGGAGATCATTGCGGTCCACTACCCAAAGATCAAAAAGAGCCTGGTGCAGGAAGCACTGGAGGTCTTCTTCGAACTGCGTGAGATTCCCGGGCTGAAGAAAAAGCCCTCGACATCAGAGCTGATTGATTGGTTGAAGCTCCTGATGGCGGACGACATTCCCGATGAGATCCTCAAAAACCGTGATCAGACTAAAGCGATACCGCCCCTGTACGGAGCGCTGTTGAAAAACGAGCAGGATGTGCAGCTGCTGGAGCGACTGGCATTCATGCATCGGCGCGAGGCCCGCTAGTTCAGTGCTGGTTAATTTCTTTCATGTGTTGAAAGACACTGGGGTGCCTGTGACACCTCGGGAGTTGCTCGATCTGCTTGAGGCGATGGAGCAGCGGCTCGCGTTTGGCGACATGGATGACTTTTACTCGCTATCCCGTGCGGTTTTGGTCAAGGATGAAAAATACTACGATCGCTTTGATCGCGCTTTTGGGCTGCATTTTCAGGACCTGGTGGCGCTCGACGATGTCATCGAGGCGATGATTCCCGATGATTGGTTGCGCTCGGAGTTCATGAAGCAGCTGTCTGACGAGGACAAAGCCAAGATCGAGAGCCTGGGTGGTCTGGAGGAGTTGATCGAGCAGTTCAAGGAGCGCCTGGAAGAGCAGAAAAAGCGTCACTCGGGCGGTAACAAGTGGATCGGCACCGAAGGCACATCACCTTTTGGCAATGACGGCTATCACCCCGAGGGCATCCGCGTTGGCGGTGAGAGTAAGAACAAACGCGCCGTGAAGGTATGGGACCGTCGGGACTTCAAAAACCTCGACGATGGCGTTGAGTTAGGTACCCGCAATATCAAAATTGCGATGCGGCGGCTCCGTAAGTTTGCTCGCACCGGCGCGACCGAAGAGCTGGATCTGGACGACACCATTAAGTCCACCGCGAGGAACGCGGGTTTGCTCGATATCAAGATGGTGCCCGAGCGCCACAATGCGGTGAAGGTCTTGCTGTTTCTCGACGTCGGTGGATCCATGGACCCCCATGTCAAAGTCTGCGAAGAGCTTTTTTCTGCGGCGCGGACCGAGTTCAAGCACCTCGAGTATTTTTACTTCCACAACTTCATTTACGAGAGCGTGTGGAAAAACAATATCCGCCGCTTTAATGAGCGCACTGCCACACTCGATCTGATGCACAAGTACGCCCACGACTACAAAGTGGTCTTTGTCGGCGATGCCTCGATGTCACCCTACGAGATCATGCAGCCCGGCGGCTCGGTGGAGCACTGGAATGAAGAGTCGGGAGAGCTGTGGATGCGCAGGCTCAGGGAAACCTATGAAAAGTGCATCTGGATTAATCCGGTCCCCGAGGATGAATGGGAGTACACCCAGTCGATTGCCATTACCCGGCAGCTGATGGACGGCAAGATGTACCCCCTGACCTTGCGCGGCCTCGAAGACGGCATGTCTTTCCTGTCCAAGTGACGTGCCGGCCCTCATGGCAGGGCCCCGTCATCCCCCCCTCAGCGCGACTAATACCTACCGCGTTAAGAAGTGCCTCGCGGCCCGGTTTTTGCACCGTCTTTAGTGCGATTGCAAGCCACCCCAACCAGCCATGATTTGGCTACACTAGAGTCTCGATGTCACGACAAAAATAGTCAGGGGAACGCCATGTTCGGTATCGCACGTTTCGCTTTTATCCTCGCTTTGACCACAACGCTGTTGGCTTGTGGTGGGCAGTCCGACGAAGCCTCAGCGCCTTCTGGCGCTGTGTCAGAGGCCATGCCTGTTGCGCAGGTTGATACGGATCGTATCGCCGCGGCAGCCGAAGAGCCGGAGATGTGGCTCACCTACGGCGGCACCTATGACGAGCAGCGTCACTCGGCGCTGGGGCAGATCAACCGAGACACGCTCCCCGAGCTGGGTGTGGGCTGGGTGTACGAGACCGCCAAGCCGCGTGGTGCCGAGGCCACCCCGCTTGTTGTTGATGGGGTGATGTATTTATCGAGCGCGTGGTCGGTAGTGTATGCCCTGGACGCAAAGACCGGCGAGGAGCTGTGGGTTTATGACCCCGAGGTCTCCGGCGAAGACGCTGCCAAAGGGTGCTGTGACGTCGTCAACCGCGGCGTGGCAGTGCATAACGGCAAAGTGTTCATTGGTGTCTTTGACGGGCGTCTTGAGGCGTTGGATGCAGCCACCGGTGAGGTGATCTGGAGTGAAGTCACCGTGGATCAAACCAAGCCTTACACCATTACCGGGGCACCGCGTGTTTTTAAAGACATGGTGATCATTGGTAACGCAGGAGGCGAGCTGGGTGTCCGGGGTTATGTAACGGCCTACAACGTGGACACCGGTGAGTTGGTATGGCGCTTTTATACCGTGCCGAATCCCAATAAGGAGCCCGACGGCGCCGCCTCTGATGCCATCCTCGCCAGGCTGGCCAACGAAACCTGGGGCGACGACGGTGCCTGGGTGACCGATGGCGGTGGTGGTACTGCATGGGATTCGATTGTCTATGACACGGTCAATGATCAGATTCTGATCGGCGTGGGTAACGGGTCACCCTGGAACCCTGATATTCGCGATCCGAATGGCGATGGTGACAATCTGTTCCTGTCGTCGATTCTTGCGGTGGATGCCGATACCGGCGAATACCGCTGGCACTACCAGACGACACCCCGGGATCGCTGGGACTACACCGCGACTCAGCAGATCATGCTGGTCGATCTGCCTTTGGGTGAGGGGGGGGCAGACCGGCGTGTCGTGATGCAGGCGCCCAAGAACGGCTTCTTCTATGTTCTGGATGCCGCAGATGGCGAGCTAATCTCCGCGACTCCTTTCACCGCACAGAACTGGACCACTGGTGAATTTGATCAGAACGGCCGGCCCGTGTTGATCGAGGAGGCAGTAGACCTTGCGTTGTACGCCGTGGTGCCAGGGCCAACAGGCGCGCATAACTGGCATCCCATGGCGTTCAATCCCGACACCGGCCTTGTCTACATTCCGGTTAACGAGATTCCTTTCTTCTACGACAAAACCCGAAACGTTGAGAACAGTAAGTCATGGTGGAACGTGGGCTACGACGTGGCCGCGGGATGGCCGGTGGAGTATCCGGCGGGCACGCTCGATGCCGTGGCTGATCTGGACGGTGGTTCGCTTCTGGCCTGGGACCCGGTTAAAGCTGAGCCGCGTTGGGCAGTTCCCTTCGCGCTGCCCTTAAACGGTGGCGTATTGAGTACGGACGCAGGTCTGGTGTTTCAGGGCAACAAATTTGGCGATCTGGTCGCCTACGACGCCGAGACCGGTGAGCGTCTCTGGTCAGAGCGGTTGGTGGGAAATGCGGCAGCGGCGCCGATGACCTATGAAATCGACGGGGAGCAATACCTCAGCGTGCTATCAGGCTGGGGCAGCGTCTCCAACCTGATTGCCGGTTTCACCTATGGGCAGGCGGCTGGCAAAGAGCCAGCACGAGTTATTACCTTCAAGCTGGGTGGTAACGAAATGATGCCCGCGCCGCTGGCCGATCAGGTGGTGGCGACCCCCAAATCCCCGATGCTTGGTGAGCCGGAGCAGCATCAGCTGGGCATGCAGCGTTTCGCCGAGAACTGCCACTTCTGTCACGGGGCGTTCGCGGTCAGCGGCGGTGTTATTCCGGATCTTCGCTGGTCGGCGATCTCAGCAAACGAGCAGGCCTGGGATCAGGTCGTGCGCGAAGGTGCGCTGGAAAAGCAAGGCATGGTCGCTTTCTCCGGGCACCTCACCAAGGAAGACACCGACGCCATTCGCGCCTACGTCATACAGCAAGCTTGGCTGGCGGTGGCCAACGGTAACGCATCGGCGCCCGGGGGCAACTGAATTATCATCCGAGGGTAGGCCTCAGTCTGGGGTCTGCCCGAGATAAAAGGACACGAGCGCCGCGGTCACCGCGACGTTGAGTGATTCCACACCGTTTGCCATGGGGATTGTGAGGCGGTTGTCAGCCAACGCAGCGACCTCCTGCCCGATACCATCGCTTTCACCCCCGAGCACGCAGATCACGTTGTCGGCGGCTTTGAACTCAAACAGCGACGTTGTCGCTGAGGCCTCGAGCGTAGCCACTTGATAGCCCTTGGCCTTAAGCGCATTCACCGCGGATGCTGTCGAGTCACAGCGGATGATGGGCGCTCGAAAAATATTACCTGCCGATGCTTTGATGACCAGGGGCCCCAGTGAGGCGATGCCGCGCTTGGGATATAAGAGGCCGTCTACCCCGGCAGCGACCGCCGAGCGAATGATCATTCCGACGTTCTGCGGGTTCGTCACGCCATCGAGCGCCAGGACGGTTCTCGGCTTTTCCGGGAGAACCATGAAGGCCTCGAGCGGCATGAAGTTGGGGCACACCACATCCAGCGCAACCCCCTGATCCTGCCGGCCGTTTTTCGATATCCGCGAGAGCGCCTGCCGGTCATGGTAGCGAATGGCGATAACCCGGCTCTCTGCTTCTTTGATGATTTGCGCGATAATGCCGGACGGCTGGTTGCTGTCGGCCAGATGTAGGCAGTGGATAGTCAGCGATGCGTCTTCCAATGCCTCCAGCGCGGGCTTTCGGCCATAGAGTGTTAGGCCCCTGCCGGGATGCCACGCTGCATCGGACTGTTCAGGCATGCTTACCCCTATCGGAGAATTCATCATGCGGCCGCTCACACTCTACACTACATCCGGCTGCCATCTTTGCGAGCATGCTGAGGCGATTCTTGAGCAGGGCGGGCATGTCTTTCAGGCTGTGGATATCGCCGACGACCTAAGTCTGATGGAGCAATATGGTGTGAGAATTCCGGTCGTAAAGGACGGCTCGGGCCGCGAGTTGGGGTGGCCCTTTGACGGGACTCAGTTGGCGCACTTTCTCCGCGGTTAGCGGTAGCTGTCAGGTGGCCGCATCGACTTTGACAGCGAGCACATCACACTCGGCGCCGTGCATGACGCCGTCTGTGGTGGACCCTAGCAGCAGCGACAGTCCCCACCTCGCGTGAGTGCCCACCACAATCAGGTCACAGGCAACGGCCTTGGCCCGGGTGGGGATCTCTGACTCAGGGCGCCCTGTCACCAGATGGCGATTGCTCTCGGGTACCGACAGGGCAGAGCAGAGCTTGTCCAGTTGCTGTTTAGCTTGCCCCTGAATCTCCTCCTGAATGGCAGAGAAATCCATGGGGATATCGCCGCCGTAGGTGATCGCCAGCGGCTCGATGACATGGAGCACATGCAGCAGCGCGTTATTTTGATTGGCCAGTGACGCCGCCCGTCGGGTGACAGTCTCGGTGGTTGCGCCGAGGTCTACTGCCACGAGGATGTTTTGGTAGGGCATACTCTCTCCGCCGCTCCCTTGGTATGGCGTCAAATGTAGTCAAAAACAGTGGGCTTGTCTCTCCGGAGTGTCGATGTGGTTTATGTATTGATTGTGCTGGGCTTGGCAGTGGTCATCGCGCCGCTAATGTCTGCGATGCCTAACAAGTCTCAGCGCGCGAAAGCGGCGCTACGAGATCAGGCTCGGGCCTGCAACTTACGGGTTTCCCTGCGGCCGTTGCCGCCCATACCGCCCCGGTTTCGCTTCGATTCAGACGATGAGTACGCCTGTTATGAAAGACGGCTATCGGCGCATCTTCACGCGGCTGGCCGGGATGAACGCTTTGTGTCGGTTGACGGAGAGTGGTCCCCGACGAGTGGCGTATCAACTGCTCCTAAATGGTTGTCCACTTTGCCCACGGGAGTCGCCTTTGTCGAGTTGTCAGAACAGACCGTGAGTATTTTCTGGAACGAGAAAGATGGGGTTGAGGGCTTAAATACCCTTTCACAAGCCATTGATTATATTGAGTAAGATGGTCCTTTCAGGGTGCCGGCTTGAATATGGCAAGATTTCAGTGAGGCCTTGACCTCGAGCAAAATCGCCCTTATAGATGCCCACTTTTCAGCGGCCGCCAGTCTGTCCCGGCGGTGCAATCAATGCAGGCAAGCGCAATTTATGGGTAAAGCACTGGTCATAGTGGAGTCGCCCGCCAAGGCGAAAACCATTAACAAATATCTCGG
>CAJXDE010000091.1 GCA_913052635.1 uncultured Halieaceae bacterium
CGGTCTTCTACGCGCTGGCAGGCGAGCTCAAGGCAGCGCTGCCCGGCGCCGATAAGACGCATGCAATGGTGCATGCGACCGGGGGCCAGACGGCTCTGTGCGATCTCAAACCCCCTGCCCTCACCGAGCAAAAGATTTTCTGCGGGCACGCGGACATCAGTGAACGTCACCTCGGCATGCCCAATCGGTGCATCGTCATAGCCGAGTGTGGTCAGCGGGCGCAGCACATCAACACCCGGCGTGTCTTTGGGCACAAGAATCTGGGTTTGCTGCAAATGTCGGTTCGGGTTCTCGGCATCGCTCTTACCCATGACGATAAAAATTTTGCAGCGCTCGTAGGGCGCACCGGTGATGAACCACTTATGGCCATTCAGAACCCATTCGTCACCGTCACGGCGGATATCGAGCTGGATGTTGGTTGCATCACTGGAGGCAACCTGTGGCTCAGTCATGGCGTAGGAGGATCGGATCTCACCGGCCAGCAGGGGCTGTAACCAGGCGGCCTTCTGCGCTTCCGTGCCAAACTTCATCAGCACTTCCATATTGCCGGTGTCTGGCGCATTGCAGTTGAACACCTCCGGCGACCAGATTACGCGCCCCATTTCTTCAGCCAGCGGCGCGTAATCCAGAAAGCTCATGCCGCCATGATCGCTGTACTCGGCGTATTCAGGTGGCACAAAGAGATTCCAGAGCCCCGCGCTGTGGGCCTTGTCCTTTAAAGATTCGACGAGAGGCATGGACGCGAAGCGGTTGTCGGCGCCCGCAAGCGCCTCCTGATGAGCCACCTCATTCGGATAGATGTGCTCTGCCATAAAGGCCTGTAACTCGGCCAGTATGCGCGCGCTCTTCTCACTCGGACCTATCATGAAACCCCTCTGATACTGTGATCACCCGCTCTCCGCCGCCGCACCTAGAGACAGGCTGTTCTACAACGGACAAAACAAGCGGGCTGGTTTGTTTTAAACGGCGTCCATACTATATAGTCATCGACCGCCAACAGAAACCACCGCGACGGAGATCAACGTTGCTGTGATGACGGTGGTGGGTATGGGGCGCCCTCGTGTGCGCCCTCTCGTGATAACAACACCAATGGCGAGCATCAAGCTGGGGAATCAGTGAATCTCATCACCGACACATCGTTCAGGCACACGACGCTGGCGGCGCTGGCGCAAGAGCGCGCGTCCTCGCGGCCTGATGACACGGCGCTGCTGTTCGACTCAGGCGTTAGGTTGTCCTTCGCAGAGGCGTGGCAGCAGGCCAACCAATTGGCCAAAGGGATTCAGCAGCTGGGCGTCAAACCGGGCGCCACGCTCACCTTTCAACTCCCCAACATTCCCGAAGCCGTGCCGTTGGCAATCGCCGCATCCATTTGCGGGCTGGTGATCAACCCGGTGGTGCCGATTTATCGCGGCAAAGAACTGGGGTTCATTCTGGGCGACGCCAAGACTGAAATCCTGTTCATACCGCACCGCATTCGCGGCTTTGACTATGTCGACATGGTTCGTGAGTTGCGCTCCAGCCTGCCCCACCTTCGACATGTCGTCTGCTGTGGTGGCGAAGATGACCTGACTGAGGACGTGCTGCGTTTTGAAGACATGATGACGCGTGGTGGCGCCGGATTGGCCGACATCGCGTCAGTGGATCCCGACGCCACCAAGGTCGTGCTCTATACCTCGGGCACCACCGGCAATCCCAAAGCCGTGCGTCACAGTCATAACACCCTCGCCAAAGCAATGGACAACGGCGTGATTGCGTGGGGCTTGGATGAGAGGGATATGATGTTGATGCCGTCCCCGGTGACCCACGTCACAGGCTACGTCAACGGTATCGAGCTGCCCTTTTTCACCGACACAAAAGTGTTGCTTATGGAAAGCTGGGTAGTGAGCCGCGCCGTGGAGCTCATCGAGACACACCACGCTACAACCTGCGTCAGTGCCACCCCTTTTCTGCGCGAGCTGGTGGACGACTGCCGTGATCAGGGCAAGGATCTGCCGAGCTTCCGGCTGTTCGCCTGCGGCGGCGCGGCAGTGCCCTCTGCACTGATCTACGAAGCCAGTGAGGTGCTGGCCAACTGTCGCGCGGTGCGCGTTTACGGCTCTACTGAAGTGCCCTTGGTCACGGTTGGATTTATGGCAAACGACGAAACCCATTTGGCCGCTGAAACTGACGGCCGGGTCTTCAACTACGAAGTCAAAATCTGCGATGACGATGGCCAAGATATGGGCCGAAACACCGATGGGGAGATCTGGGTGCGAGGGCCCGCGATGATGCAGGGCTATCGGGACACGGAGCAGAACGCCGCTGCGTTTTCCGAGGAGGGTTTCTTTAAAACCGGTGACATTGGACAACTTCTCGACTCTGAGGCCATCGTCATCACGGACCGCAAAAAAGACATTATCATTCGCGGTGGCGAGAATTTGTCGGCCAGAGAGATCGAGGAGATCGTGCTGCTTCATCCAGCAGTGGTCGAAGCGGCAGCGGTATCAGCACCACATGAGCGATTGGGCGAGGGCGTGGCCGTCTTTGTCACGCTATACGGCGACGAGGCACCCACGCTGGCCACGTTGACAGAGCTATGTGCTGAGCACCAGTTGGCCAAACAGAAATGGCCACAGTGGCTATCTGTCGTAGCTGAAATGCCGAAAACACCTTCGGGTAAGATTCAGAAGGCCACGTTGAGAGCGCAATTAAAGGAACAGGGTGTTCAGCTCAGCTGAGCACTGGACCGAGAGGATACGAACCGTGAATGCTTCCAATCCCATACCCACTGACCACGAGACTTTCAGAGCGTCCATTCGGGCGTTTCTGAAAGAGGCGCTGACCCCCGAGCTCGTCCGGGCGGGCGAACGCACGACCAGCGTGTTCTCCGATTTCGAAGCGGGTCGCCGATGGCAGAGCATCCTGCACGCTAAAGGCTGGGGCGCGCCGGAATGGCCGATGGAGCATGGCGGCACGGGCTGGGACATTCAGCAGCGCTATATTTTTCTTGAAGAGTGCAAACTGGCCAACGCGCCGAACCCGGTGATGATGGGCATACAGATGCTGGGGCCCATGCTGATGCACTTTGGTACCGAGGCGCAGAAAACCCAGTTTCTTCCCGGCATCATCTCGGGTGATGACGTGTGGTGTCAGGGCTATTCCGAGCCGGGCTCCGGTTCGGATCTTGCCTCGCTGAAAACAACAGCGGACCTTGATGGTGACGAATACGTGGTCAACGGCACAAAGATCTGGACCAGCATGGCACACCACTCCAACTGGATCTTCTGTCTGGTGCGCACTGACAAGAATGTGAAACCACAAGCGGGGATCAGCTTCCTGTTGATCGATATGGCCACTCCAGGCATCACGGTGGCCCCTTTCTCGAGCCTCGATGGCGAAGTCGAGCAGTGCCAGGTGTTTTTCGAGAACGTCCGTGTGCCCGCTGCCAACCTGCTGGGTGAAGAACACCAGGGCTGGACGGTGGCCAAGTACCTGCTGGAGTTTGAGCGCGGCGGGCAGCACTTCACCATCGAGCTGAAAAAACAGTTGGGCAAACTCCAGCGGGCCATGGCGAACCCCAACAGTCGCGCCGTCGATGACCCGACCTACGCCTATCGGGTGGCAGAGACCGAGATCGATGTGATGGCGTTGGAGCAGACCGAGCTGCGCATCAAGGGCAGCCTCTCCGCGGGCGATAATTCAGGTGCCCTGTCGTCTCTGGTGAAGGTCTCGGGCACGGAGCTGGGCCAGCGCTGCGCCGAGCTGTTGATCGAAGCGGCCGGCCAGAGCGCCATGCCCTGGCAAAGCGAAGTGCTCGCGCCTGACTACACGGGAGACACCGCCGCGCCTACCGAATCTGTGACCACCATGGCTGAATACATCAATAGTCGCGCCACCACGATTTATGGCGGCACCGCTGAAATTCAGCGCGGCATCATCGCCAAGCATGTACTGGGACTCTGATCCATGTCGGCACACATGACAGAGGACCAGACTCTGCTGCAGGACGCGGCGGAGCGCTATCTGCGAGACAGCTACGACTTCAACCAGCGGCGGGAGCGGATTGCCGAGGGGGTCTACAGCGATCCCAACCAGTGGCAGGCCTTTGCCGAAATGGGCTGGCTGGCGCTACCGGTCGATGAAGAGTTTGGGGGCCTGGGAATGGGCACCCGGGAGATGGCCATACTGGCCGAACTGTGTGGTCAGTTCCTTGTCACCGAACCCCTGATCGATGCAATGACTTCTACTCACGCCATTATCGGCGTCAGCCAGCAGCAGCAAAGTCTGTTACCGCGGGTGGCCGAAGGAGAACTGATACCGATTGCCGCGATTGATGAGGCTGAGACGGCTTCGCGACTCACACCCGCTACTACGCTGACACAAACTGACGAGGGATGGCATCTCTCTGGCGCGAAGCACTGGATCAGCGCCGGCGCCTCAGCCACTCACTTAACGGTACTAGCACAGAGCGCCGACGGACTCGCCTGGGTGCTGGTCCCAACGGCAGCCAATGGCGTTAAGTGTGAGCACTTCCCCACTCATGACGGACGGGGCGGCATGAACTGCCAATTCGATCTCGTGCTCGAGGCTGACCACATTCTCCTGCAAGGGCAACCTGCCTCCGACGCCCTAGAAGCGTATCGGACGCTGGCGATGACGCTGAGCAGCGCCGAGACGCTCGGCGCGACGCAGGCTGCACTCAACACCACCGTGGACTACACCAAGCAGCGCGTGCAGTTCGGGCAGCCACTGGCTTCATTTCAGGCGCTCCAGCACCGCATGTCCAACATGCTGATCCAGACCGAACTCACCCGGTCACTGATTTATGCCGCCTGTAACGCCGCGGATAGCGCTCACGACGACGCTGCGCGGTTTGCCCGGGCGGCGAAAGTGAAAGCGACCACGGTGGGAAGATCAGTCTCCCAAGAGGCGATTCAGCTACACGGTGGCATTGCGACAACCGATGAATATATTGTGGGACACTTTTTCAAACGCATCACCGCCTTGGAAAGCTGGGTTTGCTCCAAAGGTGAAGCGCTAAAAGAATTCATGGCGCTCTCGCCGTCCTAGACCTCACTGGAAGAGCGCGAAATATCACGCATCCACACCGAACCGAATGACATAAAACCAAGGAGAAAAATAATGGACCTGCAACTGAAAGATAAAGTGGCGCTGATCACTGGCTCAACCAAAGGTATCGGTCGTGCCATCGCCGAGACACTGGCGGATGAAGCGTGTCACATTGGCGTCTGCGCGCGGAACGAGGCGGAGGTTGAAGAAACGGTCGCCGCATTAACCGCCAAGGGAATTAAGGCCTGTGGCGGAGTGGTAGACGTCACCGACGCCGCATCGATGGAAGCCTGGGTCAATCAGTGTGTCGATACTCTGGGCGGTATTGATATTTTTGTACCCAATGTCTCTGCCGGCGGCGCGGACAGCTCCGAAGCCGGGTGGCGGGCCAATTTTGAGGCTGACATGTTGGCGACCTGGCGTGGCGTTGAACTCACTACACCGCATCTTTCGAAGTCGGACTCGGGGGCTATTGTCATTATCTCGACCACTGCGGCGGTGGAGGCCTTCGCGGGACCCAGCCCATATGGCGCGATCAAAGCAGGACTGCTGAACTATTCCAGCAATTTATCGCAAGCACTGGCGGCATCGGGCGTGCGGGTTAATGCTGTGAGCCCCGGCCCGATCTTCTTCGAGGGCGGCGCCTGGGAGCAAATCAAGACTCACATGACGGATTTCTACGACGCGACCGTCGCCAGTATCCCGATGGGCAGAATGGGCACCAACTATGAAATCGCCGATACCGTGGCGTTTCTGGCCAGCCCCCGTTCGGCATTTACGACGGGCGCTAACGTGGTGGTCGATGGCGGCTTTACCAAGCGAGTGCAGTTCTGAGTCCGCACCGATACTGAACGCCACAAAAACCCCCGGCACAGGCCGGGGTTTTTTTATCGGGCAGACGTTAATCACTCTCGGTAATCAGCCGGTCCAGCTCACGAAGCGTCGCGATGAGGGCCTCCGTTGGCAATTTCCTCTTGCCCACCGTCTCCTCGGCCATGGGCGCAATCGCACAGCGCTCAGGTAACGCCCCCCCTGACCCCAGCACCTCGTAGAGGGTGGGCAGAAAGATAAACTGCAACCACTCCTCGAATTCGAGGGAATCCATGGCAAAGGGCTGCTCTGAGCTCAACGCCTCCTGTGATGGTGGCGTATCAGACCAGAGGTCAAGCTGACGCAGGGCGGCTTCCAGATCAATCAACTGCGCCGCGATGGCACTGCGAGGGCCTTCCAGCTCCACGTCGCTAACCCTTTTCCATCCGGTGACCCACCGCCACGTTAACCCAACTCCATGGTAAAGGCTGGCAAGCTATCAAGGATACTGCGACCGTAACGACGGCTCAGTAGCCGCGTATCGAGGAGCGTCACGCGACCTTCGTCGTCCTCGGTACGGAGTAATCGTCCGCTGGCCTGCACCAGCTTCTGCGCCGCATCGGGAACACTGATCTCCATGAAAGGGTCGCGCCCCTGCGCCTCCAGGAGTTCAGAATGTGCCGCCGCGATAGGATCATCCGGCACCGCAAAAGGGAGCTTGGCGATCAACACGTGCCGGCAATATTCGCCGGGCAAATCGATACCTTCAAAGAAGCTGGCCAAGCCAAAGATCGCGGAAGCCTCTCCGGCATCAATGTGCGCCCGATGCTGGTTCAACAAGCGGGCTTTACTCATCCGATCCTGGACCAGCACGTGGTGGGTGAGAACCGGTTCAATCTTTTCGAGCACAGCTTCCATCTGTCGTCGTGATGTGAACAGTAACAGGACACCCTGCTCTCCCGAGATCAGACCGGGAAGCACCTCAATCAACTCCTGGGTATGCGCCTCTTGATTGCCAGGCTCTGACGTCATCGCCGGCACACAAAAAGTGGCCTTCTGGGGATCGAAAGGACTTGCGACTTGCTTCCATCGGGCGCTGGCAGGCACCCCAGACCGCTCACGAAATCGCTCAAAAGTCCCCAAAGCGGAGAGTGTTGCTGACGTGACAACCGCCCCTGCTGCGCGCTGCCACAGCGCATCATGCAGGAGTTCACCTGGCAGGATCGGGCTCGCCTGACACTCCACGCTCTGTGGCGTGCCGCGATGCTGGCACCAGCGGGCCCAACCGTCTCCAGACTCGCCCTCACCCGGTGCATCGGCAAAAGCCCGCCAGACCACGAGTTGCTGTTCCGCTCGAGCAACCAACCCCTGCGCATTGGCAAGATTCAGATCTGGGTCAGCCGTAGCCGCGACCGTGGTGTCTGTGGATGAGGATCCAGAGGCCTGACTGTTCTCCAGTGCCGCCTCCAATCGTGTCGCATCGCGATTAAGCTGATCCCACTGCGCAACGAGCCCTGCAGACTGCTCCGCAAGATCTGCAGGAATGCGACCATGGGGAAAGCGATGCTCTGCCCGCTCAAAATCCGCCTCTGGCAGCAACTGCCAAAGGAGTTCGGCGATATCCTCGTTACGCTGTATAAGGTCACCCACAAGCGATGTCATGGCCGGAATCAGGCGCTCGTCCAAACCCTGAGCCACCCAGGCCTCAGCGCTCGCTGCCAGCCATCGTTCGCTGTCCCGGAGTCCCTGTAATGTTCCGCCCGCATGGAATCGCAGGGCAAATTGATTGAGACACTTCGCCGGTAGCTGATGACCCTCATCAAACACATACAGGCTGTCTTCGGGGGCGGGCAGGATGACACCCCCGCCTAACCGCAAGTCAGACAGCACCAGATCGTGATTGGTAACAATCACGTCCGCCTCCTCCAGCCCTTCGCGGGCGCGAAAAAAACTGCATTGGGCAATATGAGGACATCTTCTGCCCGTGCATTGGCTTTGATCCGTGGTGATGAGTCTGCGGACACTAGAAGACAGTTGCTCGGGCCAGGCATCCAGATCGCCATCCCAGCTCCCGTCACCCAAGGCCTGAATCATCTCTTCGAGAATCGGGCCAGCCAATTCCTCCTCCGCGCCCAGAAATTCGTCGGGATAGAGTGGTATCAGCGGATCAGCGCCATGGTCTGAAAGCTGGTGATCAAGCTTGAGCAAACAGACATAACGACCGCGCCCCTTGGCCAGCGCGGCATCAAAGTTTAGGCCGCTGTGCTGCATGACATCGGGCAGATCACGGAATAGCAACTGTTCCTGTAGCGCCACGGTCGCAGAGGCGACCACCAGTTTTTTACCTCTAGCACGCGCGATCGGCAGTGCAGCGACAAGATAGGCAATCGTCTTTCCGGTGCCCGTGCCGGCCTCGACCACTGCGATCGGGGTCTCAGCCTCCGGATCTGCCAAAGCATTGGCGACCTCCGCAATCATCTGGCGCTGACCCCAACGCGGCACCAGATTGAGCGAATCGGTCAGTTCCTGATAAGCGGCACGAATCTCGGCTTGAAGGCCCTCGTCAATCACATGATCGGTCCTGATCAGTGACATCGAGCGCCAGCTGACGGCTCACCGGATTAGCATACATGGTCAGCAACCACGGCCGGTGCTCACTCGGCGCGCTCTCGATGCGGGCCCGAAACGACTGCTCTGTCACCGACCCCTCGTGAAAGGCAAGTGTGGCCGGGACACTCTCGCCATGCAACCACTCCCACGCCCACCGATTGGTGTGGTAAAGCCGGTAATGCTGGGCCATTTGTCGGTCCAGCGCTGCGACCACCTCCTCCACCGACAAATCTGCCGGCAACGGTTCGCCAAAATGGAGATGAACGCAGCCCTTGGTACCCGTAATCCCTCGGGCTATCGAGGACACATCCTCAAACTCCGCTTTGACATACCCTTCGCCTGCTGCCAGCTCGGCCGCCTTCAGCGCATCGCAGGGATCCACCTCGTAAGCGATCACCAGTGGGACAATATTGAGGTCAGAGAGCACCGCCTCCGGCGCCTCGCCGCGCTCTCCGGATAGGGTGAGCATTTTGATCACCGCGGGCTCGGTAACATCGCGCCCATCCTTGGCTCTACCTTCACGATGCGCGACCCAGATCGAATCGCGGCCCGTGCTCACAGAGTCACGGATATATTGAGACAGCAGCCTGGTCGCCGCCAACAGAGCGCGCGGGCCACTCACATTCCGCTTCACCACAAAGCTCTTGTTGAGTCGCATCAGGTCGGCCACCCAGGGCTT
>CAJXDE010000092.1 GCA_913052635.1 uncultured Halieaceae bacterium
GGCGGGAGAGGCAGAGGTGGCGCAACTGCATGAAGAAGCCGCGCTGCGGTTGCTTGAGGATCAGGCAGGAGAGGCCCCGCCGGAGATAAGTCCGCGTCCATCGTATTCAGGACTGACACAGCTTGCTGGCGTTGCGATCGTCGCGCTGTCGGCCTGGTTTCTGTATCGGCTGCTGGGCGGTTGGGAGGATGTCGAGATTGCTGAACAGCTTGGGCAGATAGAGCAGTCGCAGCCGGAAGACGTATTAGTGCTCATTGATCGGATCGCGGTTCGCGCAGAGGCGCGCCCCGAAAACGCCGACTATGCACTGTTGCTGGGTGAGTATTATCTGTCGGGTAATGAGCCGGCTAAGGCGCTGCGATATTACGATCGGCTGATTGAAGCGGGTGCCACGGCTCCCGAAATTCTGGGAAAAGCCGCGCAATCTGAATTTCTGTCCTCGAACCGTGTTTTGAGCCGTCGGGCAAGCGCGCGTGCCGGGCAAGCGTTGGCGGTAGACCCGATGCAGTCAGCCGCTTTAGCCACCATGGGAATGGCGGCTTTTGAGGAGGCGGACTACCGACAGGCGATCGTTTACTGGCAGCGACTTCGCGAATTGGAGCCACCAGGCTCTCCCGGCCATGACATGCTCGGCCAAATTATCGAGCGCGCCCGTCAGGAGCTGGGTGAGCCTCTGCCTGGGCTGGTCGTCACCGCAGGCGTCGAGGTGGAAATCTCGCTATCGGGGGATCAGCCCCTGCCCGCTGACTCCCTACTGTTTGTGTTGGCGCGCCCAGAGGGGGCCGAGGCAGGTATGCCGATTGCTGTGGTGCGACAAACGCTCTTGAGCTGGCCCCTTACCGTGCGGTTGGATGACAGCGCCTCTATGGCAGGCCAGCAAATTTCGAGTTTCAGCGCCGTCTCTATTGAGGTGCAGGTGTCCGCTAATGGATCACCGGGGCGCGAGAATGCCCTCGCCTGGAGCGCCCGTCCATCGGTACCGGTTGGTTTCGGGGAGCCCGTCAAAATCAGTCTTCAGGCCGAATAGTCGACGAATTTCGCCATCAAACATAGTGTTGTTGGCCGGAAGTCGATACACTACATATTGTGTTTTTGAGCGCTGGCGGCCTGAGGCGGTACGACAGCGCGAGTGACGGGTAACCAGAGTCAATAATGCGCCTGAAATCCATCAAACTGGCCGGTTTTAAGTCTTTTGTCGATCCCACCACTGTTCAGTTTCCCGGCAACATGTGCGCGGTGGTAGGCCCCAACGGTTGCGGCAAGTCCAACATTATCGACGCGGTCAGATGGGTGATGGGCGAGAGCTCTGCGAAGACTCTGCGTGGTGAGTCGATGACCGATGTCATTTTCGATGGCACCACCAGTCGCCAGCCCGTCAGCCAAGCGTCCATCGAGCTGGTTTTCGATAACGCCCAGGGCAAGGTTGCCGGTGAGTTTGCGGCCTACAACGAAATTTCAGTGCGCCGGGTGGTCACCCGGCAGGCGCAGTCGGAGTACTACCTCAACGGGGCGAAGTGTCGGCGGCGCGACATCACCGATTTGTTTCTTGGCACGGGTCTGGGTCCTCGGAGCTACGCAATTATTGAGCAGGGCGTGGTGTCGCGGTTAATCGAGTCGAAGCCAGAAGAGCTGCGGGTTTTTATTGAAGAGGCGGCCGGCATCTCCAAATACAAGGAACGTCGGCGCGAAACCGAGAGTCGCATGCGCCGCACCACGGAAAATCTGGAGCGCCTTACCGATTTACGCGACGAGCTGCAGCGCAACCTGTCGCATCTGGACCGACAGGCCAGGGCAGCAGAGAAGTATGCCGAGCTGAAATCCGAGGAGCGGGCAGTACAGAGCGAGCTGTTCGCGATTCAATGGCGCAATCTAAGTACCTCACGGGGCGAAGTGGCCGGTGAAATAGGCGCGCTTGACGTCAAGCGAGAGGCAGCCAAAGCCGAGGTGACGCATACCCTTAGCGCGATAGAGGACGCGCGCTCACAGCAACGCGAGGCCGCTGATGCGCTGAACACGGCGCAAGAACAGTACTACGCGATTGGTGGCGAAGTGACCCGGGTGGAGCAGGCGCTTCGCTTTGCCCGGGAACGTCGGGGGGAGCTTCAGCGCGACCTAGAGCAAACCCGGAGTAGCCTCGAGCAGACCCGGCAGCTCCTCGACAGTGATCGGCAACGTCTTCGCGACTGGGAGGGTGAGCTGGAGCGTTCAGAGCCTGCGTTGACAGAATTCAGAGCGCAGGCGCGGCTCGCCACCGAGGCGCTATCCGCAGCGGACACCGCGATGCAGCAGTGGTCGCAAAATTGGGATGGCTTTAACGAACGAGCGCGAGAGCCCAGTCAGGTGGCAGAGGTTCAGCAAAGCCGCATCGCCTACCTTGAGCAGGTGCTGACCAAGCTTCAGGAGCGTTCGCAGCAACATCAGGCGGAGTCGGAGACACTGTCGGCTGAGCCGGCGGACGAGGCAGTATCGCCACTTTCAGTAAAGATCGAGCAGGCGGATCGTGAGATCGAGAGCCGAGAGGCTGAAATGACGGATCTCAGAGGCCAGTTAACCGGTTCCCAAGCGCTGATAGAGCAATCGCGGCAACAGCAGGACAACATCAGGGCTGCGCTTCAAGAGACACGAGGCCACATTGCATCGCTGACCGCGCTTCAAGAGGCGGCCTCCGATGACCGGGAGCGAGCCGCGCTGGGCGACTGGATAGAAACGGAATCTCTGCATTCTGACGGTACGGTCTATGCCTCTCTCGAAGTCGATGCCGGCTGGGAAGCTGCGATCGAACAAGTGTTGGGTGAGGCGCTATCGGCGCAGCTGCTCGCGGAAGTCGATGTAAGGGGGCTGGACGGGATTGCCGCGCTGCCTTCTGGCGCATTTGTGGTGGATAACAAGCTGGAATCGGCAGGTGATGTCGCCGGCACTCTGGCGGCCCATGTGAGAGGTCCCGAGCGTGTGAGAAGTTGGCTGCACGCTGTGCTGGTAGCCGAAAATCTTGACGACGCACATCGGCTCTGCCGGGATTTGTCGCCCGAACAGTCGGTGGTGACCCCCGATGGACATTGGCTGGGCACAGGGTGGCACCGGCGCCGGTCGGAGTCGGATATGGCGGCAGGGATGATTGCCCGGCAGAGCCGGCTCGAGGCGCTGCAGTCAGACTTTGAGTGCAAACGATCGGAGGCCGAAGAGCTGGAGAAGCGCATCAGCGATCTGCTCAAGGCGCGGGTCGAGCTGGAAAAGCAGGTTACCCAGGCCCAGCATGCGCAGCGGCAGGCAGTCAACGAACGGGCGGAGCTCGTGGCGGAACAGCGAGCTGCTGCGACCAAGGTGGAGCAGGTAGCGCAACGCCGCGAGCGATTGAAGTTGGAAATAGAAGAGACTCAGCGTCAGTACGAGCAAGAGCAGTCGAATCTTGCTGACGCGCGCAAGCAGTTGTCTGAGTCGCTGGACCAAATGGAACTGGACCGCGGCGAGCGCGAACGCCTGCAGGCCGAGCGAACCACGCTCACCGAGCAACTGACGCAGCAGCGAGGGGCATCTCGCGAAGCCTCGGATGCCCTGATGCGGGGAGAGTTACAAAATCAGAATCTCGATACCCAGGTGACGACGCTCAAAGAAGGTATCAGGCGAATGGAAGAGCAGCTCCGCGAGCTGGAATCAAGGGAGACTGAGCTCACGGGCACCCTACCCCAGAGCGATGACCCCGACGCGGAGAACAAGGCGCGACTGGCTGAGTTGCTGGAGCAACGAGTGGTGGCTGAAGGCGAACTGAACAGTTGGCGCACGCGGGTGGGCGAGATCGACAACTCACTCCGCGAGCTTGAGGCGTCGCGGATGAAGCAGGAACAGGCGGTGCAGGGTATCCAGAGCGATATAGAGCGCCTGCGTCTGCAGGAAACCGAAACCTCGGTTCGCCTGGAAACCCTGGCTGAGGAAATTACCAAGCGCGAAGCAGTGCCGCAGGAGATTGCCTCGGCGCTGCCTGAAGAAGCCAGCGAGGC
Source organism: uncultured Halieaceae bacterium (assembly GCA_913052635.1). Classification (GTDB taxonomy): domain Bacteria; phylum Pseudomonadota; class Gammaproteobacteria; order Pseudomonadales; family Halieaceae; genus Luminiphilus. The sequence continues at coordinate 3,996 of CAJXDE010000092.1, forward strand.
GGAATGGCAGGAAAAGGTAGACCGGGCCGCAGCCCGCATCAATCGCCTCGGGCCGATTAACCTCGCCGCTATCGATGAGCATGCGAAGGCTTCTGAGCGAAAGCAGTATCTCGACGCGCAGAATGATGACCTTAAGGCGGCGTTAGAGACGCTGCAGTCGGCGATTCGGAAAATCGACAGGGAGACGCGGCAGCGCTTCAAGGACACCTTCGATCAAATCAACACCGGCTTTGCCGAGCTATTCCCGCGCGTATTCGGGGGTGGTACCGCCTGTCTCGAGATGACGGGAGACGATCTGCTCGACACCGGGGTCGCGATTTTTGCCAGACCGCCCGGCAAGAAAAATTCCACGATCTATTTGCTGTCGGGCGGGGAGAAGGCTATGACGGCAATTGCGCTAGTGTTTTCCATCTTCCAGCTCAATCCGGCGCCGTTTTGCATGCTGGATGAGGTCGACGCTCCGCTCGATGACGCCAACGTGGGTCGCTACGCCAGGATGGTCAGGGAGATGTCGGAGAGGGTGCAGTTTGTCTTCATCACGCACAACAAGATCACCATGGAGGCCGCCGACCAGCTGATGGGGGTCACCATGCAGGAGCCGGGCGTGTCCCGCCTGGTGACCGTAGACGTTGAAGAGGCCGCGCAGTTGGCCGCCAGCTAGGGAATACCCTATGGAGCAGTTGTCGATAAGAGACTGGATGATCCTCATTGGTGGGATGATGATCGCCGCGGTGTTGATCGACGCGGTCCGTCGTTACTGGCGTGAGCGACGGGCGGAAATCAAGCTGAATGCCCGCATTGAACGTGCTTCTGCGCTGTCTGACGACGATGACGTCTTTAACTTGCTGGCTGAGTTGCCTAACGGCGGTGCACGGATGGTGCAACGAGATAACCTGCTGATTGACCCGCAAGCAGCGGCGCCTGTGTCGGAAGTATCGGCCGCTGAAAGCGATGGGTTGGTTGCGCCCGCGCGCGAAGCATCAGCGCCGGATCCGATTCCCACGACGGATCCGATCGATATGGCGGTCGCGGCGCAGCGTGCCGAGGCCGGGAACACCGAGTCTGAGGCGGGCACGCCTGCGCAAACAACGCCTTCCAGCGACAATTCAGAGCAGCGTGAGCCCGAAGCGGTTGAGTCGGCGACCAACGCTGTGACGAACAGCCCAGCCGCTGATCCGCCTGCGCCAGAAGCAGATGCAGAAGGGTTAAAGGAAACCGTATCGGCGGTGCGGACGGTGGCCCGTGAAGCCGTTGCCGAGTCCCTGGCGGAAGAGCAGGAAGAGACGGCCTCGCGAAGAAGAACCGTCAAGCCGGCTCCCGAGACAGCCGAGCCCGAGACTGCTGAAGAGGCGCCTACTGAAGATGCCGATGCATCGGGCACCGTCGATTGGCTAGATACCCTTGAGCCAGAGGAACCGTTAGAGCCAGACCGCCCCGAGCATGGACGGCTGCCACGAGGTGCGAATACTCACGTCTTCATATTGTATGTGGTGGCGCAGGCGGAGGAGGGTTTTTCTGGTACTGACATTCTGGAAACCCTACTGGCCTGTGATCTGCGCTTTGGTGATATGGACTTTTTCCATCGCCACGAGCGCGCGTCAGGACGTGGCCCGATCGAGTTCAGCGTCGCCAATATGATGAAACCCGGCGTGTTTGATATCGACAACATGGAGCCGCTGCAGACCCGGGGTTTGATGTTTTTCGTGACGCTGCCTGGGCCCGCCGACATGTTGAAGGCCTTTGACTACATGTATGAAACGGTCAAGGTCGTCGCCAAAAGTCTCGGTGGTGACATTCAGGATGAGACGCGCAGCGTGATCACCCGGCAGAGTCTCGAGCATATGCGTCAGCAGATCCGGGAGCTCGAAAGACGTCTGCTCGTTCGGCGGAACTGATCCATGACGACCTTGCCGGTTGAGGAAGCCGCAGCGCTCAGAGCTCAAATCTTGGGCTGGGCAGAGGCCTATTTCGAGCGCGATGCACCGGTTGTGGCAGACGCGGATTACGACCAGGCCATGAGGCAACTGGTGGAACTCGAGCGAGAGTTTCCAGATCTGGTGACGCCTGATTCACCGACTCAACGCGTCGGCTCAGCGCCATTGAATGAGTTTGAGTCCGTGGAGCACCGTTTGCCGATGCTTTCCCTGGATAATGCGTTTTCTTCTGACGATATGGACGACTTCCACCGCCGCGTCACGGAGCGGCTGGGTGATGGTGATGTGTCCTACTGCTGCGAGCCCAAGCTCGATGGCGTCGCCGTCAGTGTTGTTTATGAGCACGGTGCATTGGTACTGGCGGCCACCCGGGGTGACGGTAACCGCGGTGAGAACATCACGGCGAATGTCCGAACGATCAGCAACGTACCTTTGACGCTGAGCGGTGAGGGCGTGCCGCCGTACCTTGAAGTCAGGGGCGAGGTTGTGATCCCGCGCGATGCGTTTGAGCGAATGAATGCGCAGGCCAGAGCCGCCAATGAGAAGGTATTCGTGAACCCGCGAAACGCGGCCGCCGGCAGCCTCCGGCAGCTGGATTCACGGATTACCGCCAGACGGCCGCTGGCCTTTACCGCCTATTCAGTGGGCGTGGTGGAGAGTGACTTACCCGCTACTCATGACGCCATCTTGCGCCGGTTCAGCGAGTGGGGCCTGCCCATTTCGGAGTACATGCAAACGGTCAGCGGCATCGTCGCCTGTGACGATTACTACGAGGCGCTTGCCCGGCAGCGCGATACGTTGCCTTTTGATATCGACGGCATTGTTTTCAAGGTCAACAGCATGGCGGAGCAGGAGAAGCTGGGCTTTGTCTCCAGAGCGCCTCGTTGGGCGATCGCTCGCAAGTTCCCGGCCCAGGAGGTAAGCACCCAGCTGTTGGGCGTCGATTTTCAGGTCGGTCGCACAGGGGCGATTACCCCGGTCGCTCGCCTGCAGCCCGTGTTTGTGGGAGGCGTGACGGTCAGTAATGCCACGCTCCACAATGCCAATGAGATTGAGCGCCTCGGCGTTCAGGTGGGCGACACGGTTGTTGTGCGCAGAGCAGGTGATGTGATTCCTCAGGTCGTGTCGGTACTGGACGGTACCACCTCTGATTCGAGCCTGGAGCGGGTGCCGATTGTCTTCCCCAGTCAGTGTCCCGAATGTGAATCCGCTGTGGCGCGCGAGGAGGGTGAAGCGGTGATTCGCTGCGTTGGCGGCATGGCCTGCGGAGCCCAGTTAAAGGCGGTGATTCGCCATTTTTCATCGCGCAAAGCCATGGATATCGAGGGCTTGGGAGACAAGCTGATAGACCAGCTGGTCGACGACGGCCTCGTCGGCAGCGTCGCTGACATCTTTCGCCTGAATCAGCCTCAATTGGCAGCGCTTGAGCGCATGGGCGATAAATCCAGCGACAATTTGCTGGCATCGATCGAGCAATCACGATCAACGACCTTGCCTAGATTTATTTACGCGCTGGGTATTCGTGAGGTGGGTGAGGCGACTGCGCGCGCCTTGGCAAACCATTTTTTGGATTTGGACGTATTGCTGGCCGCGTCGCCTGACGTATTGGAAGGGGTCGACGATGTGGGACCGATTGTGGCGCGACATATTCGTGGATTTGCCGCCGATGAGCGCAACCAACGAGTCATCTTTGATTTATTGGCCCTTGGGGTCAATTGGCCACCCGTTACCGTGACTGGCGGCGAGGGGCCACTGGCTGGTACTACCTGGGTGGTGACCGGCAAGCTGGAGTCAATGAGTCGCGGGGACTTAGAGCAGCGACTGCGTGCTCTCGGCGCGAAGACCGCGAGTAGTGTCTCGGCGAAGACCAGCACCGTGTTGGCCGGGCCGGGAGCGGGTAGCAAGCGTAAGAAAGCCGAAGAGCTGGGAATATCGATTGTGGATGAGACCGAGTGTCTCGCGATGCTGGAGGAGATGGAATGAAATCAGTTAATCGATCGCGCCAGGCCATTGCAGCGCTTGCGCTGCTGATGATCGCGGGCTGCGCGACGTCGCCACCCGAGCAGGTCGACAATGTCTGCGATATTTTCAGAGAAAAATCTGGATGGTACAGCGATGCCAAAGAGTCCCGTGCGCGATGGGCTTTGCCCGTATCAGTGTCGATGGCATTCATGTATCAGGAGTCCCGCTTTGTCGCGACGGCAAAGCCACCGCGTAAAAAGATACTCGGTGTGATTCCGGGGCCGCGCCCGTCTGACTCCTATGGATATTCGCAGGCCAAGGAGAGCACCTGGGATTGGTATCAGCGTAGCACCGGTAACTACGGCGCGGACCGGGACGATTTTGGTGACGCCATCGACTTTATCGGCTGGTACAACAATGTCTCCAATAAAGAATTGGGTATCAGCAAGCGGGATGCCTTCCGCTTGTACCTCGCTTATCACGAGGGGCACGGCGGTTACCGAAAGCAGAGCTATCGCAGCAAGGATTGGTTGATTGGTGTGGCGCGCAAAGTGGATCGTCAGGCTCAGCGATACAGCGCTCAGTTACAGGAGTGTGCCGAAGAGTTAGAACCGAGGGGTTGGCTCGATTGGTGGTGAGTGGCCGCGGACAAAGCGCGTTGTCACGGGAATGTCACACTACTGACATGTAATAGGGGGCTCTAGGCTCAAGCCCAATGCGGAGGTAATATGTCAACGAAAAAAGTACTCGTGGTCGATGACGAGGCCAGTATCCGCGAGATGCTCCGGCTGGCGCTGGAACTTTCCGATTTTGAGTGTTTCGAGGCGGCCGATATTCACGAAGCGTATCGGCTGATCACCGACGAATCGCTAGATATGGTGCTGTTGGACTGGATGTTGCCCGGCGGCAGCGGTATCGAGCTCCTTCGGCGCCTTAAGAAGGAAGAGGCTACCCAGTCGCTGCCCGTGATCATGCTGACTGCGAAGACCCACGAAGATAATGTCGTCCAGGGCCTGGAATTCGGTGCTGATGATTACATCACCAAGCCATTTGCACCCAAAGAGCTGATTGCCAGGATGAAGGCAATACTGCGACGCTCGTCTAGCGAGCAGAGTGGCAGCGAGCTACACGTTGGCGAACTCGTGCTGGAAATTGATAGTCGTCGTGTGACGCTCAGCCAAAAA
>CAJXDE010000093.1 GCA_913052635.1 uncultured Halieaceae bacterium
TGTTCATGGAAAACGGCAATCTCGCCGGCAGCCAGGGTCCGATTCGCCGCCGCGGTGCGGGGTGGCGCTCCGCGACCGCCCAGCGTTGGGTTGCCCACCTGAGCCCCACGGAACAAAACGGGTCCGTGCATCTTCGCGAGCTCACGAGTAAGACAAAAGCGCGCCTCGATCGCGCACGATCGCGTCTCGCCGGGCTTGTTCGGGACCGCGAACTCGATGAACGCTCAGCCTTGGTTCATCAAAGCGCTTCAAGGGGTCGGAGGCTGGGTCGCGTCTCTCGTCCTGCTCACAGGAACGCTGCTCCTTATGTCCAGCGACCAAAGAGGCGCGTTGGTGATCGGCGTCATCATGTTGGTCGCGGGCTGCACCCTCGACGCCCAGCGCATGCGCGACTATGCCATTGCACTCGGCAGTTCAGATCTCTACCCCAATGCCCGGGGTTATTACCTGAACATCCCGCGCCCCGTCAGGGTTCTCGAGGGCACGCCCGACGCCGATGACGTGGCATTGATGGTTCGCTTCCCATCGGAGTGCTCAGCGGTGAACTTCTGGTACGACGATTTCTACCAGACCGAGATCAAACCCATGCGCCTGAACCCCTCCGCCGGGGACTACGTGGTCACGCTCTATAACGAGGCCGATCTACCTCCCTATATGGCGGGCAAGGTGGGTGATAACGCCTACGCATCGGAGTAGTCTTTAAGCAACTGGAAGGTGGCGCGCGCTATGTTGCGGCCGCCACCCATGCATCGTCCCGATAACAATAAACAGGGAAGGCATTGATGCCAACTTTTACCAAAGCGCTAACGCGCACAGCGATCATTTACGCTAGAAGCTACCGGCGCTCTGCCCGACTATGGCCAGTCCTGCTAGCTCTGCTGACGAGTTTCCAGGGGCTACCTGCGCTGGCAGAACCCGTCGCCATCTCGCCGGAGGGCGTGCGCGCCTCGGCGGTGGATATCGCCTACGACGCCGACGGCACCGCCTGGCTCCTTTGGGTGCAAAAAGGCGCACGCATCCCCGGTGCAGGGCACGCCTCAGCGGATGATTTGTATCTGACCCGATGGCCCGCCGACGCGCCACCTGAGGCACCGGTTATGGTGAACGCCGATACGGGCCAGGTCAGGGCCTCAGCATTGAGCCGCGCGCGAATTGCCATCGACAGTGCCGGCGGCGTGCATGCGCTCTACCCTGTGGCAGATGTTTCGCCCATCCATGGCAAACCGGTCATTAACATCCGCTATCGGTCGCTGAGCGCTGGCGCAGAACCTGTCCAACTCAATACCCCCGCTGATAACGACCTCAGCAGCACCTCTCACAGCAACGTCGGCTCTGCGGCGACCTTTTTGAGCTTGTCGGCAGGGCCCGATAATGACCTGTATGCGCTGTGGATCGACTCCCGTCACTCGGAATTCACCGAATCGAACTCCTCGGTATATGGCAGCCGCTCTCTCAATAATGGCGCCACCTGGTCGCCCGATACGCCACTCTTTGAGCAGGTCTGCCCGTGCTGCCAGCCCGATACCGTGTGGTCTAACAACCAGCTCTTGGTCAGCTCACGGCAGGTCGACGCCGAGAGCCACCGCGATCCTCACATCCATCGCGTGGCGGCTGATCTAGGCTCCACAAAGACCGCCGTGCGGGTGGGCAATGACCGCTGGCAGCTTGAGGGCTGCCCCTTGAAGCGCATTAGCGTGGCGGCGGGCAGTAAGCAAGAATACGTGGCCTGGTACGCCGAGATGGAAACGCCAAAGGGCGTTTGGCTGGGCAGGCGCAGCTTGCAAGATGAAAGCTTTGGCAATTACACGCCGCTGCACCCTGACGCCGCGGTCTCTGACGCGCCGGCAACCGCCGCCCACGGCGACGCACTCTGGGTGGTATGGCATGCCAAAACCGCCGACGCCGGTCGCGGCATTTACCTCAGCGCCAGCGACGATGGCGGCGCATCAATGAGCACGCCCGAGCGGCTGTCGGAGTTGGACAGCACCGCCGCCTTCCCGGCGATAGCGCTAAACGAGCGCGAGGCCATTATCGGTTGGGAGACAGGTGGCCAAATCTTCGCCATCCGCCGGGCGAGGACGGAAACCGTGGCGCAGCACGAACATTAAAAAGAGACCCACCCCATGAAACGACCTGTAACACGCTTTCTCTCTTTTCCTCTCTCCTTATGCCTCTCGGCCCTGCTCTGCATGCCTACCCAAGCATCAAACCCGGAGGGCATGCCTGATCTGAATGACCCGGAACAACTGCTGGATGCCTACATCCGCACGGTAGGTGATACCTCGGGTCAAGAGGTACTGCTGTATGCCTCGGTCGTGGTGATTGGCATGCACCCCGGCGAGAAGGGTCAGAAGCTGTTTGGCCTTGAAGTGCTGGGCGCAAGCCGCTTCTTACCGATTGAGGATGGCTACCAGCGACTGCACCGCGAGGTGGGGCTTTACACCGACCTGCAAACCCGTGAGGTAATAGCGAGCTGGGATAACCCATGGTCGGGCGAATCAGTAGAAGTGATTCATATTCAGAACGACCCGGTGAACTTTCCCTTTACGGTGGAGACCCAGCGCGGGCCTTACCGGGTCAAGTTTGATGACCTGGGGCACACCATTGGCTTTCATCGCCAGATACCCCTGCGCTACCCAAACCCGTTGCCCAAGGCCCAGTACCCCAAGCACACCGCGAATGACTGGTACGAGGCCGCTGAGCTATTTAATAGCTTTGTGACCAAGGCGGATCTGGCGGATCGCAGCAAGACCTCGTTGCCCGAGGTGGGTACCTGGTCACGCACCGGGCCCTGGCTGCCGTGGATGGAGATGGCAGATCGACCCGGCTACCTGCTGTATCACGGACGTAGCGTGAAATTGATGAGCGGGCTGGATGATCTCCGCCAGGCACTCCGCGCACATATCGAGACCCACTACCCCATCTACACGAGCGCGCCCGGCACCTTTGAGTCGCCCAATGACACCAGCTGGACCTATTTTAAAAAGGTGTTGGATGCGCGGGCGGCCGTTGAGGGATAGGGTTGAAGCACAGCACCTATGAGGCACGCGACTTCAAGTTAACCTCCGGATCGAAGGCTACCGCCAATCGGGCGGCAGCACCTCCCACTCGGGCGCGTCGAACTCACCGATAAAACGGATCTCCACAAAAGGCGCCTGGGACTCAATGATCTCCTGCACCGCGCCCGGAAGTGACGCCGGTGAGGCATCCCGCGCGGCTTTGCTCTCCCACGTGGCGATCGCCAATGCGGTACGCTCGTCACCAATTTTTCTATGAAGCCGCGTGCCCTGCGCACCGGGTGCCTGCTGAATCAGCTCGCTCGCCCGCACCCAGGCCTCAGCGTATTGCTCGATGGTATAGCCGGGCTTAGCGGTTACTTCAAAGAGGTAGTGCATGCTGGGCTCCCCTATCTTCACATGGCGCAAAACGGTCAGTAACCGCGGCCCGCCAAAACGGCATCGGTAAGTGGCTCCCCGGCGATATACAGCTGAAGATTGCGTTCGAACACCTCGCCGATCGCTTCTTCGGGGGTGGGGCCCGCGGTGTGAGAGGTAATGTGCACGCCAGGCGTTGACCAGAGCGGATCATCACTGGGCAGGGGCTCTTCCCGAACAACATCGAGCACAGCTGCTCTCAAGCGGCCCGCATTGAGTGACGCGATCAGTTCTGCTTCCACCACGGCATTGCCCCTGCCTACATTCATCACGATAGCCTGTGGGTTGAGCCGCATCAGTAACTCGTGATCAATCAGGTTATCCGTCTGCGAGGTTTGCGGTAGCACACTGACCAGATAATCAAGCCCTTCTGCAAAGGCCAGTCGGTCTGCACTTCGGTAGCAGGTGGCAAAGCCATCCACGGCGCGGCCGTCGGAATTCAGTCCAGAGACGGCTAGTCCAAATGATCTCGCAGCGAGAGCGATGGCGGTGCCGATACCGCCGGTGCCCATAATCCCAAGGCGCTTACCCGTGATGCGCGGCTCAGGGGAAGGCGACCAATGGGCATGTGACCAGCGGCTGATCACATTGCGCTCTATCGCCAGCAGCCATCCCATAACGTACTCGGTCATGGCCGGCCCGAACACGCCTTTCAGCGGCGTAATTTGAAGCGTCTCACTGGCAAAGTGGGCGATGGCGTCGATACCCGCCCAGGTGCTTTGCACCCAGCGCAGTCGCGGACAGTGCGTAATCAGGGCAACGAGATCGGGTGGCGCACCCACCACGACTTCCACCGAAGAGATCTCTATTTCATCCTTTGGGGCTACGACCACCGCGCGGCGATGCGGTGATGCCAGTTCCATCACGGCGTCGGTCCAGGGCGCCGATTCGGCAGCTACAATCAGCAGTTGAGGTGCGTCGCTCATGGAGCAGATTTGAGCACAGCCCTCGGCCCCAAGAAAGCGACCGTTATGATGACCTCCACCCCATTAGGTAGCCATTAACCGTGAGAGTAAACCCAAATTTTGCCGCCTGTTAAAATTGAATGGGCGACTGGTAATTCAGGACGCTATACGGCCTGATGATTGCTGCGAGGAGCCATAACGGCAGCGGCACGGGCCTGAGCGCGCCGAGACCTCACACCTTCAGTCGTCGGTGTCCTGCGCTCATCTTAAGTTCAGGGCCGGTCTGGGTGGTGTAAGTGGGTTCAGTCACTGAGGACACAAACTGCCACTCGGCCGCGGCCGCCTCGGAGGTCAGCGTAATCTTGGTCCAGCCACGCTGCGAGGTATCGCAGGCCACCAGTTCGGGGCTGGCGACTTTCAGGAGCGCCTGCATCTGCTCCGGGGGCAGCGGCACATAGTTCTCAATCCCCGGGCTTGAAACCCCCGGGGTGCCCCACTCCACGCCCACCGCCTCGCCTTGGTCATTGGTCAGGTTAAATGCCCAACCATTGTGAGTATCGCCGGCCAAAGAGATCGGGTTGGTAGCGTCAGCGCTGAGCATGGCAAACAACCGCTCTCGCGCTGCGGGGTATCCGTCCCAGGCATCGAGGTTGGAGGGCAAGCCATACGGGGCAAGCTGCTGGGCCTGCTCGAATCGAGGTCGGGCGTACTCCGAGAGCTCAATCTTGGCGATCTCCTCGGGCGGTATGACCGGGATATTGAGTTTACCCATGAGTACCTGCTGGCCCAGTACCTGCCAGGTAGCACCGCGGCTTTTGCTGCTTTGCAGTGCTTTCTGTAACCACGACTCCTGTTCTTTACCCAGCATCTGTCGGTTAGGGTTGTAGAGATCACTTTTCAGAAACGCCTCCACGCTACCGGCCTGCTCGATATCTTCGGCATAATCGAGCTGCTCGTCGCGGCCCACTAAGCGGGTGTCGAGCATGATGAGATCGGCGAGGTCACCGACCTGAAACGCGCGATAGATCACCCCTTGATCGCCCTCGGCACCGGTGCGGATCGGCATCCACTCGTGGTAGGCCTGCCGGGCAGCATGAATGCGCTGAAAGAAATCGCCCTCGCCTTTGTCGTGGTTTTCGGCTCCCCCGCGCCAGGTGTCATTCATCATCTCGTGGTCATCCCAGACCGTAATCCACGCGTGCGCCGCGTGGGCCGCTTGCAGGTCCGGATCGGTGCGGTACAGACCGTGACGCATGCGGTAATCCTCGAGTATCAGGATTTCATGCTCGGGTTCGACCTTGCGCCCCAGTGTCTCCTCAGCAACGGGGTTCACGTACTCGCCTGCCGGGTACTCGTAGAGGTAATCGCCGAGGTGCAGCACCACATTAAGCTCGGACTCGGCGATATCGCGGTAGGCATGAAAGAAGCCCTGCGGGTAATTCGAACACGACGCCACCGCCATCTTGAACTCGCTCACCGCCCCCAAGGGGAGGGTGCGGGTGCAGCCGATGGGTGAAATCACGCCATTAGCGATAAAGCGGTAGCAGTAGCTTTGGCCAGGAGCGAGGCCTGCGGCATCAACCTTAACGGTGTAATCCCGCTCGGCTCGGCCAATCGCCTCGCCGCTGGCAATGATCGCATCGAAAGTCTCATCAGTGGCCACCTGCCAGGTGCAGGGCACCGTCTCGGCATTAACGCTACCGGGTAATACCCGCGTCCAGAGGATGACTCGATCGGCCAGCGGGTCGCCGCTGGCAATGCCGTGGGTGAAGTGCGCAGCAGTGGGTTTATCGATGGCAAACCCTCGTAATGAGATTGTCCCGAGGGAGGCACCGGTGGCTTGAAGTAACGAGCGGCGACGAAGTGGTGTGGGCATGAGGGTTCCCTTTGTAGAGACGGCTGATTGGGATCTAAGCAGTGCTCAGTGGTGCTCCACGTGCAACGATTGTGGCGGACTTTTGTGACCGATCGGCCGGTGATTTTACCGCGCCGGCGACTGGGGATTTTGGCTGGAGGCGTTTTTCTACCAACCTCCACGGGCGGCGACGTAACATACCAACACGGCACATTGCGTTTCAACCTCCTAAGGACGGTACTGGGTGACAGATCTGAATCCTCACAGCGACCTCCACAACCCCTGGCGCTTCAGCACGGCGCCCTGCATGGACTGGACCGACCGGCACTGCCGGCGCTTTTGGCGCACGCTCACGCGCCAAGCGCGGCTCTATACCGAGATGGTCACCACCGGCGCCCTGCTGCATGGCGATGTTGAGCGGCATTTGCGCTTTAACGAGGAGGAACACCCCGTGGCCTTGCAGTTGGGCGGCGCGGTAGCCGCCGACCTCGCCCAGTGCGCGGCACTCGGTGAAGAACGGGGTTACGACGAGATCAACCTGAACTGCGGTTGCCCGAGTGACCGCGTGCAAAACGGCCGGTTTGGTGCCTGCCTCATGGCCGAGCCTACCTTAGTACGTGACTGCATTACCGCGATGCGTGAAGCCTGCAACATACCCGTAACCGTCAAGCACCGCATCGGTATTGATCATCAGGAGTGCTACTCCGAACTGGTCGACTTTGTGGGCACGGTGGCCTCTGGCGGTGCCGAGGTGTTCATTGTGCACGCGCGCAAAGCCTGGTTGCAGGGACTCTCACCTAAAGAGAACCGCGAGATCCCACCGCTCAATTACGACTGGGTGTATCACCTTAAGCGCGACTTCCCCGAGCTCACTATTGTCATCAACGGCGGTATCGAAACGCTGGATGCCTGCGAGCAGCACCTTGAGCACGTCGATGGCGTGATGCTTGGCCGGGCGCCCTATCAGAACCCGTGGCTGCTCCGTGAGGTCGATAGGCGGCTCTTCGGCGCCAGCAACGCGGTCAGCGCAGACCGTGAGGCCACAATAGGCGCCATGGTGCCCTACATTGAGCAACAGCTGGCCGATGGCGCACGGCTGCATCACGTGACCCGCCACATGCTGGGGCTGTATCAAGGGCAGTTCGGCGGCCGGCAGTATCGGCGGCACCTGAGCGAGCATGCGCACAAAGCCGAGTCAGACGTGAGAATCTTGCTTGAGGCGATGGCCTTTGCGGCGACCCCACCCCTGCGCGCGACCGCCCCTGGCTGAGGCCCCCAACGCAACCACAGCAGACGAATGCTGTTGTTCCTGCTCGCTGACTAACCCATGCGGCATTTTTGACAGCGCATGGCCGCATTTCAGAACTCGGTCTCGCAAATCACAAATGCTGCAATCGTCAATATCTGGGCAACCTACCCTGTAGCGGTTTTGTTGGAATTTTCTTCAGTCGGTCTGCACTTATTGCCACGAAACGCTCTTGCCATGATTTATCATCTGAGTTTGAGATCTTTTCCTTCAACTTGGGGACGAGGTGGTGATGTCTAACGAGGCGGAATTGAAAGAAGTCATAGAGCTGCTACACGAGCTCAAGTTGGAGCTGGTGGCAGAGATGGACTACACATCACTCGAGCTGCAGGTCGAGGCCATCATCGACAAGATGTATTTGCTGACTGAATCGTCTGAGTAAGTCGGTTTGCTCCGCGGCCCGGCTAAGTCAAGGTCGCTCGAGGGTGCTGATCAAGTCCTTGAACGCATCGGCGTTCTCATCGCTCATCGACATGAGCGTACGGTGCGCTTCGAGCACCTGTTTTTTCACTTCACCCTCGTCGCAGGGCACTGCGGGGATTTCCGTGATTGTAGATTTGGTGTTACAGCACTCGTTGCGTCGCTCAAAGAGCTGGTCAAAGCCCATCGTATCGAGCAGCCGATCAATACTCGGGTTGGTGCTAAAGATGGCAGGCTTGAAATCAAAGCGCTCCTTGGTCTGAATCGCCAGCTGGGCGAGCATGCCCAGAGTGGTGCTATCCAGACCATCGGCCTCGGTGACATCCACCCACACGCTCATAAAGCCCGGCTCGGCGAACATCGACTGAAAGTATTGGTCCAGCGCCGTGCACATGGTCAGGCGCACGTCGCCCTCGAGCTTCAGCACGTGGGCGCCTTCCTTGGAGGCTGCGCAAATTCGGCAGTCGCTCAACCCACACCCCGGCTCACAAAAAGTCCCGCGATGTCGTCGGCCAAATCATCCGAGGTCACTTCACCCAAATCTAGCCGGCGAATCAGGTCGCCAGGTTTTTCCAGAGTGCCGCCCAAGCGTGCAAGCAAGGTTTTTTCGCGCTCAATCAGGTCGACTTCCTCAATGGTTTCCAACACGCCATCGGACATCAGCACCAGCATAAAGGTCTCGGGCAGAGCCATCTCCTCGAGCCCGTAGTTCGCCTCGGGGGTCAAGCCAACCGGCATACCCTCCCCGTGCAGGTACTCAATATGATCCGGAGTCATCAGCACGGGTTTGGGCAGATGACCGGCCACGGAGTACTGCAAAGTGTTAGTGTCATAGTCAAGGCACCCCACCACCATGGTGGCGTACTTGTTCACGTGGAGCTCAAGGAGTTCCTGATTGGCGAGGGCCAACATTTCAACAGGACGAATCACGGTCTCGTCGTCGCGGCGCAGGTAGTCCGAGCGCTTACGGGCAAACAAATTCTTTAGCAGCACGGTGGCAAAAGCCGAGGAACTGCCGTGGCCCGATACGTCCGCCAAAAAAAACGCCACCTTGCTCTGGCCGACCTCAAAGTAATCGGTGAAATCGCCGCTCAAGTAGAGCG
>CAJXDE010000094.1 GCA_913052635.1 uncultured Halieaceae bacterium
ACGCCGTCTACAGGGGAGTCCCACACGTTGACGATTTTGTCGGACTCCATCTCGAACACCTCATCGCCTTTGGCAATGGCATCACCCTCAGACTTGTTCCAGGTGGTGATGGTGCCCTCGACCATTTCAATGCCCCATTTGGGCACCGCGATGGGATAAATATCGCTCACTTCTCCGCTCCTGATATCACACTAGTTAAGCTAGCGTGGCTTTGACCGCTGCCATGATTTTGTCTGCGTCTGGCAGATAAGCTGCCTCCAATTCAGGCGAGAACGGCGTTGGGCTGTGGGGCGCAGAGACCTGCTTGATCGGCGCCTTTAGACTGCTGAAAGCCTTGTCCGCCGCGAGGCCCGCAATGTCTGCGGTGAGACCACATCGAGGCGGCGCCTCGTCCACAATCACCAACCTGCCAGTGGCCTCCACGGATTCCAGAATCGCGTTCTCGTCCAGCGGAGATGTCGTCCGCGGATCAATCAGGTCGCAACTGATGCCCTCCTCAGCCAGCGCATCTATGACAGCCGCCGCCTTGGGAACCATTTGCCCGAAGGCAACCACGGTGACGTCATCACCTTCACGGACAAAATTCGCCTCACCGAACGGGATGGTGTACATCTCGTCGGGAACGTCCGCGGTCTCCTGGTACAGAATCTTTGGCTCAAAGAACAGCACCGGGTCATCATCCTGAATGGCAGAAAGCATCAACCCCTTTGCATCGTAGGCATTCGAAGGCACCACGACTTTAAGGCCGGGAAAGGATGTCATCACCTGATACATCGCCTGACTGTGTTGGCCCGCAGCACTGAAGCCACCACCGGATGAGAAGCGGATCACGGCGGGGCAGCGGCTCTTGCCGCCAAACATATAACGGAACTTCGCCATCTGATTCACGATCTGGTCCATACAGACGCCAATGAAGTCGGCGAACATGATTTCGGCCACCGGTCGCATGCCGACCAGTGCGGCACCGGCTGCGGCGCCGACGATGGCTGATTCCGAGATAGGCGTATCTATGCAACGGTCAGGCCAACGGTGGTAGATCCCTTCGGTCACACCGAAGACACCACCGACAGCGCCCACGTCTCCCGCGCTGCCGCTGCAGCCGGCGACATCCTCGCCAATAACAAAGACTGAGTCGTCCTGCTCCATTGCCTGGTGCAGAGCCTCGTTGATCGCATCGCGCATGGTTTTCTCAGGCATGATCTTCTCCCCCTTAGGCCGTGGCGCTGTATTGGATGTAAACGTCTTCCGTGACCTGCTCCGCCGTGGGTCGCGCGGCGGCCTTGGCGTCTGTCACAGATTGTTCGATCTCTGCCATGACCTCGGCATCAATCGCGTCGAGCTCAGCGAGGCTGAGCTCGCCCGTTTCAGCCATGCGCGCACGGAAATTTTTCAGCGGGCAGTGGTTCTCTCGCAGGTCTTCAAGCTCGCCTTCGGCACGATACGCCTGCGGGTCGCCGACAAAATGGCCGTGGTAACGGCCCTGCTCCGCAAAAACGCCGGCGGGGCCGTTGCCGGCGCGGGCGTGGGCGATCGCTTTACCTGCTGCTTCATGAACAGCAAAGAAGTCAGCGCCATCGGCCACGAAGACCGGGAAGCCAAAGGCCTCGGTGCGGGCCTTCAGATCGTCACAGCCCACCGCGTAGTTGATGGAGGTGTGCTCGGAGTAGTAGTTGTTCTCGATCACGAAAACAGCCGGCGCCTGCAGCACAACCGCCATATTCATTGCTTCAAAGCAGGTGCCCTGATTCACTGAGCCGTCGCCGGAGAACGACACAGCGACCTTGCCGTTTTTACGAATCTTTGCGGCCAGTGCAGAGCCCACTGAGATCGGTGGGCCTCCTGCTACGATGCCGTTCGCGCCCAAAATGCCCTTGTCGATATCCGCCACGTGCATAGAGCCGCCTTTGCCCTTACAGAGACCTTCAGACGAGCCGAACAACTCCTTCATCATGCCCGAGACTTCTGCGCCCTTAGCGATGCAGTGTCCGTGACCGCGATGAGTCGAGATAATGGTATCGCTCTCGTCGAGATGGGCGCAGACGCCGACGGCATTGGCCTCCTGACCCGTGTACAGGTGTGTGAACCCCGGTATCTGACCGTTCATGATTTCTGCGTTCACCCGCTCTTCGAATTCGCGAATCGTCTTCATGGTGCGATAGGCGTGCAGGAGGGTTTCCTTTGGAATGGACACGTTGGGTCTCCTTGGATGTTTTAATTTTGATGGCTTTCCCAGTTGAGGTGACATTGCAACAGATTACATCCCGGATGCAATGTGCAGGTCGACATCTGTCGCCCCCAAGCGCTCAGGCAAAGTAACCCTGACCTCAAAAACAGTCAACAGTGCTTTTTTTCTGTTCCCGATGCTCATGGGTCGGCGCCATGTCGACTATGAGATTTTGTCGGTCACAGGGGGTAAAGGTTAGGCGGCAACGGCATCGGGAGGTGCCTCAATTTGCGCCTAGTCCAGTCTCTTTCAGCATTGTCGCTCTCAATCGGACCGCTTTCAGTCGGCTTGCTTTCAATGAAAACGCCCTAGTTGTCCAATCGTTGGAATTATCATCGCCGATACGAGTGTGTCCGCTGGGCGGAAAGCGCCTTCTTCAGGCCGCCTACGTGTATGGACATTGTTAGCTCCGCTAAAAAGGTCCGCGATGATTTGCCCACATCGTGTCGCTGATGCCGGCACGAATGATCTCTGCGTAGACGCCGGCACTGTCCCGTGGTGTGCGGGCAAAGTCGTTGTCATAGTCGACAGCGAACAAACCGAATCGTGGGCCAAAGCCTTCCGCCCATTCGAAATTATCAAGATGAGACCAGTGGAAGTAGCCGTCGATATCGACGCCGAGGATGTTCATGGCGTACCACACTTCGCGTAGGTGAGTGACCATAAAAGTCTGGCGAAGTGAGTCGGGTTGGGCCGCGTCGGCAATGCCGTTCTCCAGTATCTGGATCGGCTTGCCGTAGCGTTTCCAGGCCTCACTCAGCACGTCACTAAATCCGATCGGGTATAGGGCCCACCCGAGGTCGCTCGTAAGCTCTTCCGGGTCATTCGGGTCGCGGGTATGGGTGACCGGGCCTGCCGCCATAGCATCAATATCCATTTGCACGTAAAAGCGACCGTAATAATTGATGCCGACGTAATCCTGAGTGCCCGCAAGGCCCTCAATGTCAGCAGTGAAGTCAGTGTTGGTCATGGCGTAGCGGCCACTCTCTATGGCGTCAAAGACATCCCAAATGAAGGCTTGCTGCACAAACTCTGCGGTCAGTCGATCAATCGGGTGCCAGTTTCGCCAAGGCTCGAAGGCGCGAGTGTGTTGTGTGAGGCCAACAGAAATCGATTGATCGCGCGCGTTGGCATCGGCGTGCAGGATGCGATAGGCATCGGCATGGGCTCGAAGCAGTTGCGCGACCACCGGGGCGACATCCACAGGGCCGGCGCGTTGCTCGAGCGGCGGGAAGATGCCCTCGATGTAGCCCCACAACACATAGACCATGGGCTCGTTCAGGGTGCACCAGTAGTCAATCTCTGACCCCAGTAATTGAGAGACCGCCTCTACATAGCGGCGCCAATGAGTTAGCGCGTCGGGCCGTTCCCAACCTCGTTGTCCATCATGTTCTTCCCAAAGCCACTCGGGTGTGGAAAAGTGAAACAACGACACGTGCGGTTCGAGCCCGCTTGCTTTGGCGGCCGCGATGACATCCTGATAAAAGGCGACGCCGTCCGGGTCGGGTTCGGTCAGATCCGCGCGGGGGAACAAGCGTGCCCATGAGAGACTGAAGCGATAACTGTTCAGTCCCAGTTCAGCCAGCTTCTGAAAGTCGCTGGCATAGCGACTGTCGAAGTCCACCTTCTTTTGCCGCACTTCCTCGGAGTACTTGTCGAGGTCGCGAATGTGTCCCGGTTTTGCCTGTCCCGGTTGAAGACCTGTGCCCGTCTTCCCCTCACGAATGACGCGTCGTTCAAAGGCAGTCCAGTCACTGGGCTGCTGGTGCTCAACATGTTGTGCAGCGACCGCCACGCCCCAGGCAAAGTCGTTCGGGAATGTCAGCGGATAGGGCGCTTCTAATCGCGAGGCCGTTTGTATGCCACGGGCCTCGCCAAACAGCCAGGGCGTGAACAGCGCCACATTGGCAAGCGCCAACACGGCGATGAGAGCAATCCTTTTCATAACAGCAAAATCCTAGATGAGACGCGTGATGGCTGCCATCTGCGCAGCAACAGCCCTGTTACGAATCAATTCAAAGCCATCGCGGCTTTCTGACGGAAGCAACCCGCACATGTCGCGATAGTGTAGCGTGGGACAATGGTCACAAAGTGTCGAGGATAAGCTGAATGTCGTCGCGGTTGGTTCGCGGATTGACGATGCAGAATCGCAGTACAGTCTCACCCTCATGTTTGGTGGGCGTGACCAGTCCATCGCCACGTTCGAGTAGCGCATCACTCCACTGCTTATAGTCCTCCGGCGCCCAGCCGATACGGCGAAAGACACAAATCGACAGGCGTTGCTCGGTGACCAACTCGAGGTTGGGGTGTGCCTCGATCATGGCCGCTGCCTCACGAGCGCAGTCCAGCGTGGTTTCGACTGCGTCTGCATAGGCTTTTGTCCCATGCACAGCAAGACTGAACCAAAATGGTAGGCCTCTTGCGCGGCGAGACAGGTGGTGCGCGTAGTCGCTGGGATTCCAGGTGCCGTCATAAAACACCTCCAGGTAATCACCGTGCTGGCGATGCGCTTTGCGAGCCTTTGCGGGGTCGGCATAAATGAGTGCGCAACAGTCAAATGGCGCGAACAGCCATTTGTGAGGGTCCACAATGAAGCTGTCTGCGCGCTCAATGCCGTCAAAAAGAGGCCGAGTCGACGGTGCCGCTAGCGCCGCACCACCGTATGCGCCGTCCACGTGGAACCACAACTTCTCTTGGGCGCAGATTTCGCCGATAACTTGCATGTCATCGATGATGCCAAGATTGGTGGTGCCGGCGGTGCACGCCACAGCAAACAGCCGCGCTCGATCCGCTGGGCCGAGTTCGGCAATTGTTGCCGCCACATCATCCCCTGTGAGCTGGTGCCCACCCGACTGGATCAAATCGGCATCCATTACCTGCGCCGCCTGTGCCACCGACGCGTGCGCACCGCGAGAAGAAATAATCAATCCGCGCTGGCTGCTAAATTCCGGATACGCTTCTCGCCAATCATGGCGCGCGGCTACCAAGGCAGAGAGATTGCCCGCCGTCCCACCGCTGACGAACACGCCGCCCGCTTCCGCAGGCAGCCCCGCGATATCAGAAATCCACCGCAGTGCCTGGTTTTCTGCATAGATGGCGCCTGCGCCTTCGAGCCAGCTACTGGCGCAGATGTTGGAGGCGCCGACAACCAGATCGAACAGAGTCGAGACTTCCGAGGGGGCTGATGGCACGAAGGAGAGGTACCTAGGGTGGTCCTGAGAGATACAGGCAGGACCCAACGAGTCGACAAAAAGCTTCAGCGCCTCCTCGCCGCTCCGACCCTCCTCGGTAATGGTCTGGCCCGCCAGCTCTTCCAGCGTCGTTTGCGAGAGAGCGTGATCGATGGTTGGCGGATCCATCCGCAACCGCTCCATGGCGTAAGCGAGGATCGACGAGGATAAAGCTTCGATATCGGGCTTCATTTTGTGCATGATTTAAAGCCTGTACCCCTAGTAAGAGGTGAAGTGTGCAGGAATTCTCAACCTGTGCAAGAACATGCTGGCGTGGGGCGCCTGCGGCGCTGTCATGCCGATTTCAAATGCAACGATGTCCTTAGTATCTGGTCCGGCTCCGTCCATGTTCGGCCCAGAGCCTCCGCTACAGCTCGATGAGTCAGCTGGCCGTGAACGATATTCAGCCCGGCTACAAAGTGCCTATCCTGTAGCAGTAGGGAGCCTACGTCGTTACTTGCCAGGCGCATGATGTAGGGCAGGGTTGCGTTGGTTAGCGCCAGCGTCGCGGTTCTCGCTACAGCGCCCGGCATGTTGGCGACACAGTAGTGCACCACGCCGTCGACCACATAGGTGGGATCCGCATGGGTGGTGGGTCGTGAGGTTTCGAAACACCCACCTTGGTCAATGGCGACATCGACCATCACGGTTCCGGGTTTAAAATCAGCCAGCATCTCGGCGGTGACTAGCTTGGGCGCAGACGCGCCGGGTATGAGCACAGCGCCAATGATCAGATCAGCCTCGCGGGTATGCATCTCTAAAGCCTCTGCCGTGGAATACACGGTGCGGAGTTGCCCCCGGTATTGTTCGTCCAGCTCGCCCAAGCGGCTGACAGATCGGTCCAGTACCG
The DNA here is from genome assembly GCA_913052635.1 of uncultured Halieaceae bacterium. Taxonomy (GTDB): domain Bacteria; phylum Pseudomonadota; class Gammaproteobacteria; order Pseudomonadales; family Halieaceae; genus Luminiphilus. Next base: position 6,305 of record CAJXDE010000094.1, read on the forward strand.
TCACGGCGGCGCCCATGCCCAGCGCCACCCGGATTGCGCTGCTGCCCACGACGCCTCCGCCCAGGACGAGGACCTTTCCCGGCGCCACACCCGGGACGCCGCCCAGGAGTGTGCCGTTGCCTCCCTGATGAATTTCCATGTGGTGGGCGCCTGCCTGCACCGAGAGCCTGCCGGCTACAAGACTCATGGGCGCCAATAGGGGCAGCCCCCCCTTTGGCGATGTGATCGTCTCGTAGGCGATGCAGGTCGCCCCGGAGTTCATTAACAGCTCTGCCTGCATTGGGTCGGCTGCGAGGTGCAGGTAGGTAAATAGCAGCTGCTGAGGTCGGAGCTGCCGGCACTCATGCGGTTGAGGTTCTTTCACTTTGACGATCATGTCGCTCTCACCGAAAACCCGCTCGGCGGTCTCGACCACTGAGGCGCCGGCAGCGCGGTACAGGTCATCAGTCAAGCCAATCGCATCTCCGGCTCCGGATTCAATCAGGACGCTATGGCCTGCGCCGACCAGTTCTCTGGCGCCGGCTGGTGTCATACCGACCCGGAATTCTTGTGCTTTGATCTCTCTTGGGACGCCAAGTTTCATGGTGTCGTCTACGGCAACGAGTTTGGCGGCATTCTGCCTCGCCCGGTTGGGGCAAAGAAGGTCAAAGCCGCTTTTTCTATCCCCAAAAAAAGCGCATTCAATATTAAAAATTCACTGTTAAGGTTAATATGACTATAATTAGACCTTTTATAAGAGATATTATCTTTTGCTTCGGGTGCTGCCCTGTAGATGCAGGAGGTTGAGCGGGTGAATCATCAGTCATATCGGCTGGACAAGATCGACCGGAATATTGTCCGGTTGCTGCAGCAAGATGCACGGATGCCGCACACAGAGCTCGCGCGCAAGGTGGGCTTGAGCGCCACGCCCTGTAAAGAGCGAGTCAGGAGACTCGAACGGGAAGGCGTCATTCAGCACTATCAGGCGGTGCTGAATCCGGGTGCCCTGGACAGAGGGTTGGTGGTGTTCGTCCAGATCAGTTTGAACAGGACATCGCAGGATATCTTTGAGGCGTTCACCTCGGCCGCTGTGGACTTACCCGAGGTACAGGAGTGCTACCTGGTGTCGGGCAATTTTGACTACCTGTTGAAGGCGCGCGTCGCCGACATGAATGCCTACCGTGTCCTGCTCGGAGAGACCTTACTGACCTTACCAGGGGTGCTGGATTCCTCCAGCTACGTAGTCATGGAGCAGGTCAAAGAATCCCTGATGCTGCCGGTACCAGCCTAGTTGCATTCCGAGAAAGCCGCGTAGTGTTGAAGAAAAGGATCGTCGGGCTGGTTGTCGCGTAGCGCCCCGTTAACCTCTGTGCGGCAGGCACTCTGGTATCGCAGCAGACAATAGCCGCTATCGGCGCTGGGCATGGTGACTTGTCTTGTCCGGCGCAGGCCCATGCGCTACTGTCGGCCGCCTGCCTAGGGCACCGATGAAAGCGAGGTGGCGCAGGCTTCTGGATTTAATGGCATAGGCTATGTCATTATTTTGTTATCGTAGGGGCGGTCAGCACTCGCAGTCCGCCGAGCTCCTTTTGAGTCAACCGGCAGGCCCGTCAGGCCCGCGCTTGAGGTAAACGTCATGGATTTGGGTATTTCAGAAAAGGTGGCGCCGCTACTAGAGCGCGTCCGATGCTTCATTAACGAGCAGGTCATGTCGGTGGAGCACGAGTTCGTCGCTGAGATCGAGGTCGACGATCCGTTTGTCCTCACTGACCGTCAGACGGAGATTCTGAAATCTTTGAAAATCCAGGCCCGCGAAGCGGGCTTGTGGAATTTCTTTCTAACCGGTGAGGAGGGCTCCGGTCTCAATACCGTCGAATACGCCTACCTGGCAGAGGAGATGGGCAAGTCGCGCTTGGCCGCCGAGGTCTTTAATTGCTCTGCGCCGGATACCGGCAACATGGAAGTACTGCATAAATACGGCAGTGAAGCCCAGAAAAAGCAGTGGTTGGAGCCCCTACTGGCGGGCGAGATTCGGTCTTGCTTTGGTATGACGGAACCGGCTGTCGCCTCATCCGATGCAACCAATATCTGCACCTCGGCTACCCTCGAGGGGGACGAGTGGGTTATTAACGGCGAGAAGCATTGGACGTCCGGCGCTGGTGACCCACGCTGCAAGATTATGATCTGCATGGTCAAAACTGACCCTGAGGCTCCCAAGCACCTCCAGCAGTCACAGATCCTCGTGCCGATGGATACCCCGGGGGTAAATAATGTCCGACCGCTCAAGGTATTCAATATGTTGGATGCACCGCATGGACACATGCGCGTCAAACTCGAGAATGTGCG
>CAJXDE010000095.1 GCA_913052635.1 uncultured Halieaceae bacterium
ATATCAGCTTTTTCAATCTTCAATCGCCCACCGTCTCCATAAAACGCGTGCAACCGCGCTCTTGTGTTGTCCAACCCGACCGACGCGCCCGGAGGCCTTTCACCCGCCTGATGGTCACTCACCTCTGGACCACTGTCTTCGACGCGGACTTGTAACGCACCAGAATCCGACTCTGAGGCCAAAATCCGGATCTGACCACCATTCTCCGACACGCCGATCGCGTGCTTCAGAGCGTTTTCCACCAGCGGTTGCAGAATCATGGAAGGTACCAATCTCGATTTAGCAGAGTCCGCTATCTGTATCTCCACCGTCAGCCGGTCAGCGAAGCGTGTTTTTTCAATATCGAGATATAGCTCGGTGGTAGCAATCTCCTCCGCTAGTGTGACCTCTGTCTCGGGTTCAGCCCGGAGTGAGTGACGAAAAAACTCGCTGAGCTTGTTGATCATCTTCGTCGCCTTGCTAGCGTCACCTTTGCTAACCAGCGCGTTGACCGAGTTGAGGGTGTTAAAAAGAAAATGAGGGTTAAGCTGATAACGAAGCAGTGCCAATTGGGCATTTCGGGCGTCGGCCTCTACCTGCGCCAGCTTCAGGGCCTCTTGCCTCTGTAGTGATTCGATCCGGAGCAGCGCCTCCCGTTCCCGCTGCAACATCTGGTAGTACTTGATGCCGTGATACAGCGCTGCCCAAGTGAAGAACACAAACATTGATGGGAATAACCAACCGCCAAAATCGGGCCACAACCCGGTTTCTCCAGTCATCAGCATAAAAAGGGTGAGCCTAAGAGCCGCCCAGGCCAACGCAGCCAAAATCGCAGCACCCAATACAACCAACATTCTGGGCAGGAATGTCCAATTCCAGACGGTGCGAAAAATCGGCCTAAGGGGAATGGACAACACCAAGCCCACGACAGATTGGGAGATATTGTGGGCGAGATACGCTAATTCATACTGATCGTACGGCACGCTCAAGCTGAGATAGGTGAGCAACGAGATGCCGGTCCAGCCGAATAACTGCAGGGATCAAAAAAGCGCATTGTCATCCCCCAACACACGCCCGTATGCCTTGAGGATGTTGTTTCCACTGCCATCCATGGGGCGCCACCTTCAAAGAAATCTGACTGATAGTCAACCGAGCGCGCCCTAGGGTCTGAGATGCACAACGCCCTATCTCACTCAGCAAATACGGCCCGAATCAGATATATTTTGCACCTAGTCACAAGGACCTGTCCGGAGCATCTGCCCTCATGTCTGCCGACGCAAAACCGCCCATTGAAGCGCAACGCCAGTCCGGCACCGGATTGGCGGGTTTGCTGGGTTCAGTTATCAGCGCCGGAAAGGGCATTTTGGCGCGCCGCCGACAGGCGGCGGCCGAGGCTCCATCGGGCGATCTGCTGGCCAAATGCCGGCAGTTATTGCATCACCGCGGCGAAGCCTCGGGGCTTGCGCTGGCCTGCGAAGTCATTGCCGACTACCGGGCGCTGGATGCCGCCAACCAAACCCTCTTTTTTGAGGCGTTGGGCAATGCTTTCGATCCCGATCCAGAGGGAATCATTGCCGCAGCCAATGCTTACAAGACAGATCCCTCCGATGAGCAACTGACCACCTTAAGCAGGGCGATCGAGGCGCCCCGGGTCAAACTTTTCCGCCGCATGAACATGGCCCCCGAGGCGACCTCGGTGCTCGTGAAGATGCGCGGCGCCCTGTTGCGACTGCTGCCGGACCGTCCGGAGCTCAAACGGGTCGATACCGACCTCAAGCACCAGTTTGTGTCTTGGTTTAATCGCGGCTTTCTGGAGTTGCGCGTGATTGACTGGAACTCCCCTGCAGCAGTGCTGGAGCGCATCATCCAATACGAGTCGGTGCACGCCATTCAAGGTTGGGACGATCTGCGCTCACGGCTTCGCGAGAACCGCATGTGCTTTGCCTTTTTCCATCCGGCCATGCCGGATGATCCGCTCGTGTTTGTCGAGGTGGCGCTGACCTCGGGCATACCCAATGCGATCGCACCGCTCATCGATAAGACAGCGGAACCCGCTGACGAAAAAGATCTCGACACCGTGGTGTTTTATTCGATCAGCAACTGCCACCCGGGGCTGGCCGGGGTGTCCTTCGGCAATTTTTTGATCAAGCAGGTCGTGGAAGAAGTGGGAAAACGCTACCCCAAGGCCAAGCGGTATGTGACGCTCTCGCCAGTACCCGGATTTTGCAAGTGGCTCGCCTCACCGCGGGGCTCCTCTGATCTCGACATCCACGAGCTGCGCTCACTGGCCAAAGTGTACGGCACCGACACCACCGATCCGCGCTGGGAGGCCGCGCTTGCACTCTGCGCGCGGTATCTTGTCAAAGAGCGCACCCAGCACCTGGCGCTGGACCCTGTCGCGCGCTTTCACCTGGGCAACGGCGCCAGCCTGCATGCCATCCACTGGGCGGCGGATCTGAGTGACAAAGGCCTGCAACAGTCGGTCGGGATGATGGTCAACTACCTGTATGACCTCAATAGCATTGAAGAGAACCACGATGCCTATTTCGATCAGGGCGAGGTGGCGATCTCTCGCGCTGTAGCGCGACTCTTGAACTGAGCCTTTTTCGGTACTGAGCCCTCAGTTGCAGTGCGCTCTCAGTTCTTAGTGCCGCATCTTAGGCAGTGGCAATCAGCCACACCAAAGGTATCATCAGGGGCGCTGGCGCTCTGGGGCGCCTTGAACAACAATAAGCAGCCGGTACGACAGCATGGCATTTGATACCTCGCAGTTCCGCGAATTCCGCTACGGCTGGCCAGTCGTATTGGCATCCACTTTTGGCATTTCTCTGGGCATGTCGCCGCTGCCCTTCTACACGATTGGTGTCTTTGCCCAACCTCTCGCTGAGGAATTTGGCTGGGGTATCGATCAGATCATGCTCGGACTGGTGCCTTTTTGCATCGTGACAGTCATCAGCGCGCCGATGGCGGGTTACCTTTCGGATCGTTATGGGGTCCGGAAAGTGGCACTGATTTCCATGCTGACCTTTGCCATGGGCATGATGCTGTTCTCTCTCAATAACGGCTCGCACACGCTGTACCTTTTTCTCTGGGGGCTGCTGTCAGCCCTCAGTGCCGGCACCCTGCCCATCACCTTTACCAAGGCCATCTCGCGATGGTTCCACGAAAAGCGCGGCCTGGCTTTGGGAATTGCATTGGTGGGCACTGGAATCGGCGGCGCAGTGGCCAAGCTGATCGCCGAAGAACTGATCAATAGCGTTGGTTGGCGCATGGCTTACGTCGGCATCGGCTTCCTGCCGCTGATCGTCGCTTTGCCAATTGCCCTCTTTGCGTTCCACGATGTGGATGATCCCAAGGTCGCCAAGCGGGCTGAAGGGCTGGCAGCGCTCAGCCGCGAGACCGGCAGCACCATGCAACAGTATGGCTTTACCTTCATTCAGGCGCTAAAGGACTGGCGACTATGGTTACTGGGCGCAATCTTCCTGCCTCTGTCTTTTGCCATTGGCGGCCCCATTCCCAATCTTGAGACGATGATGGGTTCCAAAGGCTTCGAGCGCGCTGACGCGGTCTTGCTGGCAAGCTTTCTTGGTTATTCGGTCTATGCCGGGCGGCTGATAGCGGGCTATCTACTGGACTTTATCTGGGCGCCCGCCATCGCCTGCGCTCTGATGATCATGCCGGCGATTTCCATGATAATGTTTACCGGGCCCGATCCCAGCTACAGCCAGATGGTGATTGCCATCGTATTGTTGGGCGTGGCCGCAGGTGTCGAGTACGACCTGCTGGCGTATTTGGTATCACGTTACTTCGGCGTGCGGAGCTACGCCCGCATTTACGGTGCCCTCTACGCACTGTTTGGCCTTGGTGCAGGCTTCGGGCCCGCCGTCTTTGGCGCCGTGTATAGCAACACCGGCTCCTACGATCTGGCGCTCTATTACTCCATGTGGGGCTTCATTATCTGCTCGCTGGCGCTGCTTCTGCTTGGCCGCTACCGAGATGAACAGCTCAAGGCCATGGTTTGAGACTGCGATGAAACCGGAGCCTGCACTGAAGCGAATCGATGCCTCCGAAATGCCGGAGGACATCGCCTCGGCGTGGGAAGCTTCGATGGCGCTGCGCGGGGACGCCACGTTCTTTGAAGTTTTCGCGAATCATCCTGAACTCTATCGCTGGTACGTGGTCTCTTTTTACGGGGAAGTCTTCCGCGGCGGCGCAGTCGCCCAGCCCTACAAAGAGCTCCTTAGGCTGAGGCTATCGACCCTTCATGGATGCCGCTTCTGCAATCAGGGAAATCGTAGGGACGCACTGGAAGCTGGCCTCACTGAAGAACAGATTGACGCTTTTGATGAACCAGAGGATGGCCCATTCACAGATGCCGAGAAAGCCGTGCTGGCACTGGGCGAGCAGCTAGCGCTCACGCAGCCTGAGGGCAGACTGAGTCCGGCGTTACATCAGAAACTCGCCCAGCACTTCAGTGACACTGAAATTCTGGAGCTGGGATTGGTGGGTGGAATTCTAGCGGGGGTCGCTAAGTTCATGTTCGCCTACGATCTGGTTGAGAAAGAGGATTCTTGTCCTTTCCATCCATCGAATGAAGCATAAAACTCAACCGGCGACACACAGATTAGCTCGCCCGCTACCGAGAGCCTGCCCCTGCCCTTAACAGCGAACACCTGCAAGAGCACTTCGGGGCCAATTTACGCAATAAAAGTGCTAAACCCGCTCGAATACGGCGGCCAGCCCCTGACCTCCTCCTATACACATGGTTTCGAGCCCGTAACGCGCATCGCGTCGCGCCATTTCCCGCAACAGGGTGGCGAGTATGCGCCCACCGGTCGCCCCTACCGGATGTCCCAAGGAAATACCCGAGCCATTGACGTTCAGCCTGTCGAAATCGGCTGTCTTGAAATCCAGTGCCTGGGTACAAGCCAGCACCTGGGCAGCGAACGCTTCGTTAAGCTCGATTAGGTCGATATCGGCCATGGTCAAATCTGCGGCCAGTAGCGCCTTCTCAACGGCTGGCACTGGGCCGATGCCCATCCTTGCAGGCTCAACACCCACCACAGCCCACGACAGAATGCGAGCAAATGGCTTCAACCCATATCGCTCTACCGCTTCCTGACTTGCCACGATACTGGCGGATGCGCCGTCGTTCTGGGTGCTGGCGTTACCGGCGGTCACCGTTGCCTCAGAGTCGATTTTCACCCTGATCGGCTCGAGTGCAGCAAGCGCCTCCAGCGTTGTCGCCCGCGGCGTTTCATCCTGGGATACCAGTGTATCCGCCTTTCGGCCAGGCACCGTTACCGGAACAATTTCCTCGTCCAGCCGACCCTGCTCCTGCGCTGCGAGAGCGCGGCGTTGCGATTCAAAGGCAAATTCATCTTGCTCCTGACGTGTTATCCGATATTCGCGACGCAGATTTTCGGCCGTCTCCAACATACCGCCAGGAACCGGGAAATTTTGACCGCCTGCCGTGACGCGACCCCGCACCAGCCCATCCTGCAACTCAAGCGCCGGACCTTTTACACCCCAGCGCGCACCGTGGGTGAAAAAAGGCGCGTTACTCATGGACTCCGCGCCGCCGGCAATCACGACATCTGATCCACCGGTCGCTACCTGAAGGTACGCGTAGATCAGCGCCTGCAGCCCGGAACCACAGCGACGATCCAGTTGGAGCCCGCCTACCGTGATGGGCAGGTCCGCGTCCAACGCCACCACCCGCCCTAACGCTGGGGCTTCCATGCTGGCATAACACTGTGCAAACAAGACGTCGTCCACCGCTTCGGCGGGCAGGCCCGAACGTTCCAACAGGCCAGAAACAACCGCAGCACCCAGAAAAGGGGCATCGACTTCCCGGTAAGCACCGCCAAACTTCCCGACTGGGGTTCTCAGAGGCTCACAAACAAAGGTTTCTCGGATTTTCATAATAGAATCTCCTGGATTCGGAACGGGCGACCCACTCAGGCGGGCAGCAAGGTATCGCCACCGTCCACTCGGAAGGTTTGCCACGTGATGCGCGCCGCCTCGTCAGAGGCCAAAACCTTGGCCAGATTAACAACATCCACGGTCTCCCCCAAGCGCTTGAGCGCCAAACCGTTCACCACATGGTCGAGAACCTCCGCAGGGACCTGTCCAGTAGCCTCGGTATCGGCCGGCCCCGTCGCTATCGCATTCCCTCGGATATTGCGATCACCCAGTCCCAAGAAACCGCAATCACATTGGATGGTGGGGGCGTGCAAGAATGAAGCGGGGAGAACTCATTAAAATTAGCTCAAATAGTCGATCTATCAATGGCAACATCATTCGATAGATCCGCAGAGGCACAACCCATGGCCGATGAAATCACGCGCATCAGCGCCTCAAGACTCTCGCAGGCAATCAAGAGCCGAGATGTTTCTTGTGTCGAGGTGATGCAGGCATATCTTGAGCGAATTCATCGATACAACCCGCTCTATAACGCGATCGTTAGTCTGGTGGACGATTCGGAGCTACTCCGACAGGCAGAGGCGGCGGACAAAGCATTACTCAAGGGTGAGTATTGGGGATGGATGCACGGTATGCCTCATGCGATCAAAGATCTCGCGGATACCCAAGGCTTAGTAAGCACCTATGGCTCACCCATTTTTGCTCAGAATGTGGCTATGGCAGACAGCCTCCCAGTTGCCCGAATTCGCGCACATGGCGCAATCTTCATTGGCAAAACCAATACTCCGGAGTTCGGCGCGGGTTCACAGACCTACAATTCGGTGTTTGGCGCGACCCGAAACGCCTACAACCCCCATCTCACAGCAGGCGGCAGCAGCGGCGGTGCCGCAGTCGCTCTGGCAGCGGAGTTGTTACCCACTGCCGACGGCAGCGACATGATGGGGTCACTGCGCAATCCGGCCGGCTTCAACAATGTTATTGGCTTTAGACCTAGTCAGGGCAGAATACCCAGCCCTTCTAACGAAACCTCACTTTTCTACGATCAGTTAGCGACAGACGGGCCGATGGGCCGAAATACGGAAGACACCATCCGGTTGCTCGGTACGATGGCTGGCTATGACTCACGTGCGCCTCTCTCACTCCGCGACGAAATACCAGCTTACGAGGCATTCTCGCCAGCGGCGCTTGAGAACATGCGTATTGGCTGGATGGGCGACTATCAAGGCTACCTTCCAATGGAGCCGGGTGTCGCGGCTTTGTGTGAATCTGCATTGAAACGACTGACGCAATATGGCGCGACGCTGGAAGGCTGCATGCCAGACTTCGAGATGGCCAGACTCTGGCAAACCTGGCTGACGCTCCGTCATTGGTCGTGGAGCGCCGCAAAGCCACTTTGCGACAACCCGCAAACCAAAGAGCTTTTGAAGCCGGAACTACAATGGGAGATCGAGGGTTCACTGGACATGACCGCTGCCAGGATTGCCGAGGCAGATAAAGGGCGCTCAGACTGGTACCGCGCGCTGGACGACTTATTTGGTCGCTATGACCTCCTCGCTCTACCCACAGCCCAAACATTCCCCTTCTCCGCAGATATCCATTGGCCCGAGTCGATTGATGGCAAAGCGATGGACACCTATCACCGGTGGATGGAAGTCACGATTGGCGGCACATTGGCCGGGCTCCCGGTCGTCAGTCTGCCTGCAGGATTTGATGGAGACGGGCGTGCGATGGGCATACAGCTCATGGGGCCCATGGGAGCCGATCAAAAAGTGTTGGAATTTGCGATGGCCTATGAAGCTGTGACCCAACATCTGCGTCAACGCCCAAAACTCGCGGAAAAACTGGACTAGGCGCGGCGCACCCAGCTTCATGCCACTCACGCGCGCCAGGGCTCGCATGCTAAGACTGCCTTACCCCTCATTAGCAATGAGCTCTGTAGCCGCGCGCAAAATTTCAGTTTTTCGGTCAACGCTAATGGCGAATTCCTCCAAGTCGAAAAAGAGATCCGACCTTGAGACTTGTGGGAAACTAAAACATTCTGGACACCATCGCTACTCCGACCGGAGCAATGGGCTATGACACTTTTTCTAAAACTAATAAATTCAAGTTAGTTGTATCTAGAGCATAACTCCTCATTAAACATAAAGGAGCTTCGTCAAAGAGGTGTAAAAGCGTTGTTAGGGGAGCCGTCCAATCCAAAATTACTGATTGAAGCTGGAATTGAAACATCAGAAGTAATAATTATCGATATACCAAATATTAAAAAATCGATTGATACCACTACCGTTATAATGAATAAATTTCCAGGCCGTAAAATAATTGTCAGTGCTAGTACTATTGCGCACTATAAAGAACTCTCCGAGAACGGTGCCACAGAAATAATTTTAGAACCACATCATAGCTCATTACATGTGGCAGAAAAAGCGCTAGAGGCCATAGGAGAAAG